>CALCYA010000117.1 GCA_937906165.1 uncultured Bacteroidales bacterium | reverse complement strand
GGACCTTTTGCTTACTTTTCAGTCATGAAAAGTAAGTGACAGAACGACAACAAAACGAATATACGACAACTGACTAAGGGTAAAATAACCCAAGGAATAACAACTCTATTATACCAATGTTCATTGCCCAAATCCACACAAACACCACCTAATTGATTTTAATGAACATTAAAGTAGAAATTTTGAACATATTATTCTGAAAATTATTCATATTTTTGTCTTTTGATATTAATAAATACTCTAATTAATGAAAAAACTGCTCATAACACTGCTTATAATGCTTATGCTGCCTTCGCTGCTCTGCGCACAGAAGGTGGGCCTTGTCATGAGCGGTGGCGGAGCAAAAGGACTCGCTCACATAGGTGTAATAAAGGCTCTCGAAGAGGAAAATATCCCCATTGACTATGCAACCGGCACCTCCATGGGTGCAATCGTAGCAGCACTCTACGCAATGGGCTACACCCCAGATGAGATGATTGCCTCAATGAAGAGCGAAGACTTCCAACGCTGGTACACCGGTACTATGGACCGCAAGTACATGTTCTACTTCAAACAGAACAGGGAAGTCCCCGATATGCTAAACATACACTTTGACCTAAAGGATTCATTATATATACTGAAACCATCGGTAAACCTTGTGAACCCCACCCCCATGAACATGGGATTCCTTGAGACTTTTGCCGGAGCGAATGCTGCATGCAAGAGCAATTTCGATAGTCTGATGATACCGTTCCGCTGTGTAGCATCGGACGTACACAAGAAAAAACAGGTGATTTTCTCCGAAGGTGACCTTGGTGATGCGGTGCGTGCATCAATGAGCTACCCATTCTTCTTCAAACCAATAAAGAAAGATGGTGTATTGTTATACGATGGCGGATTGTACAACAATTTCCCTCACGATGTGATGAGGAATGATTTCAACCCCGATTATATGATTGGCGTCGTGGTAAGCGACAACCCTACCGAACCGGACGAAAGAGACATAATGAGCCAGGTAGAGAATATGATTATCAACCGTAGCAACTACAGGCTCACATATGACGACGGTATACAGTTCGACCTTGACATCAAAGGGGTGAACCTGCTCGATTTCCACAAGATTGACCAGATTGTGGAAGCAGGATACTTGCATGCAAAAGAACGCATCGACTCCATAAAGGGACGCGTCAGCAGACGTCAGGACAGCACCATACTTGCCGCAAACCGCAAGAGATTCAAGGAGCGTATTCCCGAGCTCAAATTCAAAGAGGTTGTAGTGAACGGTGTCACTGAAGACCAGGCAAAGTCCATAGCCAACGAATTCTACAAATTCGGTGACGAATTCACGCTCGAGGATTGCAAGAAGGGATATTACAGTCTCATGTCGGGAAACAACATCGAATCCATTATACCCCATGCGGTGTACAATGAAACAGACAGCACATACACGCTGCACATTGACGCGACCATAAACCCGCCTTTCACTTTAAAGATGGGCGGTAGCGTTGCCACGAACATATCCAACCAGTTGTATTACGGACTGCACTACCGTAACCTTGACAACCATGCAAAGGAGTTTATCCTTGACGGACAGTTCGGTAAGGTGTATAACAATGTACAGTTGTCGGGACGCATAGATTTCCTCAGCAGACTTCCTATCTCCATGAAGTTTATCGGTTCTTATTCAACCATAGACTACTACAACATGAAATACCCGTTCTCAAAGGAGAACTCTGTGGCGCTTAACCATCAGCGAGAAATATTTGCAAAGGTCAAGTTCATGCTACCATTCTTGAGCCACCACAGGGCAATATTCAGCATAGGCGTTGCTGATATAAAGGACGAGTACATGCCATCTAACATACTTGACCTCAACACGCCGTCATTCGACCGCAATGACATGGTCCTCTACAGCGCAGGAATAAAATTCGAGGGCAACACCCTAAACGCAAAAGCATTCCCTACATCGGGAATGTATGAATCGATATCGGCCCTGTTTCTAGGCGGACATGAAAAGTACCGTGGCATCACAGAGGTAAAGAATCCAAAACTACACCAATCGTGGTTACAGATAAACTACATACGCCGCGACCATTTCAACATCGGAAGCAAGATGACACTGGGCACATATGCACAGATTTTCTACTCTACCCGCAGACTTTCGCACACATACCAGTCAACGATGATGCAGGCAGGTTCATTCACCCCCACCATGAACAGTCTCTTCAACTATGACCCCAAGTTCCGTGCCAACCAGTTCGTTGCAGGAGGTGTTACTCCTATTATAAAACTGAACAGTTTCCTACAGATACGCCCGAGTTTCTACGCGTTTGTGCCCTACCGTAAAATAAAGGAGAACAGCGACGGGACTGCAAGCTACGGCCATAGACGGTTCAGCGACTTCCAGTATATCGGTGACCTGACTGTAGCAGCACACTTCTCGGGATTGTCGGTAAGTGCATTTGCAAACTACTACAGTTCACACAAAAACAGTGTCAATTTTGGAATCACTCTTGGCTGGTTTATGTTCAATGAAAGGTTCATTGAGTAGGAAAAACAAAGAATATTGCATTTTTTTGAAAAAAAATCATCAAAAGTTTTGCACGTTTCAAAAAAAGCAGTACCTTTGCACACGTCAAACGACAACAACTACAAACGGTCTCGTAGCTCAACTGAATAGAGCATCTGACTACGGATCAGAAGGTTACAGGTTTGAATCCTGTCGGGATCACAAAAAGGAACTCAAATGAGTTCCTTTTTTGTTTTTACAAACCGGGATATCGACCACCTGAAGTTCATCAAGATTGCAAAAATGAACAAAAGGCACTATCTTTACAACCTAATCAAAAAATAAGAATATTATGAGAGCAGCAATATACGGCGCCGGTTCATTGGGAACAATCCTGGGCGCATACATAACCAAAAACGGTGGAAAAATAGAACTCATCAACCGCAACAAGGCACACGTTGAGGCACTCCGTAAAAACGGGGCCAAAGTAACAGGGACAGTAAACTTTTCACATCCTGTAACGGCATATACCCCAGACGAGATGTCAGAAAAATATGACATTCTGTTCCTTATGACAAAGCAGCAGCAGAATGCCGAGGTTGTCAGTTACATCAAGGAGTTCCTTGCCGATGACGGCGTAATTGTTACCCTACAGAACGGAATACCGGAACTGCAGATAGGCGACATTGTTGGTGAAGAGCGTGTGTTGGGCTGCACTGTTGCCTGGGGAGCGACAATGAAAGAACCCGGCGTGTGTGAGCTGACAAGTGCGCCGGATTCACTGACATTCTCCCTTGGTTCGCTATTGCCCCAACCTAATGCCCACATCAATGAAGTCAAGTCATTGCTTGAGCTTATGGGACCTGTTGAGATTGACAAGAACTTCATCGGCTCACGCTGGAGCAAGCTGCTTATAAACTCCGCATTCTCGGGCATGAGCGCCGTGTTGGGATGTACATTCGGTGAAGCTGCCGGTGACAAGGCATCTCGCAGGATTGTCCAGGCACTCATAAAGGAGTGCATTGACGTATGCGCAGCAGGAAACATACGCATTGAACCTGTACAGGGTAAGGACATCGTGAAACTGCTCGACTATAAAGGACGTATCAAAAAGGCATTCTCTTTCTTTATAATACCCATTGCAATACGCAAGCATGCCAAACTGAAGGCAAGCATGCTGCAGGACCTTGAAAAAGGCAAGCTCACCGAAGTGGATGCAATAAACGGTGTTGTCAGTGCATTCGGCCGCAAGGTTGGCGTGGCAACCCCCATGAACGACACTGTAGTGGAGGTTATACACCGTATTGAAAAAGGTGAATTGAAACCGGAATTCAGTAATCTGAAGTTCTTTTAAATAAAGTAACTATCAACGTGTGAGAAGACTCTTGGCTTAATGAGGCCAGGAGTCTTTTCACGTATTTGCAGCCAACCAGCAAACTATAGGAGGATATCTTTCTAATACCGGCAAAGTATAAAAAATAAGGCAATAATATAGGAGTTGTCCATTGATACAAATATCTACTGCGATGGTGTCATCCCGACAGAGCGCAGCGACGAGGGATCTCAAAAATATCGCGAAATAAGAGATTCTTCACATTCGTTCAGAATGACAAAACAACGTTTTGTTATCGGTGAGTTCATTAGTGTAACAATGAACGAACCAATGCTCTTTTGTTTTGTTATCGACGAGTTTTGCAGCAACAGGTCAAACGTAGCACTCCCACCCCTCCGCCAGTAAACTGGCACCTCCCCTCAGGCAGGGGAGGAGTTTAGGTTATGCCGTTTGGGTTGCGAAAAGCAAAACGAGTCAATGACAGTGCAAATATAGAATGACATGATACGTTTTGGACAACATCTATATTATTACTAAAAATAATCTCTTATATTTTATATACAACTTATCCTTAATCTGTTATCATATATTCTTTCTGTTATCGTTCTATCACTTACTTTTCATGACTGAAAAGTAAGCAAAAGGTCCCGGTACAGGCAAAAACAGTCATTTTGCGCTTTGCTCACAAGTCGCAAGCGACATTCCTCGGTCACGCAAAATTTGCCTCAAACAACTTGTCGTCCAAACATCGGGGGCAAAAGAACTCGCTTTTCATGCATAAACAGCAACACATTATGCACCGCTCAAACAGCATTTGCCCTATCTCCGATGTTAGGACGGTTGTTTGTTGTGTTTTTGACAGTGCCGGTTTTTTATTGGAATTAGCTATGCTGGTGAAAGTACTCCCTGTAATTCATTGAAAAAAATACCCCATCCTCCCCCCAGGCTTTGCAGGTGAACCGTTTTTGCAACCTGCAATGCCGCTCTTACGGGCCGCTCTTATGAATCGGAAATACCAATAACAGGTATCGTCAATAAAGATAAATTAACATTTCAGTCCATATCGTTTTGCTGTAATTTTGCGCAGTTTTTAGAAACTGGATATTCTTTTATAAATATTGCTTTATGGAATTTTGGATTGATTTCATCAGGAACCTGTTTTTCGGTTCCGGAGTCGCACACTCAATGATTATTCTTGCACTTGCAGTAGGTATTGGTGTGTATCTGAGCAGGGTGAAAATAGCAGGTATCTCTTTCGGCGTAACCTGGGTTCTTTTCATCGGTATCCTGCTATCGCATTTCGGGATGGTGCTTGACGGTGAACTGCTGCATTTTGTCAAGGAGTTCGGACTTATCCTTTTTGTATACTCCATCGGTCTGCAGGTGGGTCCGGGATTCTTCTCGAGTTTCATGGCAGGTGGTCTCAAACTCAACATCATCACCTGCATCATCGTCTTCTTTGATGTCCTTGCAGCAGTATTGCTCATATTCACCACAAATGAAGGCGTGGACACCATAACCGGAATAATGTCGGGTGCAGTGACGAACACCCCCGGAATGGGAGCCGCATCCACCGCATACAAGGATATGTTCGGCCATGACAGTTCAAACATTGCATTGGGATACAGCGTGGCCTATCCTCTTGGCGTCATCGGATGTATCCTGTCACTCATTGCCTTGAAGTTCCTGTACAAGGGAGAAAAAAGATTCAACAAGGAGAAGAGCAATAGCATTGACATTCAGCGTCTCTCACTCGAGGTCACAAACCAGGAAATTACCGGTATAACCCTTGAAGAGATACGCAAGAGGAATAACCTCAACTTCATCGTATCACGAATAATAGACAAGGCTACAGGCCATTGCCTCATTGCCGACTCGCAGAGCAGGCTGAAGACAGGTGACCATGTACTAATCATTGCCGACAAGGAATTACAGGAGAAGTTGACATCACTCATTGGTGAGCCTGTAGAGCAAGAGTGGACAAAGAATGATGATGAGCTCATATCGCGCAAGATAACATTCACCAACCCGAAACTCAACGGAACGAAGCTGAGCAAACTGAACATAAGAAGAGAGTTCGGAGTGAATGTGACACGTGTTCACCGTGCCAGTGTCGACCTTGCCCCAACGGCCAACTTCCGCCTTCAGGTAGGTGACATAATCACAGTTGTAGGACATGAGACGGCCATAAATGACATAAAGAAGATGTTCGGCGACGAGCGCAAGTACCTTGACCACCCTAACCTTATACCAATTTTCATAGGTATTGCATTGGGATGTATATTGGGAAGCATTCCGTTGAGCGGAACACTGATTTCTACCCCATTGAAGCTTGGTTTGGCAGGCGGTCCTCTCATTGTTGCGATACTTGTAAGCTATTTCGGCCCTAAATTGGGCATTGTAACATACACCACTACCAGTGCCAACCTTATGATAAGGGAGATAGGAATAACGCTGTTCCTTGCTTGTGTGGGACTTGGTGCCGGTGGCGAGTTCGTTGACAGCATTGTGAACAAGGGAGGATATATGTGGATTCTTTACGGAGCAATAATCACGATTATCCCAATTCTCATTGCCGGTTTTATAGGACGTTACATATTTAAGATAAAATACAACACATTGACCGGTGTCATATCAGGCTCATGCACCAACCCGCCGGCTTTGGCTTTTGCCAACCAGCAGAGCAAAGGCGGTGATGCAGCTGTGGGCTATGCCACAGTCTACCCTCTTGCAATGTTCTTGAGAATACTCGTAGGACAGATGATGATACTCATCTTCTGTTGACAGGACAAAAGGGACACGGCAAACAGATACATTCTGCCAAAATGTCAGTTGGGAACAACTGGCATTTTTTTTGTTTATATAATGTAGAAAGCTCCTGCCGTTTATGCGCAGGACATAATTATGTATCATAAACTAAAAAACTTATAATATGCAGAAAGGTAACATTGGGGTAACGACTGAAAACATCTTCCCCGTAATCAAGAAATTCTTGTATAGCGACCACGAGATTTTCCTTCGTGAGATTGTTTCTAACGCAATCGATGCCACACAGAAGCTCAAGACCCTTCACGAGAAGGGCGAGTTCAAGGGTGAGCTCGGTTCGCCAAGAGTTAGGGTCACTCTCGGCAACGACACAATCACCGTAAGCGACAACGGTATCGGACTCACAGCCGAGGAAATCGAGAAGTACATCAACCAGATTGCCCTCTCGGGCGCAACAGACTTCCTTGAGAAGTACAAGGACAGTGCAAACAACATCATCGGACACTTCGGTCTCGGTTTCTACTCGGCATTCATGGTGTCAAAGAAGGTGGAGATTGTGACAAAGTCATATCGTGACGGCGCACAGGCTGTGAAATGGAGTTGCGACGGCAGCCCCGAATACACTCTTGAGGAGGTTGAGAAGGCCGAGCGCGGTACTGACATCATCATGTACATTGACGAGGACAGCAAGGAGTTCCTGAGCGAGAGCCGCATCAGCGCCATCCTTAACAAATACTGCCGCTTCTTGCCCGTTGAGATTGCATTCGGCAAGAAGAAGGAGTGGAAGGACGGCAAACAGGTAGATACCGACGAGGACAACATCATCAACGACACTACCCCGCTGTGGACACGCAAGCCAAGCGAGCTGAAGGACGAGGATTACAAGGAGTTCTACCGCAAGCTCTACCCAATGAGCGATGAGCCGCTCTTCTGGATTCACCTGAACGTGGACTTCCCGTTCAACCTCACCGGTATACTCTATTTCCCCAAGGTAAAGAGCAACCTCGAGCTCCAGAAGAACAAGATACTGTTGTTCTGCAACCAGGTATATGTGACCGACGAGGTCGAGGGTATCGTTCCCGACTTCCTCACATTGATGCATGGTGTTATTGACTCACCCGACATTCCGCTCAACGTGTCACGTTCTTACCTTCAGAGCGACTCCAATGTAAAGAAGATCTCCACATATATCTCAAAGAAGGTGTCGGACCGCTTGCAGCAGATATTCAAGAGCGACCGCAAGGAGTTCGAGGAGAAGTGGAACGATCTAAAGATCTTCATCCACTACGGCATGCTTACCGAGGAGGATTTCTATGACAAGGCAAGCAAATTCGCGCTGTTGCAGGATACAGACGGCACAAAGTACACCTACGAGGAGTACAACAAGCTCATTGCGGGCGAGCAGACCGACAAGGAGGGCAACGTGATATACCTCTACTCGAACGACAAGGAGAAGGAGTTCAGCTTCATCGACAACGCAAAGAACAAAGGCTACAACGTGTTGCTTATGGACGGCCAGCTCGACGTGGCACTCATCAGTCTGTTGGAGCGCAAGTTCGAGAAGGCACGCTTCACACGTGTAGACAGCGACACTGTAGAGAACCTCATTGTAAAGGAGGAGCAGAAGATGAGCATCCTTGCCGAGAACAAGAGAGAGGTGCTCACAGGCATCTTCGAGAGCCAGCTGCCACAGATGGAGAAAAGAGAGTTCCACGTGATGACACAGGCTATGGGCGAGAACGGTGCCCCTGTGATAATTACACAGGCAGAGTATATGCGCCGTATGAAGGAGATGGCTGCAATACAGCCCGGCATGTCGTTCTACGGTGAGATGCCCGATATGTTCAACGTGCTGCTGAACGAGGAGCATCCTCTCATCAAGCGCGTGCTTGAGAATGCCGAGAAGGAGTGTGCGGAGAAACTGCAGCCTGTCGACGAAAAGAAAGCTGCAAAGGAGAGCCGCCGCAAGGAGCTCTACGATGCACGCAACGGCAAGAAGGAGGACGAGGTATCGCAGAGCGAGAAGGACGAGCTCTTTGAGATTGAAAAAGAGATTACTGCTGCCAAGAGCGAGAAAGAGGCAATCCTTGCCGAGTATGCAGCCGGTGACAACACAGTGAAACAGCTCATTGACATCACCCTGTTGCAGAACAACATGCTCACAGGCGAGGCGCTGAACAACTTTGTCAAGCGCAGCATAGAGCTGATGAAGTAAAAAAGGTACATAACCTACAAAAGACACAAGTTATCCGCGGATAACTTGTGTCTTTATTGTTTGCCATGTCGGCAATCCAATGGTGCGGAATAACCCTAAAGAGTTACCGGCAAAATGACGATAAAAAGAATAAGCAGACTCTCAAAGCCTGCTTATTCTTTTCAGTATAATCTCTACCTCGCGTTCCATCGGAGGAATAGGCACCACACGGTATGTAGGAAGTTCGGGGTGAAGAACCACAAGGTTCATACGGCTCACCTTCAGACCATAGTTCTTCTGCAACATATAACGGTAGAGGTTCTGCTGCAGACAATAGTGGCTATAGGAAGTATCGGTAAGATGCTCAAGACCGTTGAGACCGTTTGCCCAGGGATTACGCTCTGTCGGATCAATCTTGTTGCTTCGCTTCCAGTCGTAGATCTCGTATGTGCCGTCGGGACAGGCACATACAAAATCGAGTGTTCCTGCCATACGCGCATCGGCATCATATATGCGCCACTCGGTGCGGAAAGGCACGAACGGGGTGTTTCTCTCAAAAGCCTTGAAGTAGCTCCATTCACGCGAAATGTCAAGTCTCTGGGAGCATTTCACATAGTTACCCTGATAGCAGACGTCACACAAGAGATCTGGTATCTCTTTGCCGTTGAGATAATCCTCAATCTGCTTATGGAGGAATGTTCCGGCCTGGCTGGCCACACTACCCTTCGACTCCCACACCTCACGTAATTTGGCAGCCTCCAACTCGTTGCCGTAACACTTCTTGAGACTGATGCCTACAGCATCGAACTCTCTGAAGAACTTTGAGACGATATTGCTGACAGAGCAGAATTCAATACCGCCGAGCGAATAGATATGCTCCTCTTCATTGAATGAGAGCTTTCCGTCCTGCTCGAATGTTATATCTGAACCATCCAAATTTCTGTTTATCATTGTTTTGTGTTTTTCTTTTAATTATTTACATGCTCATGCTGAACCTTGTGTGAAGTATCTAAAAGCCATTCATAAAAAGATACTTCGCTGCGCTCAGTATGACAATGTACGCTGGAGTAACAGCAATACTGTTGCTTATATTGTAATTAATGCATAATCTTATACAGCAGTTCGCGCATTATCTCACCGTCGGGCAATGCGGCACTCTCGGCACCTTTGGACTGCGCATCGGCAAGACGTATGAGATGAAGCACCTCCATCACATGCATTGCACGGTAGTTGCGCATGGCCTTCAGGTAGTCACCTACTCCCCAGCTGCTCTTGAGACCGAGGAACTCGGCAACACCGCGTTCGGTCTTCTCGGGGGCGTAGTAGCACATCATAAGGTTCGAGAAGAAGCTGAACAGCAAAGCAAGTGTCATCTGTATCGGGTTCTTCTTGGGATTCTGCGCGAAGTAGTTTATTATCTTGTTTGCCTTGTAGACATCCTTGTTTACTATGGCATTCTGCAACTCGAAATTGTTGTACTCCTTGCTTATTCCGATATGCTCCTCCACAAGCTCCGGAGTGATGGCTGTTGCACCTTGTGGCAGAGAAATCGAGAGTTTGTCAATCTCGCCGGCAATGCGGGCAAGGTCAGCACCTATCGATTCACGCAACATCAGCACCGACTTCGGGTCGGCAGTGAGCCCCTTCTCCTTGAGGTAAGAGCTGATGAACGATGGCAGATGGTCCTCGCGGAACTTCTTTGTATCAAGAACCACACCATTACGGTCGACCTCGGTAGCCACCTTCTTGCGTTTGTCAAGCGAGCCGTTCTTGTGGGCAAATACAAGGACCGTGGTAGGTTGCGGATTCTGCAAATAATATATGAGGTTGTCAATGTTCTTGAGCGCCTGCGCTTCCTTAACGACAACAACCTGGCGTTCTGCCATCATGGGGAAACGCTTGGCTGTGTTTATGACGGTGTCGATATCGGTCTCAAGCCCATAGAAGACAGTGAGGTTGAAGTCACGTTCAATCTCCGTAAGAGCATTTTCTATAATGTAGTCGGTAATCTTGTCGGTGAAGTAACCCTCTTCACCCATAAGATAGTATACGGGACGGTAAACACCGCTCCTCAGCTCCGACATTATGCTTTCGTATGTATATTTCGCCATAAATCAATTTGAATTCGTATATTTGCGCTAAATTATACAAAGATAGTAAATGTTGTCATTAAACTTGCCCAAATACGAAACAAAAATCTGTGAGCGCGACGGGAAACTGCAAATTTTCGACCCGCTGCGCAAATGTCATGTCGCACTCACGCCCGAGGAGTGGGTAAGGCAACATTTTGTAAATTTCCTTATAGAATCAAGAGGATTCCCCGCTGCACTGATGGCCAACGAGGTTGCAATAACAATAAACGGCATGAAACGCCGTTGTGACACCGTTGTATACGACAGACAGTTGAAACCGAGGGTTATTGTGGAGTACAAGGCACCTACGGTAAAAATCACAAAAGAGGTGTTTGCACAGATATCGCGCTACAACCTCACTCTAAAGGTAGATTATCTGATTGTGAGCAACGGACTACAACATTACTGTTGCAGGATGGATTATCCGAACAACAGCTACAGTTTCATGCAGGAGATTCCCGAATATACAAAAATAGTGCAGGCTGAATAATCTTGACTGCACTATTCTTGTAACAATACCTTTCGGCCACATCTATCACCTGTTCAGTTTAGTCATGATACGCAGTTTTGCCACCATCTCATCATCGAGCGACGCCGTAGCACTACCCTGACGGCGTGTGCGGCATTTGGCAAGAGTCATGCCATAAGGATTGAGGATTACGCTGTGTCCCTTGTATGTGCCGTACTCATCGGTACCCACACGGTTGCTTGCAGCCACATAACACATATTCTCTATTGCCCTGGCGCGTACAAGAGTGTCCCACGCAAGCAGACGGCTGTCGGGGAAGTTGGCGGCAATGAGCAGCAGGTCATACTCCGCCTTGTTGTAGAGGAAAAGAGGAAAACGGAGGTCGTAGCATATTGCAGGACGTATACGTATTCCCCGCCAATGCCATATGACCTTGCCCTCACCTGGTTCAAACACCTTGTCCTCACCACTGTATTCAAAGAGATTATGCTTGTCATACTGCCCTGCAACAGCCTCGGGAGTAATGAAATACATCCTGTTGTAATACTTGCCGTTCTCATGTGTCATCACCGGGACAGCTATAGCAGCATCAAGTTCAACTGCAAGCTGCTTCATGGCCTGCACTGTAGGGCCTTCAACCTCCTCGGCAACACCTTGAGGCTGCATGCAGAAGCCTGTAGAACACATCTCGGGGAGCAGATAGATATCGGAGCGCTCTGCCGCCATAATCAGTTTCTTGATGCGCGCAATGTTTGTCTGCACATCTTTCCAGGCTATATCTTGTTGTATTACGGTTACTTTCATAATTATTCTGTTTTTGCCGATGCGAAGATACATCTTTTGGAGTTCATAGCAAAATGGCAACTCATGTAAAGGCGACTCACCATTGCTAAAAAAGCAATCCGGCCAACGGCCGGATTGCAATAACATAGAACTGTAAAATATCTTTACGAATACATGAATCGGCGGATACTCTGCTTTGGAGTCTTCTCGAACTGGTCGCGACGGATTTCGGTATAACCGATCTTGCTGTAAGCAGCAAGGTCTGCGTTGAGTGCCAATACATTCTTGTCAACCAGCTGCTCGAGCTGCTCGCTGCTAAGGCCGTCCTTCTTGGCAGCCTCGTAGTCAGCAACCACCAATGCCACGAGGGCATTCTTGCGACCAACCACCAATGACTCTATTACATAAGGAAGGTTGTTGATCTTGTCCTCTATCTCCTCGGGATAGATATTCTGTCCGCTACCTGTAAGAATCATATTCTTGCAACGGCCCTTGATGAAGAGGTTTTCGTGCCTGTCAAGAATTCCCATATCACCTGTCTTGAGCCAACCATCGGGTGTGAATGTCGCCTTGGTAGCCTCCTCGTTGTTATAGTAGCCGAGCATAACTGCATCGCCCTTCACCTGGATCTCTCCAAGGACACGACGTGGATTGGCCGAGTCGATACGCACCTGGATAGGATGCGCCTTTGTACCGCAGGAGTACTTCACATACTCGTCCTTGTCGCGGTATGAGATGAGCGGACCGCACTCTGTCATACCATAACCTACAGTATAAGGGAACTTCATGCGCTTGAGGAGGTCCTCCACCTCGCGGTTGAGGGCAGCACCGCCTATGATTATACCCACAGTGAAGTTGTTTCCGAAAGCAGCAAGCAACGATTTCTTGATCTTGTTCAGGACAATCCTGTCAAGACCGGGTATCTTGAGCAACAGCTTTGCCGGGAACTTGCGTGTCACAGGGAACACCTTTGATTTGAAGATTTTCTCGATTACCAAAGGTACTGTAAGGAACATGAACGGTCGCACAACAGCAAGACCACCTATCAGGCGCGCCGGTGTAGGCTTACCAGGCATAACGAACACGTGACAACCGCTTGAAAGCGGGAAGAGCACGTCGAAAGCCTGTCCGAACATATGAGCCATTGGAAGGATAGAGAACACGTGGCCACCCCTACACTCCGGGACAATGCTCAAACCGAACTCAAGATTGACAGAGAGTGAACGAGCCGGAAGCACAACACCCTTTGATGTAGCACTTGTCGTTCCTGATGTAAAGCTGATTTCAGCCACATCCTCCATACCGAAACTGTCATTATAATAGTTGATATCGGCAGATGTTATACCATTGGGGTACTTCTTTGTATAAAGTTTCTCAATGTCAGCACATACAGCAGAGAGCGTCTTAGCCGAGTCACGTACCACATTGAAGCCTTTGATGTCTATTACTCCGACAAAATCCTCGTTCGTCTCCATTCTGGCATAGTTTGCCACGTCCTCGTTCATACCTCTGATGGCAATGTCATCGACGATGAGCATACGGCAATCGGAAAATGCGCTGAGTTCAGACACTGCAGCGGGGAGGAAATCGGGAAGGAAAGGAACAGTAACCGCACCATAGGTCAGTGTTGCGTAATATGCAATGACCCACTCCGCCGAGTTGCGTGCATAAAGGGCCACTTTGTCACCCTTTACTATACCCATCTTATCAAAGATCAGGTGGTACTTTGCAATGCTTTCTGCAAGCTGACCGTATGTATAGGTCTCCTTACCGAAATTTGTCACGGCTGGCAAATCCCAGTTATTCTTGACAGAATCATTGAAATAACTTACTAAGTGTCTCATATATATTGATAGTGTGATTGATTGCGGATTTCAATTCCTGTGCAAATTTCTATCTTTTTTTTCAAACCGCAAAGTATTTTTGCACAAATCAATGATATTTGTGCAAAAATCATTGCCAAAAACCCTTTAATTTAACCTTCGTTAACACCAAATCGGGTTAAAAGACTATTATTTGGTGAAGATACAAAAAAAAATGAGAGTATGTGCTCATACTCTCATTTTTAACGTACTATTCAGAACTTTATGAATACATAAAGCGGCGGATACTCTGCTTTGGAGTCTTCTCGAACTGGTCGCGACGTATCTCGGTGTAACCGATCTTGCTGTATGCGGCAAGTTCTGCGTTGAGGGCAAGAACGTTCTCATCAATGAGCTTCTCGACCTGCTCATCACTGAGACCATCTTTCTTTGCAGCATCATAATCAGCCACAACCAATGCAACAATGGCATTCTTACGGCCTACCACCAAAGACTCTATTACATAAGGAAGGTTGTTGATCTTGTCCTCAATCTCCTCGGGGTAGATATTCTGACCGCTACCTGTAAGAATCATATTCTTGCAACGGCCCTTGATGAAGAGATTCTCGTTCTTGTCAAGAAGACCCATATCACCGGTCTTGAGCCAACCGTCCTTTGTAAAGGCAGCCTTTGTAGCCTCCTCGTTATTATAGTAACCGAGCATCACTGCATCACCCTTTACCTGAATTTCTCCGAGTACACGACGTGGATTGGCTGAATCTATGCGCAGTTCAATAGGATGTGCCTTTGTACCGCAAGAGTACTTCACATACTCGCTCTTGTCGCGATATGAGATAAGCGGACCGCACTCTGTCATACCATAACCCACCACGTATGGGAAGTTCATTCTCTTGAGCAGATCCTCTACCTCACGGTTAAGTGCAGCACCACCGATGATAAGACCAGTCGTGAAACTGTTACCGAATGCGGCAAGCAAAGACTTCTTGATCTTGTTGAGGACAATCTTATCGAGACCGGGCACCTTTAGAAGGAACTTTGCAGGGAACTTTCGTGTTGCAGGGAATACCTTTGACTTGAAAATCTTCTCTATCACCAATGGTACAGTGAGGAACATGAACGGTTTCACTGTTCCGAGGCCACCCAACAGACGTGCCGGTGTTGGCTTGCCCGGCATAACATATACGTGGCAACCGCTTGAAAGCGGGAAGAGCACGTCAAATGTCTGACCGAACATGTGGGCCATAGGAAGGATTGCGAATATGTGACCACCCGCAGCTACAGGAATCTCGCGCTGCGCAAACTCAAGGTTCACAGAGAGTGAACGTGCAGGAAGAACAACACCCTTTGATGTCGCACTTGTGGTACCCGATGTGAAACTGATCTCGACAACAGCCTCCATATCACGCTCATCGCCTTTGTAGTCAACATCGTTCACACTGAGACCTGATGGATAAAGTTCTTTGAAATGCTTGTCCATATTATCGTGCGCCTCATTCAACGCCTTTACAGATGCATGGGCTACAGAAATGTCCTTTATATTTACTATACCGGCAAAACCGGTTGTCTTCTCGAACATCTCGATGTTTGCTGCATTATCTTTGAGTCCGTTGATTGCAATGTCATCGGCCAAGAGCATCTTGCACTCCGAGAATGAAGCCAACTCGGCAACAGCCGAAGGAATGAAGTCTGGGAGGAAGGGTACTGTCACAGCATCATAGGTCAGTGTTGCAAAATATGCATTCACCCACTCTGCAGAGTTGCGGGCATAGAGTGCAACCTTGTCGCCTTTCTTGATGCCTGCCTCCTTAAAGAGGATGTGGTATTTTGCAATACACTCCGCAATCTGTGCATAAGTGTATGTCACACCACCGAAATTGGTAACTGCCGGAGAGTTCCAGTTTGACTTAACCGATTCGTTAAAAATGCTAATAAAGTGCTTCATAAAACGTAATTTGTTTGTGGAAAATCCCTCACACAGTACCTGACTAAAGGCATTGCAATGAGGAAAGTACTTTAATTATTCTGCAAATATCAACTAATTTTTCAAAAAAGCAAATGTCTTTTATGTTGATTAACTCAAAAAGTACATTATTTTATTAATATCAAGTACAAATGCCACGCAAATTTAACACCAATTAACATTAATGACGAATATTTTTAAACATTCATTAAAAAAAAGGCTCTCCGGCTTCACAGCCAAAGAGCCCCACAATCAATCTTCTATCAATATATATATATTTAAAATATATTCATTCTTACTTATACATAAACCTCTTGATACTCAACTTAGGAGTCTTCTCAAAAGGCTCTGCCATCAACTCACACGCAGTAATCTTGCTGTATGTAGGCAATTTTACATTAAGTTCGAATACCTCGGCCTCTATTCTGCCCTGCAGGTCGACCTGCGCAATACCGGCTTCGGCAACAGCGTCTGTATTTACAACCACAAGTGCCACCAATCCGTGCTTACGGCCTACAACAAGTGACTCCGCCACATACGGTAACTGGTTTATGATATCCTCAATCTCCTCGGGGTAGACATTCTGTCCGTTGGCTGTAAGGATCATATTCTTGCAACGGCCCTTGATGAAGATATTCTCGTTCTTGTCCATAAGGCCCATATCACCGGTCTTGAGCCAGCCATCTTCTGTGAAAGTAGCCTTTGTTGCCTCTTCGTTCTTGTAGTAACCCGACATTACAGAATCACCCTTTGCCTGAATCTCACCCGGCACATTGGCAGGATCCTCGGAATCGATACGGATATCAACACCGGGGTGTGCCACAACACCGCATGAACGTGCTACAAAATCCTCCCACTTCACATAACTGAGCAGCGGACCGCACTCTGTCATACCATAGCCGACGGTGTACGGGAACTTTATCTTCTGCATAACAGCCTCCACTTCCTTGTTGACTGCAGCACCGCCAAGGATGATACCACCTTTTGTAACATTACCTCCGAATGTATCGATAAGAGTCTGACGCACCTTCTTATATATAATGGACCTCAAGCCGGGGATTGCAAGCATAATGCGCATCTTGGTTGTCTGCAACAGAGGCATCACCTTTCCGCGGAAGATTTTTTCGATAAGAAGAGGTACAGTAAGGAACATATATGGCTTCACATCTGCCAATGCCTTCAACAGACGTGCGGGAATAGGTTTCTCGGTATAGATATTTATGTGACAACCGCAAGCGAACGGATAGACAAAATCAAAAATCTGGCCAAAAATATGCGCAAGTGGCAGGATTGAAAGGATTTTATCATCGTTGGAAGCAGGAATATGGGTAATTGCAAACTCAACGTTAGAAGATATTGAACGCGATGTAAGCATCACACCCTTTGGAGAACTGCTGGTACCCGAAGTGTAGCTGATTACTGACAATGCGTCAAGGTTATCCTTTGCATAATCAATGGCATTAGGAGTAACGCCATTCGGGAAACGAGCCGCAAAGGATTTTTCAACATTCTCTACAATTCCGTCAAGCTTTCCGTTACAGTTTTCGGCAACAGTAAAGTCTATGATATTCATTAGACCACAGAAATCGGCAAAACCGGAGAACAGTGGCAGGATATTGTCACGCTTGAGATTGCCAAGAATAGCATTGTCAACAAGCAGCAGACGGCTGTCGGAAAGACGTGTAAGGTCGGCAATGTTCTGTGGAAGGAAGTCGGGCAACAAAGGAACACATACAGCATCGTATGTAACCACCGAGAAATAGGCAACACACCACTCGGCACAGTTACGCGCACACAATGCTATTTTCTCACCTTTCCTGATACCGCATTTTTCAAACAGGATATGCATCTTCTCTATTTCAGATGCAACCACACCATATGTCAACGTGTTCGCCCCGTAATTGCTTAAAGCCGGACGGTTCCAGTTGGCCTTAATAGATTCATCAATATATGACAAATAGTGTTTCATAACTCTTTGAAATATTTTAGTTTAAACAAATAATCTTTAGTTATACATAAAGCGTTTGATACTCAGTTTAGGAGTCTTTTCAAACGGTTCTGTACGTAGTTCGCAACGGGCAATCTGGCTGTATGGAGGCAACTGGGCATTGAGCGCGAACACACTTGCCTCTATTGTCTCCTGCGCCTTCTCCTCAGCAACACCGGCAGCCTTCATCGCATCCTTGTCGACAACAATCAGGGCAACAAGTGCATGGTTACGTCCAACAACGAGCGACTCTATGACGTAAGACTGTTGATTTATGAGGTCTTCAATCTCCTCGGGATAGATATTCTGTCCGCTACCTGTAAGAATCATATTCTTGCAACGTCCCTTGATGAATACAGTTCCGAAACGGTCCTGGATACCCATATCACCGGTCTTGAGCCAACCGTCGCCCGTAAATGAGTTCTGTGTCGCCTCTTCATTCTTATAATAGCCCAATGTTACGACATCACCGCGCACCTGTATCTCTCCCGGAACCTTTGAAGGTTTGTCTGAATCAATACGAAGTTCTATTGTAGGAGCAGCAATACCACCTCTGTCATCAATCGAAGGGTGAGAAGAGGCCACATAACTGATAAGCGGACCGCACTCTGTCATACCGTAACCGACTGCGTAAGGAATACCTATTTTCTTCATCACCTTATCTACATCCTTGCTGATGGCAGCACCACCGATAAAAAATCCGGCTTTGGCAAGATTACCACCGAATGTAGCGATAATGGTATCACGTACTTTCTTATGTATAAGCTGACGGACACCAGGTATTGAAGTGAGGAATCGCATCGCAGGCTTGTTGAGTGTAGGGATCACCTTTGAGCGGAAAATCTTCTCTATTAACAACGGAACAGTCAAGAAGATAAATGGCTTTACATCAGCTAAAGCTCTAAGCAAACGCGCGGGCACGGGTTTCTCGGTAAAGATATTGATGTGGCACCCGCAAGAGAAAAGCAATAGGAAGTCAAAAGCAAGGCCGAAAATATGCGCAAGAGGCAGGATAGACAATGTGTTACCCGGCTCATTTACAGCAATAGGCACCAGTTTACGCCCAATCTCTACATTTGCAGACAAAGAACGGGCAGCTAACATTACGCCTTTTGGAGAACTGCTGGTACCCGATGTGTAGCTGATTACAGAAAGATCATCGAGACCTTCCTGCGGATAGCTCAGATCGGCAACAGAAAAACCAGAAGGGTACTCCTTATTATAAAGTGCATCAAGATCTTCCTTTGTTACATCAACCAAAGCATCACAACCGATTATAGGCTCATAACTTACAATATCAACAACGCCTATAAAACCTTTACCGTCCGAAAGCTTTTCAAGCGAGTTGCTGCGCTTGAGTCCATTTAGAATATTCGCATCCACAAGCAAAAGTTTGCTATCGGACAATTTAGTCAGCTGGGCAATATTCTCCGGCAAAAAGTCGGGCAACAAGGGCACAACCACAGCCTTACAGCTTGCAATCGCGATAAAAGCAATACACCATTCTGCAGAGTTTCTTGCCGCAATTGCAACATGGTCACCCTCTTTTATACCACATTTGTCGAACAATATCTGTAATTTGGCAGCATTTGCCGCTATTTCTCCAAATGTATATGTCTTGGCACCATAGTTAGAGATAGCAGGCTTGTCCCAATTGTTTCTGATAGCATCTTCAATATAATGAAGAAAATGTTTCATAATGATAAATTATTAAGTGTTTCAAATGTTCGCGTGCACCATATTTTCATGCATTTGCGCGCTTTCTCATTGCAAAGGTCGCATTTCGTTTCAAAACAACCATATTTTGATGCTATACACATGATTGTGTTGGTAAAAACATGGTATATGTGGCGAAATTAGGATATATGTGGCGAATTTTAAAATAAATTTTGCTGATTTCACCGCTATATTTAAGATTTTTACCCCAGATATCCGAAAAAGAACAAAATTTGCGACAAGAACCGTCACAACTGAAAAAGACTTAAAAAAGAAGAGAGAAAAACCACATTCTATAACATTTTATCCATAGCCTAAAAATTGTGCCCGAAAAATTAGGTTTTATAAATAAAGGGGCTAACTTTGCAACTAATGAGACAACAATTTTATGGAGCAAAGCGTATATAACGCTACTCTACACCATTAAAAACAGCTATTATGGAAAAGGAGATTAAATTCAGTTTAGTTTACCGCGACATGTACCAATCATCGGGAAAATTCCAGCCTCTTGCAGAACAGTTGGAAAGGGTTGCCCCGGCTATAATAGAAATGGGATGCTTTGCACGCGTCGAGACAAACGGCGGAGCATTCGAACAGGTGAACCTTATGGCTGGTGAGAACCCCAATAATGCCGTAAGACGCTTTACAAAACCTTTCAATGAAGCTGGAATACAGACACACATGCTCGACAGGGCACTAAACGCATTGCGCATGTTCCCAGTTCCCGCCGATGTAAGACGCCTTATGTATAAGGTTAAGAAAGCTCAAGGTGTTGACATAACACGTATTTTCTGCGGTCTCAACGACGCACGAAACATTATTCCTTCAATAAAATATGCGCTTGAGGCAGGAATGATCCCGCAGGCAACACTCTGTATCACAAGCTCCCCTATCCACACCGTTGAATACTATAGCGAACTGGCCGACCAGCTTATAGAAGCCGGTGCAACAGAGATTTGTTTGAAGGACATGGCCGGCATAGGCCGTCCTGCATTCCTTGGCAGATTGACAAAGAGCATCAAGGACAAGCATCCGGAAATCATAATCCAGTATCACGGACATAGCGGCCCGGGCCTCTCGATGGCATCAATCCTTGAGGTGTGCAAGAACGGTTGCGACATTATTGATACAGCTGTTGAGCCACTCTCATGGGGCAAGGTGCATCCGGACATCATCAGTGTTCAAGCAATGCTTAAAGATGCGGGCTTTAAAGTGCCTGAAATCAACATGAACGCATACATGAAAGTGCGCAGTTTGACACAGGAATTCATTGACGACTGGATGGGTGTTTTCATGGACAAGAACAACAAGCTGATGAGTTCTCTGTTGCTCACAAGCGGACTCCCCGGCGGTATGATGGGTTCAATGATGTCCGACCTTGCAGGCGTACATAAAGGTATCAACGGAATTCTCCAGAGCAAGGGCAAACCGACCTACACCCTTGATGAACTTATGGTAGAGCTTTTCAATGAAGTCGCATACGTGTGGCCACGCGTGGGATATCCCCCACTCGTTACCCCATTCAGCCAGTATGTAAAGAACATAGCACTGATGAACCTGCTTTCAAACGCTCAGGACGAACCACGATTCAGCCGAATGGACGAGAGCATGTGGGGTATGATCCTTGGCAAGAGCGGCCGTTTGCCCGGCGAAGTAGCTCCGGAGATTGTAGAGCTCGCAAAGGAGAAGGGCTTCGAGTTCACAACAGCCGACCCACAGAGTTTCTATCCCGATGCTCTTGACAAGTACCGTAAAGAGATGGAGGAGCTTGGATGGGACAAAGGCCAGGACGACGAGGAACTTTGGGAATTCGCCATGCACGAGCGCCAGTACCGAGACTACAAGAGCGGTGTTGCCAAAGAGCGTTTCCTTGCCGACATTGAGAAGGCGAAGGAGAGCGAGATGGCAAGCAAAGGCGTCAGTGTAGAAGAAATAAAGGCTATCAAACATGCTAAAGCCGACCCGATTGTAGCGCCCGAGAAGGGTCAGATTGTATGGGAAGTTGCTGTAAGCGGCGAGTCAATGCCTCCTGCTATCGGTAGCCATGTGAAGGCCGACGAGATGTTCTGCACTATCATCACCCCTTGGGGACAACTTCAGCCGGTTGCCACAGGCTTAGGTGGCCGTGTAATCGAAGTATGCGCAAAACAGGGTGCCTTGGTTAACCGTGGCGAGGTGATTGCCTACGTACAGCGCGACGAACTTTTCAATTGAAAACTTCAACTACTACAGCAACCCCTCATTTGCAATACATTGCAGATGAGGGGCTTATTATTGTTTTACAATTTAAATTTTCTTAATCGGGCAATTATAATCCGTAATTCATTAAATTAAATAATTACTCTCTCTTTCGTGCAGTTATGTGGAAGCAGGCCTGCTTGATTTCATATTTAACATAACAGCGTCCGGCTTTCTTGAGGTCGCGGAGCACCTCGGCAAGTACCGCAATGAGGTCAACATCACGGGCATCCTCAGAGTTCTCGTCTATCTTTACAAAGCGTTTGTAAGATATATCAAATGTTGTTCCATAACAGTGTACAGAACGTTCAGATGCGTTGATGTTGCGCTTTGACAGGCTCTTCACATCTGCATCTGTCCTGAGCACAGATGTCACCACTACCCTATAGGCCGGCAAATGCTTGCTGCGCAACGAATCCTGGAAGTTGGCACCTATTTCGTACAATAGGTCGGCTGCATCCTTCACCAGATAAGGCGAGGAGTGCGTCAAACGGTCAACAATATAAGGCTCCGGTCCCCAAAAACCCATATTTCCGCAGATAAGATGCAACGGACGCGATGCGTCTGGAATTCCCTCGCGTTTCGCAAGCGGTTTTATTCCAATCAGTTTTGCTGCAGCAAGATGAGTATCGTTCATGTCATTGAACTCACGCTTGCGGTTCAAGTATACAATCTTGTTAGGCTTACCGGTAAAAGCCTTTTCATTGTCCTTGTCCTTGTCCTTTTCCTTGATCTCGGGCAACTGTTCCTCGACAACCTCAGCAACCCCCTCAACGACCTCATCGCGGCTGTCTTCACAACCACGACCTACGCATGTCCCAAGCACAAAACAGAGCAGCATTGCCGCTCCTATAAGTATTTTGACTCTTAAATTTTCCATAGTGACGCGAAGATACGAAAACTTATTTTAGAAAACTTCTCAATCATAGTTTTTTAGCATTTTCATTTGAGACATTGTTTTGCTTCGTTAATTATTAATTGAACTTTTTTTGACTTTTTGAATTTGTTATCTTTTCTTAATATTTCCTTTGCGATTACTTTGGCATTGTCTGTATTACAATTGTCTTTATATAATTTCATCTGATAATACAACGGAAGGTACCTATTCGGAATCATCTGATATGCACGATTGTAACAAGCTATAGCAGAATCAAGTAACCCAATCTGTTGATAATCATCACCCATCAAAAGCATCATATTATAATCTGAAAGGTATTTTGAGCAATCTTTAAATACCTCAAGACTTCTTTTATATTCACCATATAGGTGTAGCATTGCTCCGTAATTATAAAGGAAAGAAGCATCATTGGAGAGATCTTTATATAGTTCCTCGTAATCCTTTTGTGTTTGATTATTAAACTCAACATTTGCACGTTCTTGCAAACTTATACGTTTGAAATCATAGAATGCAGTATATACCAAGCCATATAAACATACACCGCAGATTACAATCAAAGAAATCATTATTTTTGTAGAGCGATGGTAAGTCAGATTCTTATATATTGATAGAAAGATAAATAATAACATGAGCCAAACGAACGGTACTTTAAGTGGATATGAAAACATACACCAAATAAAAAAAAGTGTGATAAATCCCAAGACAAGCCCCTTATTGTCTTTGACATTCTTTGATACGTACACTATTGCCCAGATTACAATACCACAAAACAACAATGCTGTTGGCACTCCAAACAAGATAGAGAGATGAAGTATTTCATTGAAGGGATTCGAAGTTTGATCTGCCAGCATTACAAATGGAGAATTTGGATGACTATTCAAAAAGCTTGCTTGAAAATCCATATAATGCGATGACATACCATTTGCTCCCCATCCGAACAATGGTCTTTCTTTTATCATATCCAGAGAAACAATCCATATTAAAATCCGACCATTTGCAGAATCACGTTTATATAAATAGAGAAATAAAAAAGCGATTACTATCACTACAATTGATAAACATACATTTTTTTTCTTTCCAAAAAAAGCTTTAAATTGAACCAGTTCAATTGACAAGATTAAGAATGCTCCCACGCAAGATGAGATGATTGCTGTACGTGAATTTGACAGCAAAATAAAGACTGCAAACAATACAGTCAAATACCCCCAGATTTTTCTCTCTTTTTCTGTGGTCTTAATTAAGTAATACACACATACAAGATCACAACAAGACATAAACATTCCGAAGACTGCGGGGTTATTCAAACTGCCTGAGAAAAAAGCGTATTGAAAGTTATCTGGTACTACGCCAAATAATTGAAAAATGGAATATATGATTTCTATAACGCCAATAAGGCATACTGTATTTAAAATCTTTTTCTGCGGAAAGATATTCTTGTCATTATAGCACGAACACACAAAATACACAGTCAATACTAAAAACAAGCATATACTTGTCCAATATATCTGGATAGTGTCGGCTCTTTCAAAGTGTTTCTCTGAAATGCAAAAGATGCAGCCACCTAAGATAATTAGTGTTGGAATGTGAAAAAAATTCATTTCCCAAACTTTTTATTAAATGGAAATGCATATTTATGAATCTCGGTGTCCTTACTCTTCAATGCCACATAAGTAAGGTTTATGCAATCATAAAATGCACGCTCTTCAATTATTTTAAGGGAGGCAGGAAGAATGATAGACTGCAATGTCTTACATTCTGAAAACGCACCTTCTTTTATTGAAATGATTCCTTCAGGGAGAATCACCAAAGATGGAGTATTCATATATGCGTAGGCACCCACAACCTTTACCTCAGGAAGGATTTTGGTGGTGGTGCAACCGAGGACCAACTCATTTGTCGCCATCTCTACTACAGAGTTCGAATCTGCCGACTTGTAAGTTTTGTTGCTTTCTTCCACCGTAATTGATATACAGTACTCACAACCCTTGAAGGCTGCTGGTTCAATATTATCAACGGAAGAAGGTATGTGAACCGAAGTTATTCCACTCTTATAAAATGCCCGTGAACAGATACTCTTGATACCATCGACAATAACCGTCCCTTTGCAACCTGCCACCAATTTATTTTGTTTTGTATCAATCACGGCATTGCAATTATTTCGGCTGTCGAATGTCGCGTTAGCAGAATCGACAGTTATCTTCTGGAGTGAGATACATCCACAGAAGATATCACTCCCCATATTGTATACACCCTTTGGAATGGTGATGCTTTCCAAAGATGTGCAATAGCCAAAGTTTGATCCACCAATGAAGGATTCCAGCGTTGTAGGAAGTACAACTTCCTTCAGGCTTGAACAATGTTCAAATGCACCATCTTCAATACAAGATACCCCTTCCGGGACAACAATTCTCTGAAGGTTGCGGCTATTTTTGAATGCGAATTCACCTATTATCTCGATATCCTGAGGAATGATAGTTGTACTGCAACCAAGTATCAGTTTGCTGTCGGAGGTATAGATGATTGCGTTACAACCATTTCTAGAGTCATAGTCCGTATTGTTTTTGTCAACAACAATAGAAATGACTTCTGGGCAATTGTAGAAAGCGTGTTCCTCAATTGATTCTACAGATGCAGGAATGACAATTTTCTTTAGGTTAAGACAACTGCTAAATGCAAAGAATTTGATTTTTTCCACTCCATCAGGAATTACAAGTTCCTCCGCCATACAGCCCATAAATGCATACTTGTCGATACATCTTATGGAAGAAGGAATCTTTGTAGCACCACATCCCACAATTAGGGAGTTATCCTGCGTCATAATTATCGCGTTACTTCCCTCACGGCTATCAAATATTGGATTTGTCTTATCCACAACAATCGTTGTCAGAGAGGTACAATATTGGAACGGAGCAGCCCCAATGACCCTTACACTAGATGGAATGCTTACCGACTCAAGATTAGCACAAGCCTGAAATGCATAATCTGAAATTACCTCAATCCCTTCACCAATCTTTAGATGTTTTATTGCGCAACATGCAGTAAATGCATATTTCTCAATTTCCTTCACACGATAACTACTTCCTTCGTATCGCACAACTGCCGGAATTTCAAGAACAGAATCCTTGAAATCATAAGAACTGTACAGACTGTCATACTGTACCGAGACATTGACATAGCCATTATCTATGACCTTGTATCTGATACCCGATTCAATGAAAAAAGTATCAGCCATTATGCAATCAGCACAGCAAAACAATGCAATGAATATAATAACTATTCTGCTTATAACAATACGAATCATATTAATCTATAAAAGTTTGTGTTATTTTGATCGTTTAGTCCACTAATAAAGCATATGTTACCTTCTGTTTGAGAAGAGTCAGTAAGACACTACTTTTTACATTGTAGCTTCCATACACGATTCATAACCAATTGTTGGCAAAGTGTTTCTTTAGATTGAGCAAAACCTACAAGTAAGATGCAGTCTTTCATCAGAATATTTCTTGCACTTCATAATTATGATTTAATGTAAGTATACTCCTGTGATTTCCCAAGATCCCCCATCGCTACCGTCCTTTTTGTTGACCTTCTTCGATCCAGAAACAGGAATAGAGTGAACACCATATTGATTCTTGTCGGGATTAAATATATCAAAACCTGAGAATTCTACACGATCGAATTTCACAGAAGTTGTTGCTGCAGAGTGACATTCCCCCGTTCTTGTATTTTTCAAAGTGATTCCGCATACTTTTTCACGGTTGTTCCTATCTTCGAAAAAAGCAGATTTCTCGCTTGATGTCAAAGTTTCGAGAGTGTATGGTCCTGTTGGGTTTCCGTTATTTGCAACTTTCAGAATTTCTGACGGCAAGATACCCGTTGATTCATCATATTTGTCTCCAAAGCTTTCCAGAAGCTCATCAGCATATTGTTGAGCTGTTTTAGGACACTCAGAAGGGTGTACTTCAAAATAATATCTGGGTTTCTCGCTTATCCAAATATTGACCAACATAGTAATACCACAGCCAGCTGACACCTTATTATAACTAGTATTCACTTCATAATATTGCCTTTTCAGCGATTCGGAATCTCCTATAAAACCATCTTCGACTACACTCCTTGTTGTAGGCGTATTGTAGTTGATGTCCAAAATGGTGTCATACTCTTCAAACTCGTAATCTTTACTACAGCCAACAACCGTAATTGCAATTGTCAGAATTGCTAGCGATGAAAAAGTATTCTTTTATTCATAATATTTCAATCCGCAACACAAAAATAAGATCTTAATGATAATGAGTTGTACGTTTTGCCATATGAGAAATTCCGTCCAACTTTGTGTCACGGTTAGAAATCAAACGAAATCCCCCAAAAGCGATGCAAGATAGCAAATAATTGGCAGATAATCTTTGTCAAACCGAAAAAATTGGAGAATCTCATATCAAAACCACCAAACGCCCAATAATTACCCTTTTTTCATCAACAGGGAGTTCACACGTACAATGGTAAATAATCTTTACATCAACCCTATAAGAATCAAAAATTAGTCACGAATCCATATTCACGCCCGATATTTCACAATTTTTCAAAACCATATATACCTATGTAAAAAAATAACTATATTTGTTGTGAACAATGAATATAGCCCGCACTTATGCGTATAAAATCACCAAAAAAAGAAAAAACATTAATAATCATAACAAATCATTTTATGAAAAGATTCTTTTTTCTACTGACGTGTCTGATTTTAGGGACAGTCTACGCTTTTTCGCAAAGCTTCCCCACCATCAGTACCGATGATGAGGTCAAATGGTATCTCATCCAGTTCATGAACGGCGGCAACGCCCTCACGGCCGAGACTGCCGGAGCGAACATTACCACAGCCACTGCTACCGGCAGCGACGCACAGATGTGGAAGATTACCGGCGATGCCACAAACGGTTACACGTTCACGAACAAGAAAGGCTATACCTTATACGTAAGTTCCGCAGCCAAGAACCAGATGGTAAAATCGGGCACAAGCGCAACCGGCGTAAGCAAGTTCTTCATCAATGCCACTACCAACGGCACATACAGTAGCGGTTATGAGATTCAGCCTGCTGGCAATACCTCAATATCCATGAACCTGTGGGGCGGTCCCAGCGAGAACCGCGGCGTAGGTCTCTGGGACAAGGCAGACCAGAACAACCCGGTACAGTTCGTGGAATACAGCGTATTCGAGAACCTTGGAAACATATCTATAATCCCCTACCCCGCGGAAATGACCGTCTCGGAGGGTAAGCTTGCACTATCTTCATTGACTGCAATCACATACCCTGACGAAGATGTTCTGAACTATGTATCGCGGTTTGCCAGAAGACTTGAGAAGACATCAGGAAAGAGGTTCACCATATTGGAGAACGCCAACGAGACTGCGGCAGGAAAGATTTGGCTTGCTGTTGACGAGACATTGCCTGCCGAGGGATACACACTCAATGTAAATGAGAACGGCGTGGAGATAAAGGCTTCTACCAAGGCCGGTTTCTTCTATGCAATACAGACACTGACACAATTGCTTCCACGCGACTTTTTCGGTGAGGAACTCAACCACAATGCAAAATGGGAGCTTCCGTTCGTTTCCATCACCGACCAGCCACAGTTCGGGCATCGCGGCTTTATGATGGACGTAGCCCGCCACTTCTTCGACAAGGAGGAAGTAAAGAAGGTATTGGACATCATGGCACTCTACAAGCTGAACCGTCTTCACTGGCACCTTACCGACGACCAGGGCTGGCGCATACAGATTCCTGAATATCCTAAACTGACATCTGTCGGTGCAATACGTTCAGGCTCATTCACAAGCCCGGGCGACGGCAGCAAGTTCTTTGACGACACGGAATACGGACGCGGAATGTATTTCACACAGGATGATTTACGCGAGATTGTGGCGTACGCTGCAGAGCGCAATATCGATATTATGCCCGAGATAGACCTTCCCGGCCACATGGTAGCGGCCGTGACCGCATATCCGGAGTTCAGTTGCGACTCTACAAAGGAGTATTCCGTACGCATTGACGGCGGAATCTCGAATGATGTGCTGAACATCGGCGACGACAGAGTAATAGATTTCCTCAAGTGCGTCCTTGACAACGTGGCAGAGATATTCCCCTATCCTTATATACATATAGGCGGAGACGAGTGCCCTACAACCCAGTGGGCGACAAACGAGCTTTGTCTCAAACGCGTAAAGGAAGAAGGTCTTACAGGTGTGAACCAGTTGCAGTCGTGGCTGGTGGAGGAACTTGGAACATACCTCAAGGAGAAGCACGGAAAGGATATAGTCGTGTGGGACGAACTGCTCTCACACTGGACAAGCGACAACAAAGTAAAACCTGTAATCATGGCATGGAACAGCCTTGGCAAGACTGCCGAAGCTGCCAACAAGGGCTTCAAGAGCATTGCCACACCATATTCACATGTATACATAGACTTCATGCAGGTTGGTCCTGACAAGACAATTGTAGATGAGCCTTACTACGGTGGTTGGAGCGAGACAAACACCAACACCCTCGAAGAGGTATATGCACTGAATCCCGCAGGCTCACTCGCCGGACGCGAAGAGTATTGCCTCGGCACACAGGTAAACCTTTGGGCCGAGACACTCAATGACAATACCGAGCTCGAGTATCAGCTGTTGCCACGCATGCTGGCACTCGCCGAGACCGGCTGGTTGCCTGCAAGCAAAAAGAACTGGAGCGGATTCTACCGACGCTTGCAGAGCCATGACGAGATCCTTGACCTGCTTGGCTACACATACGCAAAGCATTATATCGAGCCTAAGGAATACACTGCAGCCGAGACTGCCATAATGGAGGCTGAGGAGATTATTGCAGGCAGCATCCGAGGTGGCGTGGGCTACCCTGCCGCAGAGTTCTACGACGCACTTGAAGCAGCACTGAATGCCGTTGAGGGCGATGACGTGACAGCACTGACAGCTGCAACCGACGCATACAAGAAAGCAGAAATCCTGTTGCCCGAGGATGGCAAGACCTATCAGATTATATCTGCATCCACATATTATAAACGACAGTATGCAGGTTCAACAATGTACGTCAAGGACAACGGAGTACGCTTCCACTACACTCCACAGGTTGAGCCCGAGGAGCTGTGGAAGTTCGAGGTTGCAGATGGCGGTTATATAATGACAAACACATACAGCGGGAAGCAGCTGACAATGGGCTCGCTTAACGCAGCTGTGAAGATGAGTGACAAAGGTACCCCTGTAAGGATAGACAAGGCAACAATCGCAACCCGCGGCTTTACATACGTTCCGGGCGCTGTGACAATCTCTGCCGTAGCCGGCTACAATGCAGCAGTCACCGGCAATGTAAAGCGTTTGAGCGCCGAGCCTTCAGGCGACGTATATGCCAAGGATGTCGCGGCACTCTGCTACAACGGAACATGGAAACTTGTAGAGATCAAGGACTTTACCAAACAATTCATAGGACTTGTAGCCAAGTGCGAGAACATCTATTTCTACACAGCAAAGCCGGGCAAAGTGGGCCATTATACACAGGAAGCGCTTGATTTCCTCATGGGCAACATCATAGAGCCAGCAAATATGTTGCTTTCAATGATGGACATCATCAGCGAAGAGACATACAACAAGTATGTGGAACGTTACCACGAATTCCAGATGATGCCACGAACATCGGCACTCGATGTCCTTGACATGGGGCAGTACTACTACATACGAAATGCATATTTCACAAACTATTATGCAGCAATGAACCGCAGTACAAAGCGCGTAGAACCAAAGAGCAAGAACACATCGGACAACTATCTGTGGAGCTTTGACAAGAGCAATGACGGTTCAGTACGCATATACAACAAGCTCAGCGGGACAGCCGCATATATCAGCAACGAGGGTGATGACCAGCCCCTGATGGTAGGCAACGACTATGACTGGGACCTCATTGAGGTGACAACAGACACAGGCAACAAAGGCATTGCCATTGTTGCAGCCAACGGCACATCGGGATGGTACACAAACCCGGATGCTTGGAATTATATACTTACAAAGCCGTATACCTGGGGGGCAAGTGCATGGACGCTTGAAAAGAGTGGCATTGAAGTTCCTACTGCAATTGAAGAGGTAATGGATGAAAACACAAAAACGAAAGGCATCTTTGACCTCCAAGGCCGCAAGGTAGATAACCCTACAAAGGGCATTTATATCGTAGACGGCAAGAAGGTTCTTGTCAAGTAGACAAGTATTGAAAGAACAAATTCCATAAGAAACAAGGTGGGGCTTTATAAATCCCCACCTTGTTTCTTATGGAATTTTGTATGGTTCAGGAATTATTTCCCATTTACAAACGCCATGATATCCCGCACGGCATCATCAGGAGAGTCTGTCATTGACAGCAACAGATTCTTGTAGCATCCTTTCTGCACCAGACTCTCCAGCAATGGATATACAGGAAACTTCTCTTTCCAGTATTCGGTATCAAGAAAGACCATAGGGCTCGCATAACCACAAGTTAGATAATGGTTTTGGGCTGCATCCTGGAATATCTCCTGCATTGTGCCTGCACTTCCTGGGGAGTACACCACACCACCCTTTGCAATGGTCAGAAGGCCATCTTCACGTATGCTGTTGTCGAAGTACTTTGCAATATGCGTGGCAAAAGGAGTGGCTGGTTCGTGACCATAGAACCAAGTGGGGACACCTATGCTGAAGCAATCACTCACACGCGGCATCCTCTCCATAAGTGCAAAGGCAGATGGCAACCACTCCGCATCCTTGTACGAGGGCGCATGTGCAAGCATCGCCAAAGCCTTGTCCACATCACCGAGAGGACGTCCTGCAAGCCACACGCCAAGATGCGCGGCCTCCATTGCTCCGGGTCCTCCACCAGTGACCATCAGACAACCATGCTCGGCAAGGTGCTTACCAATGAGCACAACCTTATGGTAGTTTGCATCAGTTCTCGAGAGCGAATGACCGCCCATAACAGCAACGACACTGCGTTCCGGATATTCTGAAAGCATATCGTGCAGGGCGTCACTTATCGAATGGTCGTGCAGCGAACGGGCAAGAGTCTCCGCAATATCAACAGCCTGCTTGCCATTGGAGATATAATGGTTGTAGATGCGTGTATCATAACATTGCCCAAATGTAACGGGGTTTCTGTAGTCGTAACCGGCATAAAGTTCTGCAGGCGAGTAAAGGTGTGCCGGAAAAGGATTAAAAGGTTTCGGAAGTTCAGGGAGCACGCAGCAGTCGGGAGCAAGCTCGTTGCGCATAACATCAGGCATGGTACAACCGAAGAATATACAATCCCTGAAACTGCACTGTACGGCATTGCGCCCGAATTCGATGTTCTGGAAAGCATAATGCTCAAGTACAGCCCCCGGATACAACAAAGGCTGAAGTGCATCATAACTCTCAATCTCTACATATCTGTTCATAGCAATTGTTGTTGTCGGTTCACATCAGATTGTAACTTTCTCCAGTATGCCGTTCAGGGCAGCAATGGCGATACCATAGTTGGTTATGGGAACACCCTGCGCCTTTGCCTGTCGCACACGGGACATTACCATGCGGCGGTTGAACATACAGGCACCGCAATGGATGACAAGATCATATCCACCCAGCTCTTCGGGGAAATCATTACCTGAAACAATATCTATCTGCACCATATCGCCAAATTTATTGCGTAGCAGACGGGGAAGTTTCACGCGCCCGATATCCTCGTTCTGCGGTATGTGACTACAGGCCTCGGCAATGAGTATTCTGCCATCGGCAGGCATCGAGCGCAGTGCCGCTACACCCTCTACAAAAGCCTCGATATCACCTTTATGGCGTGCCATAAGTACAGAAAAAGAGGTAAGATGCGTTCCGGCCGGAGTGAGTTTCTCTACCTGTGCAAACACCTGCGAGTCAGTTATTATGAGCCGTGGAGGAGCGACAAGTGAGGCAAGCAACTGCGGCAACTCCTCGGGTGCACAGCATAGCGGCATGCAATGTTTGTCAAGGAGGTTGCGCAGCGTCTGCACCTGCGGTTGGATAATGCGTCCTTTGGGGGCGGAACTATCCTGCGGCATTACAAGCACCACAATATCACCCTTTTTCACCAACGTATATGTTATGTCATCAAGGTTTTCATCCTGTGCACTGCACTGCGCAATTTTCTCAAGCAGTGCCTCACGTCCCTCGCCGGAAACTGACGAGAATGGGATAACATCATCACCGAAGTGAGCTCTCCACTGTTTGATACGAAGTTCACTGCCATCGCTGTCACATTTACTTACGGCAAGAATGACCGGCAAATGTCGTGCAGTGATACTCTTATACCACTCCTTCTCAAGTGCAGCATCATCGGGGTCGCCAAGCAGAATAACAGCAAGGTCGGTACGGAGCAGGACCCTACGGGCGGCATCCACACGCATTGCACCAAGTGTACCGACATCGTCAAAACCGGCTGTATCGCCAATAACTGCGGCACCGATACCCGGCAGTTCGATATTCTTCCACACTGTATCGGTTGTTGTACCTGCGACATCGGATACAATGGATACACTCTGCCCTGCAAGGCAATTCACCAGCGACGATTTGCCCACATTACGTCTGCCGAAAACGGCTATATGATAACGGTTGGAGCGTGGTGTTTCAGTCATAAAATCATATATATTACATCTGTAAATCACTTATAAAAGGAGATTCAGAACCTGAAATCCCTTTCGCCATTGTCAATCTTTGAAAGATACTCTGTAGCCTTTTCCCTGACACGTTCGTTGGGAACATCGTTCAACAGACGTCTTATCATAGCCTCACCTTTCTCGCGTGTTGCGGGTGATGCGTAGTCGCGGATATACTCCTTAAGGGTGATAAGCGCATTAGGCAGACAACAGTTGGATATCTGACCGTTCTTCAGCAATGTCATGAAACGGTCGCCAGTGCGTCCTTCGCGGTAGCAGGCCGTACAGAAACTCGGGATGTGGTCAAGGTCGAGAAGCCACCCCACCACTTCGTCGAGTGTACGGTGGTCAGCAATATCGAACTGTGCAGAATTCTCATCGGGCTGTTCCTCATTTACATAACCGCCTACACTTGTACGCGAACCTCCACTGATTTGGGAAATGCCTATCTCAAGTAACCTTTCACGGTTCTTCTGGCTCTCACGTGTGGAGATAATCATGCCGGTATAAGGAACAGCAATGCGTATGATGGCAACTATCTTGTAGAATATATCGTCGGGAACCGCGTTCTTGAAATCGGCCGTATCCACATCATCGGCCTTACACAGACGGGGTACACTGATGGTATGCGGCCCGACACCGTATGTAGCCTCAAGATGCTCGGCATGCATAAGCAAACCCACAAAGTCATATCTGTAAGTCTCAAGACCGAAGAGCACCCCGATGCCTACATCATCTATACCGCCCTGCATGGCGCGGTCCATTGCCTCGGTGTGCCACGCATAATCGCTCTTGGGGCCTGTAGGATGCAAAGCCTCATAATTCTCCTTGTTATATGTCTCTTGAAAAAGGATATACGTTCCAATGCCTGCTTCGCGTAAGCGGCGGTAATTCTCGACTGTTGTGGCTGCGATATTAACGTTGACACGACGTATCGCACCGTTCTTGTGCTTAATGCTGTAAATGGTATTTATGCTCTCAAGGATATACTCAATGGGATTCTTGAGCGGATGCTCGCCGGCCTCGAGTGCCAGACGCTTGTGGCCCATATCCTGCAATGCAATAACCTCGGCACGTATCTCTTCCTGTGTCAGTTTCTTGCGATGGATGGTCTTGTTCTTTGCATGGTAAGGGCAATAGACACAGCCGTTGACACAGTAGTTAGATAGGTACAACGGTGCGAACATCACAATGCGGTTGCCATAGAACCTGTGTTTTATTTCGTTTGCAAGAGAGAAGATGCGTGCCGTTACATCCGGGTCATTACACTCTAACAGAAGAGCTGCCTCACGGTGGCTGAGACCTTTGGCTTCGGCAGCTTTTGCAAGGATAGCATCGATGAGTACACGGTCACTACAGTTCGACACAGCATACTCCATAGTAGAACGTATCTCGCTATCACTGATGAATTCAGTTGCTGTTGTTGATTTGGGGTTATACATATTCCAATGTCTGTTTATTTCATTTTCTGTTTTCAATGACAAGCGGTTTTTGACAACGCGCCTCATGAGCCATAATCTCCACGGGAGAAATCGAGCTTGTAGCCAATTCTATCTAACTTGTCAGATAAAAGATTCAGTTGCTCGGCCGATTCGCTCTCAGTAACCTTCTTATTGTCATATATAGTATATTTGTTTCTTGCATCAAGCGGAGTCATATTAGGCATGACAACGTTGGCTCCTGCCAATATGCCACGCTCTGTGCCGTCACTGCATAGCGTTGCAAGTGCCGTTGTGGCAGGAATGAGCGCACGGGGGAAACGCAGACGCAGCAATGCTATAAGCAGAAGCGTATCCTCAACACTTCCTGACGGTTCATTGGCGAATGGAGTTCCTTTTGCAGGAATGAAAGGCCCTATACCTATCATATGAGGTTGCAGTTCATCAAGGAACATTAGGTCATGGACAAGATGTTCCGTTGTCTGCCCTGGAGAACCCACCATCATACCTGCCCCCACCTGATAACCGATGCGTTTGAGTTCATACAGACAGGCCTTGCGGTTCGCTGCACTCATGCGTGAGGGATGCAGATGTGAATAGTGAGCAGCATCGGCTGTCTCATGCCGCAGGAGATATCTGTCGGCACCGGCTGCCCGCATCGCGGCATAGCCCCCGAACGGACGTTCACCCACAGAAAGGGTCACTGCCTTATCGGGATAATGCTGTTTTATCGTCATTACCACGTCGGCCAGCCACTCATCACTCTGCATGGGGTCCTCGCCACCCTGCAATACAAAGGTATTGAAACCGAGCCGGGCCGCCTTATGGCAGCACTCCAATATCTGTTCTTTATCAAGACGGTACCGCGCGGCAAGATTATTTGGGCTACGCAACCCACAATAACGGCAACCGTTACGGCAGTATGAACTAATCTCTATTAGGGCACGCAGGTACACCCTTCTGCCGAAATTCCGGGAGGACACATCACGCGCATACTCAAACAGCGATCCATTACCATCTGCTTCAAACGACTGCAGGAGGGCACGCCACTCTGCTGCCGACACATTTTGCGGCTGCATCAAAGGGGCAACGAGAGCTTCAAACGTACTTTTCTCCATTTTTTTCGTTTTTTATACAGAAACATTACTGCAAATGTAGCAGAATTCAATGTTTTTTAGTTATTTTTACAGCAAAATTTAAAAGTTAAATGGGATATAATAATAATGTAATGTTTGTACGGTATAAACTTTTGAAGAAACTGGTTGCAATGTGGAAGGAAGGTGATCTTGTCGACAGGATAGACAGTGTGCCCTACAGGATGTACCCACGTAACCAGAAACCTAAAGGAAGATGCTGTATCCACAAGGAACGTGCAGTCATCAAGTACAAGATTATGGCGATGATGGGCTTTACCATGGAGGACGAGTTCAACGAGATGGATTCTCTGCACAGCTATGCACAGCGCATGCTAAACCGCAAAGGAATCTCTATGAACAACGGTGCAGTCCTACATGTTATGGACGAGGCCTGCTCATCGTGCGTAAAGATCAACTATGAGGTGTCGAACCTGTGCCGCGGTTGTGTCGCGCGCCCTTGCTACACAAACTGTCCCAAGGACGCCATCTACTATGACAAGGACGGCAAGGCGCACATTGACCACGACAAGTGCATCAGTTGTGGCAAGTGTCATCAAGTATGTCCATACCATGCTATCATCTATATGCCTATTCCCTGCGAGGAAGCTTGCCCCGTAAAGGCTATCTCAAAGGACGAGTACGGTGTAGAGCACATCGACCCCGATAAATGTATATACTGCGGCAAGTGTCTCAACGCCTGTCCGTTCGGTGCCATATTCGACAAATGCGAGGCATTTGACGTTCTCAAGGAGATGCGCGCAGGAAAGAAAGTCATTGCAATGGTGGCACCCGCGGTGCTTGCCCAGTTCGGAAAGCCTATCGAGCAGGTCTACGGAGCATTCAAGAGTGTAGGGTTTGCCGATATCGTAGAGGTTGCTTACGGTGCAGAAGAGACAACACGCCGTGAGGCCGAAGAGTTACAGGAAAAGATCGAGGAAGGACAGCCATTCATGACTACAAGCTGTTGTCCTGCATACGTAAACCTTGCAAACAAACATATCCCCGAGATTGTAAAGTATGTATCGTCAACAGGTTCACCAATGCACTATACTGCAATCTACGCAAAGGAGAAGTTCGGAGAGGACTGCGTTACCGTATTCATCGCACCGTGTGCATCAAAGAAGGCCGAAGGCTTCAAAGACGCAAATGTTGATTACGTGCTTACATTCCGCGAGATAGATGCAATATTCCAGGGAATGGGTGTTGACATCGAGAGTTGTATGCCATACACACCGGCCGAAAGCGCTTGCAAGGACGCACATAACTTTGCAAAGACAACGGGTGTATTCACTGCCGTGAAGAACAAGATTGGCAACGAGGCACTCGAAGGTGTTGTCATTGCCGACCTCAACAAAAAGAACATCGCCATGCTCAAGGCATACGCGAAGACCGGCAAATGCCCCGGCAAGTTGGTAGAGGTGATGTCATGTCCGGGCGGTTGCATCACAGGCCCTTGCGGATGCAGCCAGGGCGGAGAAGCCACACGCCGTTTCGAGGCCGAAATGAAGAAGAAATAAGGATTATTCAGGAAGGATATTTATTGGATGATTGAGAAGAATTTCATTCTTGACGGAATTGACCTTGTAGGGTTCTACGGCGCCGGCAACGTGCATCTGCAGATGCTCAAGAAGCTGCACCCCAAACTGCGCATCGTAGCCCGTGACAACATAATACGCGCAATGGGTGATGAAGAGGAACTTGAACGTTTCGACAATGTCATCAGCCTGCTCAAGGCCTATTGCAACAAATACAACAGCCTTAACGAAGAGGCCATCATAGATGCCGTAAACGGGAAGAAGGGCGACAAAGGCAGTGACAGCAACGTCATTGTATACAACATAAACGGACGCCCCATATACCCGAGAACCGAGAACCAGTGCCGTCTGGTCGATGAGTTCAAGAAAAATGATATGGTCTTTGCTGTGGGTCCTGCAGGAACAGGAAAGACATACACCGCTATTGCGCTTGCCGTGAAGGCACTGAAGAACCGCGAGATAAGAAAAATCATACTCAGCCGCCCGGCAGTGGAAGCAGGTGAAAAGCTCGGCTTCTTGCCCGGTGATATGCGCGACAAGATAGACCCCTATCTGCAACCGTTGTACGATGCTTTGGAAGATATGATTCCCATTTCAAAGCTAAAGGAGCATATGGACAACAATATCATACAGATTGCTCCTCTTGCATTCATGCGCGGACGTACTCTTAATGATGCGGTCGTTATCCTTGACGAGGCACAGAACACCACCCCGCAGCAGATAAAGATGTTCCTCACCCGAATGGGAACAAACACAAAGATGATAATCACCGGAGACCTCACACAGGTTGACCTTCCACAACACCAGAACTCAGGCCTGCTGCACGCACAGAGGGTGCTTAAAGGCGTACAGGGAATTGGCTTTGTAACACTCAACAAGAAAGACATCGTACGCCACAGGCTTGTTACACGCATAGTGGAGGCATACGAGAGACACGAACAGGCCAACAATGACAAGAAATGAATCAAAACTGAAATAATATGGCAAAAGCATTGACTAACACCGAATTCAAATTCGAGAATCAGAAAAACGTTTATCATGGAAAAGTACGTGATGTATACACAGTTGGCGACGACAAGCTGGTAATGGTTGCGACAGACCGTATTTCGGCATTTGATGTCGTGTTGCCCAAGGGCATCCCGTTCAAAGGACAGATGCTCAACCAGATTGCAGCAAAGTTCCTTGACGCTACTGCCGACATTGTCCCCAACTGGAAGTTGGCAACTCCCGACCCAATGGTTACCGTAGGTGTAATGTGTGAGGGCTTTCCCATTGAGATGATTGTACGCGGTTATCTATGCGGTTCAGCTTGGCGTGCATACAAGAGCGGCGTACGCGAGATATGTGGCGTACAGTTGCCCGAGGGCATGAAGGAGAACCAGAAGTTCCCGCAGCCAATCATCACCCCGACTACAAAAGCCGAGATTGGTGAGCACGATGCCGACATCTCAAAAGAGGAGATTCTTGCCAAAGGCCTTGCAACACCCGAGGAATACGCACTTCTTGAGAAGTACACCCTCGCACTCTTTGCACGCGGAACTGAGATTGCAGCAAAGCGCGGACTCATACTCGTTGACACAAAGTACGAGTTCGGTAAGCACAACGGTACAATATACCTTATGGATGAGATACATACTCCCGACAGCAGCCGTTATTTCTATTCAGAGGGCTATGAGGAGAAGTTCGAGAAGGGCGAGCCACAGAAGCAGCTCTCAAAGGAGTTCGTACGCGAGTGGCTCATGGACAACGGCTTCCAGGGCAAGGAGGGCCAGCAGGTTCCCGAGATGACCGACGAGATTGTAGAGAGCATCAGCAACCGCTACATAGAGCTTTACGAAAACATTACAGGTGAGAAGTTTGTCAAGGAGGAGTGCGATGACATCAACGCACGTATAGAGAAGAACGTAAAGGAGTATCTGGGATAAGAACCTGTACACATTTAAAATGGTTGGGGCATCACTTGTTGGTGCCCCATTATACATACCTGATGAGAAAAATGAAAAAGTACGGCATAATCGGCTACCCTTTGGCTCAATCGGCGAGTCCGGCATTCTTCAATAGTAAATTTGCCGATGAAGGCATAGACGCACAATATATCCCTTTTGAAATAGAAAGCACCGACGAACTGCCCCGCATACTTGAAGAACACCCCGAATTGCAGGGGTTCAATGTGACCATTCCACACAAGATTGCAATAATGCAGCACCTGGATGGTATGAGCGACGGTGCAAAGGCCATAAACGCAGTTAACGTAGTAAAGGTAATGCGTGATGCCGACGGCAAGGCACACCTGTGGGGTTACAACAGCGATGTCATAGGATTTACACGCTCCATAGAGCCGCTACTGAAAGAGCATCACAAAAAGGCACTTGTGCTTGGCACCGGTGGTGCCTCAAAAGCCATCATATACGCACTGGAGCAGTTGGGCATCGAATGTCAACCGGTATCGCGCACTGCAAAAGGAAAAGCCATTGCATACAGCAACATCACACCCGAGATAATGGAAAGCCACACCGTTATTGTCAACTGTACACCTCTTGGGATGGTGGGTCACGGCATAGACCAATGCCCGGACATTCCCTACCCGCTTATAAGCGACAAGCATCTGTTGTACGACATTGTATACAATCCTGAAAACACCTTGTTCTTACAGAAAGGTGCTGCACAAGGGGCCGGGATAAAAAGCGGATACGAGATGTGGTACCTGCAGGCACTCGCCTCCTGGGAAATTTGGAATCAGAGCACGCTCTAATTCCAAATTCAATAATATGTGAAGCAATCAGTCACACAAAGCACCGCACAAGTGATGCCGTATGGGTTGAGATTAACTAATATGGTTCACCTGCAAACTATAGGGGGAATATCTTTTTAACACAGACAAAACATTAA
>CALCYA010000116.1 GCA_937906165.1 uncultured Bacteroidales bacterium | reverse complement strand
TTTTCCTAAATCACTCAACTTTTTGCTTAGCCCCCAGACTTTGCCGGTGAGCCAAAGTTCATACTACAGGGGCCCACCGTCGCATCAGCCATTAATCCAAACCCGACAGCTCTTAGAATGGCACAAAAAAAACGGCCCCTCTCTTGAGGAGTCGTTCATCATAACAACAGAGCGCGAATTACTTCGCAGCCTTCTTAGCTGCCTTCTCTGCAGCCTTGGCAGCCTTCTTAGCCTCCTTGGCAGCCTTCTTCTCTGCTTTCACTCTGGCCTTAGCAGCCTTCTCGCTCAATGCAGCCTTTCCAGGAGCAGCTTTTGCGCCTGCAGCCTTTGCACCGGCAGCCTTGGGACCTGCATAATCCTTTGCGCCCATTTCACCTGCAGCCTTTGCACCTGCAGCCTTTACAGCAGCCTTTGGACCTGCAGCATCTGCTGTGCCTTTTGCACCTGCAGCCTTTGCACCAGCCCCCTTCACCGCAGCCTTTGGACCTGCAACATTCTTCGCACCTTTCTCACCTGCACCCTTTACAGCTTCCTTAACAGCAGCCTTAGGACCTGCTTCTCTGACAGCCTCTTTCTTGGCAGCCTTCACAGCCTCTTTCTTGGCACCTTTAACTGCTTCCTTAACTGCCTCTTTCTTTGCAGCAACAATACCGTCGTTTGCTTCCTGAGCGTTTGCAGTAAAGCCCAGAGCAACGAACAACATCAATACAAAAAGTTTTGCTTTCATTGTTTAGAAAAATTATGTTAAAAAATGTTTCTCTCAAAACGAGCCGCAAAATTATTCATTATTATCCAAATAACAAAATTTTTCAACAAAAATCTTTCATTTTTCTATTGATATTGCCTTGAGAATGAATAAAAAGAAGCAAAACAGTAATAAAAAAACGTTTGTGCAAAGAAAAGCGGCACATAGTGTGTTAAAAAAATTCACTACATGGGAAATTGACTAATCCAGCACAACAAGGAATGTGACGCGCTCGTCACTGTTCTGTGAAAGGCTGAGACTACCGCCGTGCAGGCGTATTATCTGCTTTGAGACAGCAAGACCTATTCCCGAGCCGTCCTGCTTTGTGGTAAAGAACGGAGTGAAAATGTTTGCCGCCACGTCAGCCGGGATTGCACCGCCGTTATTGCTTACCTCAATGTGTACCCGCTCGTCGGGTGCAATGTGTGAGCGCAGTTCAACCCACTGCCCATTGCCATTCTGCACGCAAGCCTCAACAGCGTTCTTCACAAGATTAACGATAACCTGCAATAGCTGCCCTTTATCGCCATATATCATGATATCTGCCGGCTCAACAGCGATAGTCAACTGCACATCCCCATGCTCAATGAGAGCACGGACCTCATTAAGCAACTCAAGCAAATAGAAAGGAGCCTTTTTAGGCGGTGGGATACGCGTAACGGAGCGGAACGAATCGACAAACTGCATAAGCCTGTCACTTGTACTGTGTATGGTCTCAAGCCCTTGTTGCATAACCTCGGCATTATCCATATTATGCAACAGAGTACTGCTTATGGATGTCACAGGAGCAAGGGAGTTCATTATCTCATGGGTAAGTATGCGCGTAAGTTTTTCCCAGGCAAGACCCTCCCGTGTATCAAGTTCCCTATTGATATTCTCTATTGAGATTACACGCAGGTTATGTCCCTCATACTGCATCGACGAACAGTTAAGCAAAAGGTTCACATCACCGCTCTCCGTCGCAAAGCATACACTCTTCTGCTCCATAGGAGCAATGGCAAGCAACGTATCGGCAAGGTCGGGGGATATCTGTCGCAATCTGTCGACATGGCTTAGCATAGGCATCCCCAACAGATTCATCGCCTTGCCGTTATATTGCTTTACGGTGCCGTTCTCAAGCAGAATAAGGATTCCTATGTTGGCACACTCTATTAGTGCCTCAAAATATTTCTCCTTGTCCGCAGCCTTGGCCTTAGCCTCATCGAGAACCTCCTTTATCCTGTTGAGCGAATAGTTTACAACGGCATGCTTGGTGCGTAACGGACTGTCGACAAAACGGAACGAGAAATCATTGCTACGAACAGCGCTGAAGACAAATTCAAGGTTCTTGACAACAGTACGGTATACATTCACGAGCCTGTATGCAAGAACGGCAATCAGCACAATCACCGGAAAGAGGAAACCGTGACGCCCACTCGCCAGAAGCCACCCCAAAAGCACGCTCGCCGCCACCAACAGGACAACGAGCGAAAACGGTCTCAAAAGGGGTAGCCTGCGTTCCGTCATAAGCCGTAACGTTTTATTTTGTTGTACAATGTCTGGCGCGTTATTCCCAGACGCTGTGCCACCATAGAGAGATTGCCGCCACAAGACTCAATCTCTGCAACAATAGCTGTGCGCTCAATGTTTTCTAACGTCGTGTCGGCACTATGCGCCTTCCCCTGAGATACATAAAGTTGCAGATGCTCCGGCAATATCTCGCTCCCGTCACACATGATGACAGCCTTCTCCATTATATTCTGCAACTCACGTATGTTACCCTCAAAAGAGTGTGCCGTAAGTTTTGCTGCCGCCTCCTGCGATATATCAAGCAGCTCTTTGCCGTACTTCTCGCAATAATGTTTGAGAAATATATTCGCAAGAGGCACGATATCTACCGCACGTTTCCTTAGCGGTGGAAGATTTATATGTATGGTATTTATACGGTAGAGAAGGTCCTGACGGAACTCGCCTTTCTCAACCATCGCGAACAGATTGCAGTTGGTTGCCGCCACAAGACGTATATCTATTTCCTTTGGGACATTACCGCCTATCGGAGTCACCATACGGTTCTGCAATGCCACCAGCATCTTCGCCTGCAAGTGCAACGGCAGGTTACCGATCTCATCCATGAATAGTGTGGAACCGTTTGCTGCAACCATCTTTCCGTCGCGGTCACCGTATGCATCAGTGAAGGCACCCTTCTTATGGCCGAAGAGCTCACTCTCGAACAGAGGTTCAGGTATCGCACCCATATCAAGGGAGACCATCTCCTTGCCGGCACGTGTCGACAGACGGTGTATCTCGCGAGCAAGCAACTCCTTTCCCGTTCCGTTCTCACCTGTTATGAGGACGTTGGCATCAGTTGCAGCCACACGCTCCACCACAGTGCGGATGTGCGCCATCTCGGAACTTGTTCCCCAAAACATCGGCACCTCCTTACGCACAGGCTTCACCGTCTTCTTGCCCTTCTCCTTGCAGCTGTTCAGGGCATTTGTCAGCGTCTCAATAAGTTTTTCGTTGTTCCACGGCTTCACCACGAAGTCGAATGCGCCGTGCTTCATGGCCTTAACGGCAAGGTCAATATCGGCATACGCGGTAAAGAGCACCACCCTCAACTGCGGGAATTTTGCCTTGGACTCATTTAGCCAGAATATACCCTCATTGCCAGTGTTGATTCCTGCATTGAAGTTCATGTCGAGCAACAGTACGTCGGGTTGCTCGGCTGCTATCGTAGAAAGCAGTGTCGTTGGCGAAGAGAGTGTCACCACCTTCGCAAAATAACCGTCGGCCAGCAGTTTCACTGCCGACAGAATGTTTCTGTTGTCATCTACAATAAGTAATGTCCCTTTCTTTGCCATAGCGCGAAGTTAATAATAATAATTTGTAAATATCACTTTCGGCAAACAATTAATATCTGCCAATGGATTTGAGATTTCTCGGGCAAAGCCCTCAACTACACGTCTCGCATGCGCTCGAAATGACAAAGCAAGCGGCAATTAAGCATCCACGGACTTGTCATGTCGAGCGAGCGCAGCGACGAGACATCTCTTAATAACTCATGTCTAAAGTCTTCTTTTGAGATTCCTCACACAATGTTCGGAATGACAAAACAACGTTTTGTTATCGGTGAGTTCATTAGTGTAACAATGA
>CALCYA010000115.1 GCA_937906165.1 uncultured Bacteroidales bacterium | reverse complement strand
ATATGACTGCAGATTAAGGGTAAGTTGTATAAAAGAATATAAGAGATTGTTTAATTTTTGTCTGTGTTAAAAAGATATTCCCCCTATAGTTTGCAGGTGAACCTTATTTTTTAAGGACCCAAACGTCCTTAAAGTATCTAAGGACTCTAATGGGCGCAACAGTCCTTAGCCCATAACCCTTAACCTTTAACCTCTCACCCTTCACCCTTAACCCATACCCCCAATCAAACATTAAACCTTACAAATCACACATTTTCCTCTTCTGCTTTCTTTTTTAAAGAAAAAAGTGTAATTTTGCAGATTGGAATATCATGGGCGCATACCACAATGTTTTGTGCCAGTCTGTAATACGGAAATAATAAATAATAGTATATGAACATTTCTTATAATTGGCTTAAAGAGTATGTCGATTTCGACATGACTCCCGAAGAGGTTTCCGCTGCACTTACTTCAATAGGTCTTGAGACTGACGGAGTAGAGGAGGTGCAGACAATCAAGGGCGGTCTTGAAGGATTGGTCATCGGTGAGGTTCTCACTTGCGTTGACCATCCCGACAGCGACCACCTGCATATCACAACAGTGAACCTTGGTGACGGCAACCCTGTACAGATCGTATGCGGTGCACCTAACGTTGCAGCAGGACAAAAGGTGGTTGTTGCAACAATCGGCACAAAACTGTACAGCGGTGACGAGTGTTTCACAATAAAGAAAGGAAAGATCCGCGGTGCAGAGTCTTTCGGTATGATATGTGCCGAGGACGAGATCGGTATCGGCAACAGCCACGACGGCATCATCGTGTTGCCTGCCGACGCAGTACCCGGCACACCGGCAAAGGAGTACTACAACATCAAGAGCGACTATCTTATTGGTGTAGACATCACTCCTAACCGCGCCGATGCCTGCTCACACTATGGTGTGGCACGCGACCTTTACGCATACGCAATGCAGAACAAGGGAGGCAGCGCTTTGCATCGTCCGACATGCGACGGTTTCAAAGTTGACGACAACTCACTGAACATCGACATCGAGGTGCAGAACACCGAGGCTTGCATGCGCTATGCAGGCGTTACGGTAAAGGGTGTAACCGTAAAGGAGAGCCCCGAGTGGCTAAAGAACAAGTTGCAGATTATCGGCATCCGTCCTATCAACAACATTGTGGATATCACAAACTTCATACTCCACGCATACGGCCAGCCTATGCACTGTTTCGATGCAGACAAGATCAAGGGCGGCAAGGTAGTTGTGCGCACATTCCCCGAGGGAACTCCTTTTGTTACCCTTGACGGCGTTGAGCGCAAGCTGTCGGAGCGCGACCTCATGATCTGCAATGCCGAGGAGCCGATGTGTATTGCCGGCGTATTCGGAGGTCTGGAGTCAGGTACAACCGAGGAGACAAAGAACGTGTTCCTTGAGAGCGCATATTTCCACCCCACATGGGTGCGCAAGACAGCACGCCGTCATGGTCTTCAGACCGATGCTTCATTCCGTTATGAGCGTGGTACCGACCCCAACTGCGTAATATACGCGTTGAAGCAGGCTGCAATGCTCATCAAGGAGCTTGCAGGCGGTACAATATCTATGGATATAAAGGACATCTATCCTGCACCGGTTGAGGATTTCAAGGTTGAGCTCGAGTACTCATACGTAAACAGCCTTATCGGCGTGGAGCTTGCACCTGAGACAATCAAGAACATCGTGACATCTCTCGAGATGAAGATAGTAGAGGAGACCGAGAATGGCGTTTCTTTGCTTGTGCCTCCTTACCGTGTGGATGTACAGCGCCCATGCGACGTGGTAGAGGATATCCTTCGCATATATGGCTACAACAATATCGATATAACTACAACACTTCACTCATCAATCATCACAAAGGGTGCCGAGGACAAGTCACACAAGTTGCAGAACCTTGTTTCGGAGCAGCTGGTTGGCTGCGGCTTCAATGAGATTCTCAACAATTCACTCACTGCAGCCGGTTATTATGACGGCCTTGAGAGCTTCAAGAGCGAGAACCTTGTGCGTCTGATGAACCCGCTCAGCAATGACCTCAACGTGATGCGCCAGACAATGCTGTTCGGCGGTCTTGAGAGCATACAGCGTAACGTGAGCCGCAAGTTCACCGACCTCAGTTTCTTTGAGTTCGGCAACTGCTACCGTTTCGATGCCGACAAGAGAGTAGAGGAGAAGATCCTGAGCCCATACAGCGAGAGCTATCACCTCGCATTGTGGATGACAGGCAACAATGTGGCATCTTCATGGATTGAGGCAGGCCGTCCTTTGTCGGTATATGACCTCAAGGCTGTTGTAGAACACATCTTCGACCGTCTCGGCTTCAAGCCAGGCATGCGCCTTGTAACGACATTCAGCGATGACATTTTCTCGGCTGCAATCCTGGTGCAGGCACAGAACAACAAGAAGGTTGTTGCACAGCTTGGAATCCTGCGCAAGAAGGTTACAAAGCGCTTCGATATTGATGCGGAGGTCCTTTATGCCGATATCAACTGGACAGAGCTGATGAAGGCTGTAAAGAACGCCAAGATCGGCTACGCCGAAATAAGCAAGTACCCAGCCGTTAAGCGTGACCTTGCACTGCTCATCGACAAGAGCGTCACATTTGCACAGATTGAGCAGGTTGCACGCGAGACAGAGAAGAAACTGTTGAAAGCGGTTACATTGTTCGATGTATACGAGGGCAAGAATCTTGAGGAGGGCAAGAAGAGCTACGCCGTAAGTTTCGTACTCCAGGATGACAACCAGACCCTCAACGACAAGGTCATCGACAAGACAATGGCGCGTCTGATGGAGAACTTCCAGAAACGTCTGGGTGCAATACAGCGATAATATTAATAAGGTAATAATAATAAACCAAATAAAAATTTTACTATGGGTAGAGCTTTTGAATACCGTAAAGCTGCGAAACTGAAAAGATGGGGTAACATGGCACGTACATTTACCCGTGTGGGAAAACAGATTGCCATTGCCGTTAAGGCCGGTGGTCCTGACCCCGATACAAACTCACACTTGAGAGCTATCATCGCCAATGCGAAGCGCGAGAACATGCCAAAGGACAACATCGAGCGCGCTATCAAGAACGCGATGGGTAAAGACCAGAAGGATTACAAGGAGGTAACATACGAGGGATACGGTCCTTTCGGTATTGCCGTATTCGTTGACGCTGCAACAGACAACACAACACGTACCGTTGCAAACGTACGTGCAGTCTTCAACAAGTTCGGCGGTACACTCGGTACACAGGGCAGCCTTGACTTCATGTTCACTCACAAGAGCGTGTTCACCTTTACAAAGAAGGAGGACCTTGACATGGACGAACTGATCCTTGACCTCATTGACTTTGGTGTTGAGGACGAGTACGATGAGGAGGAGAACGAGATTACAATCTATGGTGATCCAAAGTCATTCGGTGCAATCCAGAAGACACTTGAGGAGAAAGGCTTTGAGATTACAGGCAGCGAGTTCACACGCATCCCAAATGACCTGAAAGAGGTTAACGACGAGCAGCGTGCTACAATCGACAAGATTGTCGAGCGCCTTGAGGAGGATGATGACGTGCAGAATGTCTACACAAACATGAAGCCAGCAGAAGAGTAAATTTTGCAAGCAGAAATAATCAACAACACACGCAGCAATAGGTGAAGCGCAGTATGTTTTTTGGTCATACCGCCTGGGGTGCAGAAAAAGCGTGTTGCTTGTAATTATTAAATAAAGAGAGTGAAGAGCTGATGCTCTTCACTCTCTTTGTATTCTTTTCCTATATTCCTTTACAATTCCCGTTTTCACACTTCCGTTATCTTGTAAACCCTGGTGGCCTAACGTTTCCGCCACCAAATCCGGGTGGGCGCACATTACTTCCTCCAAAAGAGGGCGGCCCGAACGAAGGCGGTCTTGCAGGCATTGGCGGCCGCGGCGGCCGTGGGGGAAAAGGCCTGTATGCCGGCGGTGGGGCATATGTGGGTGCATAGTACCAGCGCCAAGTGAACGAGGGATTGTTCTCCAGTCAGTAGTAGCCCGATGTACCCTCGATGACTCCTGCTGATTCATATGGATATATGTACCCGCTCATTGTCATCTGACGGCTGCTGAAATTGGGGTTGACAGTTGCTGTCGCCTGATTGGTGTGGGCCGTTATCACCACATTCACCGTTGCCGAAATCTCGGCACCTTGTATGCTGTAGTTATAGTACACGTTTCCTTCCTTGTCCATCTTGAGTTCCTCGCCAAGGATACGGCCCTCAAGGGTTATACCTCCCAAGCCGTTGGGCGAATTGATGTTGCTGTTGTTGAAGGCTGTCTGCACCACGGCCTGTCCATCGTTCACCGACACGAAATTTGTACTTTCAGTAACAAAGCGCGTGACACCGTTATTGAATGTCACATTCGAGGCTTCCAATGCCCACGAGCCATTTCTTATGGCATTGATAGCCTGGACATACTGAATAGAATCGCTGTGCATGATCTGGCGCTCCTCCTGCGCACGCTTCTTGAGCCTTTCGGCACGCCAAGCGGCCTCTTTTTCCTTGCGGGTCATCTTCTTCTCTTGTGCAAAAAGAGACACCTGCACCGCAAACAGGACCAACAGAATAAATAAAACTCTTTTTGTCTTCATAAGGCTTGATTTTTGGTTGTCGAATAGTAAACAACGGAGTATAGCCTGTAGACTTGCCCCGGTAGCTAAATAATTATAATTTTAAGTTCTTTTAAAGCCACTTGCATTAATTCTGAAAATAAAATATTTTTCTTTCTGCATTTACTTGCTTGATTAATTTAAAATTGCTTATCTTTACAAATAAATATGTTTTTAGGGTGATAAGGAGAGTTTTAGCATATATGTCGGTTGCAGCGGTTGCTGTGTCTTGCGGTTCCGGAAACGGGACTGAGCAGAAGGACAATGCACAGCAAAGCAAGGCTGTAGAATGGAAGCTTACGACCCCTGACGGCTCTCCCGAGCGAACAGTGTCCATTGATACAATGGACCTCAGGAACCCGTTTGTCAGGTTCAACCGCAAGAGCAACTGTTATTATATGGTGGGCGACGGCGGCCATTTGTGGAGCAGCAAGGACATGAGAGTGTGGAACGGACCTTACAACGTGCTTGACATTGACACGGCTGTGTGGTACAGCAAGGCTTTGTCCGTGGTTGCACCCGAAATTCACAGACATAACGACAGGTACTACTATCTGGCATCTTTCGAGCGTGATGGAGAATTTGTCGCAGGCATTGACGGCAGCAATATCACAGGTCGCTCGTGCGTTGCCTTGGTAGCAGATGATATAACCGGCCCTTACAGGGTCATTGATAAGGAAAGCGAATTGCTGGAACCGGCTGAGGTTGCAACACATCCGACATTCTTTACCGATGAACTCAATGCCGGATATATGATATACACCCATGCAGGCGAGCAGACCGGTGACGGCTCATTCAAAATAATACGTTTTACTGACGACAACGGCAGACGTATGGGTGAGGCCTTCGAGATGTTCAAGGCTTCGGAGATTGGATGGACAGAAAAGAATGATGACAAGCAAACCGTCCTGACAGTAGAGGCTCCACACCTATTCATGACAGATGAGGGCGAAGCCGGGATGTTGTTTACAACTCTGAAAGACGGAGAAAAGGTAATAGGTGTTGCCTACACCATAAATGAACGTGGTCATTGGCTGAATGGTCCTTGGGTTGCCGAACCGGAACCATTGGTAAAAGGCAATGTAGGCGGTGCATCACTCTTTACCGACTATGACGGTACACTTGTGATGGTGTTCCACAAGGACACAATGCTCAACGGCAAAAAAATGTCGATACCGCAATTCATGAAAGCGGAATCGCAATTCAAGAAATTGGAAACAAAAGGATACTATAATTTTTAATATTAACTATTATGCGTTTAATTATTCAACCTAACTATCAGCAGTTGTCATGCTGGGCAGCAGCTTACGTTGCAAAGAAGATCAACGATTTCAAACCTACAGCAGAGAAGCCTTTTGTGCTTGGTTTGCCTACAGGTGGTACTCCTCTGGGTACTTACAAGGAGCTCATCAACCTCTACAACAAGGGTGTTGTAAGCTTCCAGAACGTAGTTACCTTCAACATGGACGAGTATGTAGGTCTTCCCGAGGAGCACCCCGAGAGCTACCACTCATTCATGTGGAACAACTTCTTCAGCCACGTTGATGTAAAGAAGGAAAATGTAAATATCCTCAACGGTAATGCAGAGGACCTCATTGCTGAGTGCGCACGTTACGAAGCAAAGATCAAGTCTTACGGCGGTATCGACCTTTTCCTCGGTGGTATCGGCCCCGACGGTCACATTGCATTCAACGAGCCGGGTTCTTCACTTGCTTCACGCACACGTATCAAGACTTTGACAACTGATACAATCATCGCAAACTCCCGTTTCTTTGACAATGACATCAACAAGGTGCCAAAGACAGCGGTTACAGTTGGTGTAGGTACAGTTATGGATGCCAAGGAGGTTCTTATCCTCGTTAACGGTCACAACAAGGCTCAGGCTCTCTACCATGCAGTTGAGGGTAGCGTGACACAGATGTGGACTATCAGCGTGCTTCAGATGCACCAGAGCGGTATCATCGTTTGTGACGATGCTGCAACAGCCGAGTTGAAGGTAGGTACTGTAAACTACTTCAAGGACATCGAGCGCAACAACCTCACTCCTGCATATTGATTCAATATGATTTAGTAACAAAAAAAGGAACACCGTAGTGTTCCTTTTTTTGTTTATTGGGGTGTTGTGTCATTCAGCATAGCCTTTTTATCAGCCTGCAACTGAACTCAATCCACTCATCCCTGTACGGAGCAACCATTTCTGCAGTGGGATTACAATCCTTTATATCTATTATGCACTGAGAGTAGCCTTCGACCAATGGCAGACGTTTGAGTTCTTCCGGGTCATTCTCTTCAAAGAAGGAGATGATATCGTCGGCACATAGGGCACGGAAAAGAGCGTACTTGAAGTGCGATGCCTGATGCGTTAGGCTCTCTTTGCTCATGCGATAGTTATAGCCGGCATTATCAACATATACGACCTTGTTGGCAAGATGCAGCATAGGTATAATTACGGGCGTATCCTCAATGAAACGGCGTGTACAGTAGGGTACTCTACCGTGCAATGAACGGCGTATCAGCTTATTGTTCATGAACACGACCTTCTCTTTCCAGAAGTGTTCAATCTTGCTGTCACCCTCAACAATTGCATCGCCACAGGAGTGCGCCTCCCAAGAACCGTCCTCGCGTCTTATGGTTATTCCTCCGCTCACAATATCAGCATCATATGCAATAGCCTTTGCATGAAGTTCGCCGATGAAATCCTTATCGATCCAGTCATCACCGTCGAGCAACAGGATATACTCACCACTTGCAGCCTCGATGCCCCGCTTGCGCGAAGCTCCGGCACCGACATTTATATTATTGTAAAGAACTTTCAAACGAGGTTCCCTTATCCTTGCAAGAATACCCCTTGTACCGTCTGTAGAGCAATCCTCAACGACAATGATCTCTATATCGTCAAGACTCTGTTTGCAGACCGAAAGGACGCACTGCTCAATCCAAGCCTCTACATTGTAGGCAGTAATTACAACACTTACCATGACTACGCAGTCTTGAAACCCAATGCAACAAGGAATTCCTTGAATTTCTCACTCTCGACCACAAAACCCAGGTGGTCAATCTTCATGCCGGGCGAGGGTAGTGAGAGTTTATCGGCCTTTGCATCACCGATATTTATGTACAGTTTGTGGGCATTGTCGATGTTTGTTCCGAACTGCAAACCGCTGCCTAATGACGGCATGATATTGAATTCACTCTCTCCGATTCTGATTTTGTTTATTCCTGTCATAATTTTTCTGTTAACTGATTACCAATACATTTTCTTCTCCTGAAACATTGTCTGCGTCAAAGGCGACGGTATCGTCAAGAAGACGCAGGCACATTGCCGTATTACCGTTCAACACAATGACATTCCCTGCGCACGACGCGGTCACTATGATGCGTGTTCCGCGGCACATTGCTGCAATCTCCGCGGCTATACGCTCAATGTCGTATTTGCCGAAGTTGTCGACAAGGTGCATCAACAACTGCATTGCGGGCGTTCCACCCGACGAACTGAAAACAATCTTTTTCTTTTTCATCTTTTTTTGCTGCAAAGCTAACCTGCATCGGCATCCTCAAGGTTGCTGTATTGACAGTTTGCACCAAAAAACAGGCGATAATTTTGTATTGACCCTAACTTTGCTTAAATTTGTGGAATGTTATGCAATGTTTGCATTTACCCTTTTGATTAATGATAAATTAAAAGATATGACTAAAAGATTTTTCTTATTGCTTTCGTTCCTGGTAGTGGCATTTGCCGTAAACGCACAGAACGAGATTGAAAAGATGCTCAAGGGCATTGAGTACGTTAAGAGTTTCGAGAAGATTGAGAAGGCTGACACAACACGTCAGTACTACTTGATGAAGTTTACACAATTGCTTGATACAGACAACCCCGAGGCCGGTTCGTTCGAGCAGCGCGTGATGCTCGGTCACCGTGGTTATGACCGTCCGGTGGTAATCGTCACCGAGGGTTACGGTGCAGACTACGCCTTCAGCAGTCCACGTTACATGGAGGAGCTTACAAAGATCATGGATGCGAATATCATCTTTGTAGAGCACCGTTACTTCCTGGAGTCAACTCCCGAGCCTTGCAATTGGGACTACCTCACAATAGAGAACTCAATGGAGGACTACCACAGGATCATCACAAGCTTCAAGCCATTCTACAACAAGAAGTGGGCTTCTACAGGTATCAGCAAGGGTGGTTCAACATCTATCTTCCTGCGTGCATACTATCCCGAGGACCTGGATGTATCTGTTCCTTATGTTGGTCCGTTGAGCTGCGCTGTTGAGGACGGCCGTCATGAGTCTTTCCTCGAGCAGGTATCTACAAAGGCCAACCGCGACGCAATCCGCAACTTCCAGAAAGAGCTCTTCGAGCGCAAGGAGCGTCTGTTGCCCATGTTCGATGAATACTGTCTGAAGCACGACCTCACATTCCGCGTTCCTACATCTACAATATATGACCTTCTTGTTCTTGAGTATCAGTTCTCGATGTGGCAGTGGGGAACTCCTACAAACACCATCCCGGCACTCGACTCTGATGACAAGACAATTATTGACTATTTCATCAAGATGTGCGGCCCCGACTACTTTGCAGCAGAAAACAAGATTGAGTCTTTCTTTGTACAGGCAGTAAAGGACTTCGGTTACTACGGTTACAACATCGAGCCTTTCCGCAAGTATGTGAACGAGGAGGAGATTGAGGGTTACCTCAAGCGAGTGCTCCTTCCCGAGGAGTTCGCCGATGTGGAGTTCGATGACAGCAACTACCGTTTCGTCACAGACTTCTACACTGAGAACGACCCCAAGATGATTCTCGTTTATGGCGAGGTTGACCCATGGACTGCAAGCGGCATCACATGGTTGCGCGACCGCAACAAGCAGAACATCAAGGTGTTCATCCAGCCCGGCGGAAGCCACACTGCACGCATCCTGAACATGCCCGAGGATATGAGAAACCAGATTCTTGAGCAGCTGAACGAGTGGATGGAGTACAAATAATTAAAGATATATGATAGTGGGTGACCCATTCCACTTTTGGGTCACCCACGTTTGTAGGGAGGTTGTATAAAAAGAGCTATTTTTAGGCTTGCGAAGCCCGAAAAAACGCAGTTTACTAAGCGTAAATGAGTATTTTGCGGGCAAGCGTAACAACAAAAGAGCCTTTTTAGTCAATCTCTTATTTATTAGAATATGAGTACTACAGCTCTTTATATACAGAATGTGACATTAGGCTACCGGGAGGGCAAAAAGACCATTCCCGTGGCCAATGTGGCACAGGCATCACTGGAGCGTGGTGAGCTTGTGGCATTGATAGGCCGCAACGGTGCCGGAAAGTCCACGCTCCTGCGCACGTTGGCAGCCTATATAAAGCCATTGGACGGGCATGTGCTCTATGAGGGCAGGGAGGTGCAGACACTCTCCACACAGGAACTTGCCAAAAAGATATCGGTTGTACTCACCGACACCGGCCCGGTTGCTAACATGAGCGTTCGGGAGCTTGTATCGCTCGGTCGCATACCATATACCAACTATCTTGGCACACTCACCGCAAAGGATAAAGAGGCCGTTGAGCGTGCAATGGAGATTATGGGCATACACACATTTGCCGACCGATACATCTCCACACTCAGCGACGGCGAGAGGCAGAAATGCATGATAGCAAAGGCCTTTGCACAAGAGACAGCAACGATACTGCTTGACGAGCCCACGGCATTCCTTGACTACCCGAGCAAAGTGCAGTTGTTACGTACCTTAAAAAGGCTGGCCACAGAAGAGAACAAGGCGATAATAGTATCGGTACACGACCTTGAACTTGCCCTTCGCCTGGCCGACAAGATATGGCTGATGAACAACGGAGCGCTCACAGAAGGCAACGTAAAGAGTCTGTCGGAGAGTGGTGCACTACAGAATTTTATAGACGACGATAGCATTGTATATAATGCACAGGAAAACAGAATAGAAATACGACACTGATGAAATACGATTTTGACGAAATAGTTCCACGCAAGGACACCGATTGCGTAAAATACGATAATGTAAAGGAGATATTCGGCACGGATGACATTATCCCCATGTGGGTTGCCGACATGGACTGGAAGACACCACCTTTCATCATTGATGCAATACACAAGCAGCTCGACCATGGAGTACTCGGTTACTCCATCTGCAGCAGCCGTTGGAAACCGGCAATACAGAGTTGGGTGTCACGTCACTACGGTTGGAAAGTAGAGCCCGAAGAGATTGCATTTGTTGGAGGAATCGTCCCTGCCATAGCTTTTGCCCTTCAATGCTTTACAAAGCCAGGCGACAGGGTGCTGATACAGCCACCCGTGTACCACCCGTACCATAATGTCACAATAGAGCTTGGGCGCACTTTGGTTACAAACCCGCTGAAACTGGTAAACGGCCAGTTGGAGATTGACTTTGAAGATTTTGAAGAGAAGGTCAAGGAGTGCAAGCTGTTCCTGCTATGCAACCCGCACAACCCTTGTGGCCGCGTGTGGAGCAAGGAGGAACTGCAGAGGATGTGTGATATCTGCGTCAAGAACAATGTACTTGTGATAAGCGACGAGATTCACTGCGACATGGCCCTCAAAGGTTACAGACATACCCCTTTTGCAACCGTAAGCGAGGAGGCAAAGAACAACTGCATCACATTCATGGCAGCCAGCAAGACATTCAACATCGCCGGTCTGAAGAGTTCATACCACATAATACAGAACAAGGAGATACGCAATCAGTACAACGAGTTCCTGCGCAAGAGCGAGCTTGACAGCGCACACCTGTTCGCAACACTCCCTGTCGCTGCCGCATACGACAATGGTGACGAATGGCTGGAGCAGATGCTTGAGTATGTAGATGCCAATATCGACTACATGGAGGAGTACCTCAAGACAAATATGCCAAAGTTGGGTATGATACGCCCACAGGCATCCTATCTTGTGTTCCTTGATGCACGCGGGCTGGGCATGCCGCACGACAAGATGGTTGAGTTCTTCATCCGCGAGGCAAAGGTGGGCATGAACAACGGTGCGATATTCGGCCAGGGCGGTGAGGGCTTCATGCGCATGAACCTCGGATGCCCACGCGCAACATTGAAGCAGGCTCTTGACAGGATTAAAGCTGCGTATGACAGGATCTGCTGATTAAAGAAAACAGGACACTAATCCTCGTGTGTTTTCCTCAATGGAAGAGCAGCCGTTTCCTTCACCCGAATAAAATTCTGTAGACTTATAATACTCAGTCTCTCACGTTGGTTGTTTTTGAGATCTTTCCTCCTTTCAGTCGTCAAGGATGACAAGTCAGTGGTTTATGTCATGCTATAACACAGTCAAGCATCTTTTTACCTAAATTGTCGTGTTTGATTTCTTCTCCCCTCCGTCGCTCGCTTTGCTCACGCCACCTCCTCTAACTTAGTAGAGGAACTTTAATCGCATTATACCACACGGCTTTTGTAAAAGTAATAATATAGATGTTGTCCAAAACGTATCATGTCATTCTGAACGAATGTGAAGAATCTCTTATTTCGCGATATTTTTGAGATCCCTCGTCGCTGCGCTCTGTCGGGATGACACCATCGCAGTAGATATTTGTATCAATGGACAACTCCTATATTATTGCCTTTGTAAATGATTTTTGGAAAAACTTACAGATGTATGCGCTACAGTTTTGCCGAATGGAAAAATATGCGTATATTTGCAGTTGAAATATCCTTATATCATTTTGGTTAAGATAAAAGATATAGCGAATGCCCTTGAAATGTTCGCGCCTCTGCCGCTGCAGGACGACTTTGATAATGCCGGATTGCAGATTGGATTAACAGATGCGGAAGTTGCAGGGGTTTTATTGTGTCTTGATGTGACAGAGGCCGTCGTTGACGAGGCCATCGCATCGGGATGCAATCTCATCATATCCCATCATCCCGTAATCTTCAAGCCGCTCAAGCGAATAACCGGCAGCAATTATGTGGAGCGCTGTATAATAAAGGCGCTCGCCAACGGCATTGCAATCTATTCGGCCCACACTAACCTTGACAATGCTCCAGGCGGAGTGAACTACCGCATTGCCGAGATTCTCGGCCTGCAGAATGTGCGCATACTGCTGCCAAAGGAGGATTCTCTACTGAAACTGGCTGTATATGTGCCGGCTTCACATACCGATGCCGTACGTGATGCCCTGTTCGCGGCAGGATGTGGCGAGATTGGCAATTATGGTTCTTGCAGCTACAACGTGGAGGGATTCGGTACCTTCAAGGCAAATGAGGGATGCAATCCGTTCTGCGGTAACATAGGCGAACTGCACAGGGAGAGCGAGACACGCATCGAGACAATAATGCCTTCATACATCAAAGGCCGTGTGATAAAGGCGTTGCTCAATGCCCACCCGTACGAGGAACCGGCATACGACATCTACCCGGTAAAGAACAGCTGGGACGCCGTGGGTACCGGCGTTATAGGCGAATTGCCTACTGAGCGCGACGAGATTGGGTTCCTGCAGGAGATAAAGGAGAAATTTGCAGTAGGATGCGTGCGCCACACACCTCTCTTGGGACGTAAGATAAAGAGGGTAGCGCTGTGCGGTGGAGCAGGAGGCTCGTTTGCCGGTGCGGCAATGGCATCGGGTGCCGACCTCTACATAACAGGCGAGGCACGTTACCACGACCTCTTCAACTACACAGGCAAGATGCTTATGGCTGTGATAGGGCATTACGAGAGCGAGCAATATACGATGGATATATTCGCAGAGATTATAAACGGACAGTTCCCTGGCGTAAAGGTGGCAAAGACAACTGTAGACACCAACCCGGTAAAGTATATGTAAGGAAAATGTCATGTACGGTGCGATTAGATTCATCAGTCGCTTCGCTCCATCAGAATGACAAAATGAAGAATATATTAACACTTTAAATATTAAACAAAATGGCAAAGAAAGATCCTTCTGAATACACAGTAGAAGAGAAGTTGAAGACCCTTTATGAGTTGCAGACTATCCTTTCACAGATTGACAAGATCAAGATTCTGCGTGGTGAGCTTCCTCTTGAGGTAAAGGACCTCGAGGATGAGATTGTCGGCCTCGGAACACGTATCGAGAACATCAACAACGACATCAAGAAAATCCGCGATAACGTTGTAGGTTTCCGTGAGGAGATGGAGCAGGCAAAGAGAAGCATCGAGAAGTACACAGCCGACCAGGAGAACGTACGTAACAACCGTGAGTTCGACCTCTTGAACAAGGAGATTGAGTACAACCGCCTTGTCATAGAGCACGACGAGAAGAAAATCAACGATGCAAGAAAGCAGGAGCAGCAGAAGAATGATGACCTCGAGCGTTCTACAAACCTGTTGGAGGAGCGCAAGAAGGACCTTGACATGAAGAAGACCGAGCTTGAGGATATCGTTGCAGAGACAAAGGCCGAGGAGGAGAAGCTGCGCGAGCAGGCACGTGACCTTGAGCTGAACATCGAGCCACGCCTCTTGGCATCGTTCAAGCGCATCCGCAAGAGCTCACGCAACGGTTTGGGTATCGTATACGTTGAGCGTGATGCTTGCGCAGGTTGCTTCAGCAAGATTCCACCACAGCGTCAGATGGATATCCGTATGAGAAAGAAAATCATCGTTTGCGAGAACTGTGGACGTATCATGATTGACCCTGAGCTTGCAGGTGTACAGCAGGAGAAGCCGGCAGAGGCTCCGGCACCAAAGCGCCGCGGCATCCGTCGCGCAGCAAAGGCTGAGTAAGAAATCATTATTTATAACCAAGAACAGGGTGGCCATTTGGCCACCCTGTTCTTGGTTATAAATGACAAGTACTTGTCTTATCACATTCATCATACTGTTGCAGTTCTATAACATACTTTTCATGACTGAAAAGATGGCTCACCGGCAAAGTCTGGAGGCTAAGCAAAAAGTTGAGTGATTTAGAAAAAGAGAGTAACAGAGCGAAAATACT
>CALCYA010000114.1 GCA_937906165.1 uncultured Bacteroidales bacterium | reverse complement strand
TGGTTTAGAGCATCTGCCTTACAAGCAGAGGGTCGGCGGTTCGAATCCGTCAACGTCCACGAAGCAAGAACCTGCGCATAGCGTGGGTTATTTTTTTCTCCATAGGCCATTTTTAGCCGGGTGACTTATTTTTAATAAACTTTATGTTTATAATGAGTGTTTATGGCTAAAAAGTGCTACTTTTGCAATTTGAAAAACGTTTTTTAAATTATAGGAAAATGGAACTTGATATCCTGACAGCAATCTCCCCCATAGATGGACGCTACAGGGGAAAGGCCGATTCTTTGGCCGCTTATTTCTCGGAGTATGCACTAATAAAATATCGTGTATTTGTTGAGATTGAGTATTTTATCGCTCTTTGTGAATTGCCTATACCTCAACTCGCGGGTATGGACAAGAGTCTCTTCCCTCGTCTGCGCGAGATCTACAAGAACTTCTCTAAGGAGAACGCAGTGCGTGTGAAGGAGATTGAGAAGGTTACAAACCATGATGTAAAGGCTGTGGAATATTTCATAAAGGAGCAGTTCGACAGTATCGGTGGTCTTGATGCATACAAGGAGTTCATTCATTTCGGTCTGACCTCTCAGGATATAAACAATACATCTATTCCATGTTCTATAAAGGATGCCCTTGCCGAGGTGTACTATCCCGCCATAGAGGAACTGATTGCACAGTTGCGTGAGTATGCGACAGCGTGGGAGAACATTCCTATGCTTGCAAGGACTCATGGCCAGCCGGCTTCTCCAACACGTTTGGGCAAGGAGGTTATGGTGTTTGTATACCGTCTCGAGACACAGCTTGCTGAGTTAAAGAGATGTGTCATCTCGGCGAAGTTCGGTGGTGCAACGGGTAACTTCAATGCGCACCGCGTGGCATATCCTTCAATCGATTGGAAGGCTTTTGCGAACAAGTTCGTTTCGGAGAACCTCGGCCTGCAACGTGAGCAGTACACGACACAGATTTCCAACTATGACAACCTTGCAGCACTCTTTGATGCAATGCGTCGCATAAATGTCATCATCATGGATCTGGACAAGGACTTCTGGCAGTACATCTCTAACGAGTTCTTCAAGCAGAAGATCAAGGCCGGCGAGGTGGGTTCAAGTGCTATGCCTCATAAGGTCAACCCTATCGACTTCGAGAATAGCGAGGGTAACCTTGGTATAGCGAATGCTATCCTTGACCATCTCTCTATGAAACTGCCTATTTCACGTCTTCAGCGTGACCTTACTGACTCAACAGTATTGCGTAATGTGGGTGTGCCTATGGGTCATATGCTTATAGCTATCAAGAGTTCTCTTGTGGGCTTGCGCAAGCTGTTGCTCAATGAGGCTGCAATATATGACGAACTTGACAACTGCTGGAGCGTATGTGCCGAGGGTATACAAACAATCTTGCGTCGTGAGGCATATCCTAATCCGTACGAGGCTTTGAAGGCCCTTACACGTACAAACGAGGGTATAAATCAGAATACCTTGCTGCAGTTCATTGATGGCCTTGATGTGCCCGAGAATGTAAAGGAGGAGTTGCGTGCCATTACTCCACACTCGTATACTGGTTTGTAATAAATATAATTTGGACCGTGAGGTTCGTAAAATATTCTTTAGATGAACAATTACAGAAACAAGCGTCAGGACGATTTTTCCTCACGCGGAAACAGGGATAGAGCTTCTTTCAATCCCAACTTTGGAAGTGACAACAGATTGAAGTCACGTTCGCGTTTCAACAGAGACGGTGACGAGCGCCCTCAGTTCGACAGGGCAGAGCGTGGCGGCGACCGCTACAGGCAGGCCAACCGTTCAAACCGTGACTTCGATAATAACCGCGCCGGCGGTGACAGGGCGCCGAGGGCACGTTACGGAGGTGGTTACAGACCACGTTTCAACGACGATTTCCGTCAGGGAGGCGATACAGCCCCACGTCAGGGTGGTTATCGTTCCGGAGGCAACGCTTCATTCCGTGAGAATGGCGGTGAGTCAAGAAACTATGGTGCAGAAAGACGTGGCGGTTATGGCAACAGACCTGCAAGAAAGGCTGCCTATGACCCCAATGCAAAATACAGCAACAAGAAACGTATGGCTTACAAGGAGGCAGCCATTGACCCCAATGCTCCTGTCCGCCTCAACAAATATCTTGCAAATGCAGGAATCTGTTCACGCCGCGAGGCTGACAATTATATACAGGCCGGTCTTATTACAGTGAACGGTGAGGTCGTTACAGAGTTGGGAGTAAAGGTTGTCCCGACAGATGATATCCGTTTCAACAGCGAGCGCATCAATCCTGAGCGTAAGGTTTATGTGCTGCTCAACAAACCCAAGGACTGCGTTACAACAGTCGATGATCCGCAGGAGCGCAAGACCGTGCTCGATTGTCTGCGTGGTATCGGCAAGGAGAGAATCTACCCTGTCGGACGTCTTGACCGCAATACAACAGGTGTGCTTCTTCTCACCAATGACGGTGATTTGGCTGCAAGGCTCACTCACCCCAAATACATGAAGAAGAAAATCTATCATGTGACATGTGACAAGAACGTTGCAATGTCAGACATGGATCTTCTTGTAAACGGTATCGAGTTGGAGGATGGTCCTGTATATGCTGACGAGGTCTCTTACGTAAACGAGGCCGACCGTTCGCAGATAGGTATCGAGATCCACTCAGGAAAGAACCGTATCGTGCGCCGTATGCTTGAGCATCTGGGTTACCGTGTGAACAAACTTGACCGTGTGCTGTTTGCAGGCCTTACAAAGAAGAACGTTAAACGTGGCGACTGGCGTTACCTTACCGAGAAGGAGGTGAACATGTTGCGTATGGGTGCTTACGAATAATAACGAACAAAGCCTGCCTGGCGGGCATAATCACAATAAATCGATGAAAGCGATAAAACGAACAAGAATTGCCGACCTGCTCAAGAGCAGGGAGTATGGCGTTGAGGTTAATGTCAGAGGTTGGGTAAGAACTCGCCGTAGCAGCAAACAGGTTGCTTTTGTGGCTTTGAACGACGGTTCTACAATCAACAACGTTCAGGTTGTCATTGATGCCGACAAGTTTGACGAGGAACTCGTGAAGCAGTTCACTACAGGTGCCTGCTTGAGTGTGAACGGTACTCTCGTTGAGTCTATCGGCGGCGGACAGGCTGTAGAGATACAGGCTACCGAGATTGAACTTCTTGGTGCTTGTGACAATACATATCCTTTGCAGAAGAAGGGGCAGACTATGGAGTTCATGCGCTCTGTAGCCCACTTGCGCCCACGTACAAATACATTCGGTGCGGTTTTCCGTATCCGTCACAATATGGCGTATGCTATCCACAAGTTCTTTCATGACAAGGGCTTCTACTACTTCCACACTCCGCTGATTACAGCTTCGGACTGTGAGGGTGCAGGCCAGATGTTCCAGGTCACAACAATGAACCTGTATGACCTCAAGAAGGACGAGAACGGCAGTATCATCTATGACAATGACTTCTTCGGCAAGCAGGCAAGTCTCACCGTGTCGGGTCAGCTTGAGGGTGAGTTGGCCGCAACTGCTCTTGGTGCAATCTACACCTTCGGTCCTACTTTCCGTGCCGAGAACTCAAACACTCCACGCCACTTGGCCGAGTTCTGGATGATTGAGCCCGAGGTTGCCTTCAACGATATCTATGACAACATGGAGCTTGCCGAGGAGTTCATCAAGTATTGTGTGCAGTGGGCTCTTGACAACTGTATGGAGGATATCACCTTCCTCAACAATATGATTGACAAAGAGCTCATCGCGCGTCTGCGTTCAATCGTTGATACGGAGTTCGTACGCCTGAGCTACACCGACGGTATCAAGATTCTTGAGGATGCCGTTGCTGCGGGCCACAAGTTCGAGTTCCCCGTATATTGGGGTGTCGATCTCGCTTCGGAGCACGAGCGATACCTCGTTGAGACACACTTCAAGCGTCCTGTAATCCTTACAGACTATCCGAAGGAGATCAAAGCCTTCTACATGAAGCAGAACGAGGATGGCAAGACTGTACGTGCAATGGATGTGCTCTTCCCGAAAATCGGTGAGATTATCGGTGGCTCGGAGCGTGAGGCTGACTACAACAAACTGCTCACACGCATTGAAGAGATGAACATTCCTATGAAGGATATGTGGTGGTATCTTGACACACGCCGTTACGGCTCATGTCCTCACTCCGGTTTCGGTCTCGGTTTCGAGCGTCTGCTGCTCTTCGTGACAGGTATGTCGAACATCCGTGACGTGATTCCTTTCCCACGTACTCCGAATAATGCAGAGTTCTAAAAGGATATTTATCATAATGACGATGGCGACCCGATCGGGTCGCCATCGTCATGTTTGTGTCCTGTAGTGATAAATAAACCTAAAAGGCTTTTAATTCTGCAATAAAAATATTATACTCGCGTTGTAATATTGAAAGTATCAAATATCTCCCGATAATATGGACAAGAACCGTTATTGTGTAATTATGGCAGGTGGCCAAGGTACACGTCTGTGGCCTATGAGCCGTAAAGCTTATCCCAAACAGTTCCAGGATATCTTAGGTTGTGGAAGGACGCTGTTGCAGATTACATATGACCGCTATTGCCGTATTGTGCCCAAAGAAAATATACTTGTCTCTACGCATGTCGATTATGCCGATCTTGTCAGAGAACAGCTGCCGGACCTGCAGCGGGGACAGGTAATCCATGAACCGGCTTTCAGGGGAACTGCACCAAGTCTTGCGAATATGGCATGTCATATCCGTACCCTGAATCCAAAGGCTAACATTGTCATTGCACAGAGCGACCAGCTTGTGCTTGATGAAACGAAGTTTGTGGATGTCATTTCCCGTGGTTTTGACTTTGTTGCAGAGAACAATAAACTGGTGGTAGTGGGTATAAAGCCTACCTGCCCCGAGACCCGTTACGGATATATTCAGGTTGACGGCGGTCCTGAATCCGATTTCTTTTACAAGGTAAGGACATTTACCGAGAAGCCGCAGTATGAATTCGCCAAGATATTCATGGACAGCGGAGAGTTCTACTGGAACTCGGGTATATATATCTGGAATGTACAGACCATAATAGATACGATGTCAAAGTATCTCCCGGAGATGATGCGTACCCTTGAGGAGATATATCGTGAGATACCTGACCGTGACCAAAGGCGCAGACGCGGGTATGAGATATATACCTCTTTCCCCAATGCGTCGCTTGATATGAGTGTCATGGAACGTGCAGATAACGTATATGTGGCTGTCGCTGAATTCGGGTGGGCCGATATCGGAACGTGGGATACTCTTTACAGCACTATGCCCAAGGATGGTGACGGAAATGTGGTCCTCAACTGTTCTACATTGAAATACAACAGCCACAATAACCTTATTATGTTGCCTAAAGGCAAACTTGCGGTTGTTCAGGGTGTAGACAATATGCTTGTCATTGATTCGGAGAATGTCTTGATGATATGCCGTAAGGGTGACGAGAAGGAGATACGCAAGATTCTTAATGATGTAAAGATGAAACTGGGAGACAAGTTCATATAGTGTTTCCCGATGGGGCTTATAAGACAACATGACTGTTTTTATACAGTCCCTCTTTTTAGTATGTGCTCATCATGCCAGCTTGCGGGTGAGTATCCTTACGGGTAACCACACAGCCGTGATACCTACTGCAAGCACTGTGGCAAATGTCGTGAGTATGTCATCCATGTGTACCTCGACGGGATAGCTGTTTACAACGAAACTCTCGGTACTTCCCATGGATATGAATCCGAATTCCTGTTGTGCAAGGCAAAGGGCAAGGCCTATTACTATTCCTGCCAATGCTCCGGCTGCCGAGATGATGATGCCTTCATATATGAATATGTTGGCAATGGTCTTGTTGTCGGCGCCCATACTGCGCAGGGTGTTCATGTTGTCGCGCTTCTCAATTATCAGCATGGACAGCGAACCTACGATGTTGAAGCAGGCAACAAGCAGTATGAAAGTAAGGAATATGTATGAGATAAGCTTCTCAATCTGCATCACCTTGTATATGTCGTCCTGCTGTTCGTAGCGGTCCTTTATGGTGTAGTCGCTGCCGAGTATTGCCTCGAGTCTCTCTTTTGTATCCTGAATCTCCGTGCCGGGGGCAACTTTTATCTCCATTGATGTTGCCTCGTTTGGCTTGCGGCGGAACATCTTGCGGGTAAACTCGTTTGATGTGAGTATGTATCCTCCGTCATACTCCGGTTGGTTCACAATGAATGCAAGGCCAGAAGAGAGCAATACTCCCTTCTTGAAATTGCGTGCAGGCATTGTGAGGTTTATCTTGCCGCCTCTGTTGGGGGCATACACCTCCAATGGGGTGGTGAAGAATATACCGCAGTTGAGTTCATTGATGATTTTCCCGCCAAGTACTGCGTAGCTGTTGAGCGAGTCCTGCAATACGAACTCTCCGTTGCCGTGAAGAACCTTTTCTATGTCTGTCAGCTGTGAGAAATTGTCGTCGACACCCTTGAGTGTCACCATTACCTGCTTGCCGCCGTATTCTACAAGCGCTTTGTCCTCTACGCTGAAAGAGACAACTGCAATGCCTTCTGCGTTTGCGGCAGTTTCAATCTCAGGGCTGTCGGTGAAGAAACTCTTGCCCTGTGCCGCGGTAACCTTGATGTCGGGGTCAAATGCCGTGAACTGGTCGGCGACAACTCCCTGGAACCCGTTGAATACCGACAGGGTACACACCATAGCTGCCGTAGCCAATGCAATACCGGCAATGGCCACCCCTGATATTATGTTTATCACCTGGTGGCTCTTCTTTGAGAAAAGGTATCGTTTGGCAATGTACAGCGACAGGTTCATCACATTCCCCCTTTATTCCTTGAGCAGCTTGTCTATGTTCTCGATGTAGTCGAGCGAGTCGTCAATGTAGAAACGTATCTCGGGAATGATGCGCAGCTGGTGGCGCACTCTGTTGCCCAGTTCAAAGCGTATGGCCTTGATGTTCTCGTTCAGGTGGTTCACCACCTCATTTGCCTTCTCCGACGGGAATACGCTCAGGTAAGCCTTTGCGATGCCCAGGTCAGGGCTCACGCGTACTATGCTCACCGATACCATTATGCCGCGGCTCTCCTTTGCAAGGCGCAGGAGAATGTCGCTCAGTTCCTTCTGTATAAGGCGTGAAATCTTGTTCTGTCTTGTACTGTCCATATTCTTTATGTTTACTTTTTCCTTATTATCGTAAGTCCGTCGCGCAGGGGCAGGATAACCACCTCGACCCTCTCGTCGCCCCGGACGTGGTCATTGAAGGCTCTCACTCCGTTTGTCTGTGCATCCTGACGCTCCGGCTCAATCACGTGACCGTCCCACAGCGTGTTGTCGGCAAGAATCCAGCCGCCCTCATTGAGGTGACTCATTGCCATCTCGTAGTATTCGATGTACTCGCGCTTGTTGCCGTCGATGAATGCCATGTCGAACTTCTCGCCTAAGGTAGGTACGATTTCAAGGGCATTGCCGATGATGAACTCTACCTTGTCGGCATACTGTGATCCCTCTATCCAGCGTCGTGTAAAGTCCTCAAGCTCATCCTCTACCTCAAATGTGAATATCTTGCCTCCTTCGTCAAGTCCCTCGGCCATACAAAGAGCCGAGTATCCCGTGAAGGTCCCTATTTCAAGTATGCGCTTGGGGCGCATCATCTTCACAAGGAACTTCAGCAGTCGTCCCTGGATGTGTCCCGATGCCATCTGCGGGGCAAGAATCTCCACGTGTGTGGCACGGAACAGCCTATAGAGGTAGTCGCCCTCGGGGCTGCTATGGCTGGCAATGTAGTCGTCAAGTGGTGTCGTCAGGCTCATATATAACGTAGTTATATCCTTTCAATCCGCGAAGATACGAATAAGCGGGCTAAAAATGAAGCTTGCTTTATTTTTTTTACCGCGTGTGACGATGTATGTGCACTGAAAGTGAAGATACAACATTTTGCGCGCAGTCAAAAAGGTACATCCCTAAACCTTGCCGCAGTTCTCCGTTTCGTGTTTTTTTCTTATTTTCGCGGAAAAGTTTCTTCTTATGGCACAGAAAACAGCCCTGAATACAAAGTCGCCGCTTATGAGCTACCGCATATACCTGAAGCTTGAGAAATCGCTTCAGCCGAATACGGTAGAGGCCTATTTGAGCGACATTGAGAAATTCTCGGCTTACCTTGAAGGGGGTGCCGATGCTTTGCTTTCTGTCACCATTGATGAGCTCTGTGGTTTTGTGGCGTCGCTCTCCGATGTGGGTGTCCATGCCCGTTCGCAAGCACGCATACTCTCGTCGCTGCGCTCCTTCTATGGTTTCCTCAAACTCGACGGCTTCATAACGGAAGACCCTACCGAACTGCTGAAATCTCCCAAGATAGGTGTGCATCTGCCCGACGTGCTCACTGTGCAGGAAATCGATGATATAATAAATGCCATTGACCTCTCGAAAAAAGAGGGGCAGCGCAACCGTGCGATGATTGAGGTGCTCTACAGCTGTGGCCTGCGCGTGTCGGAGCTGTGCAGCCTGCGTATGTCCGACCTCTATCTCCCTGAGCAGTTCATACGCGTCACCGGCAAGGGTGACAAGCAGCGTCTGGTGCCAATCTCCGGGCGGGCAATAGCAGAGCTTGAGGCCTATTTCTGCGACCGCAACAGGATTGAGATAAAACCGGGTTTTGAGGACTTTGTGTTCATCAGCGAAAGACTCAAGAAGCCGCTTTCACGTATCATGGTGTTCCATTTCATCAAGCAGCTGGTTGTGGTGGCCGGTGTAAAGAAATGTGTCAGCCCGCACACCTTCCGCCACTCCTTTGCCACCCATCTGCTCGAGGGCGGTGCAAACCTCCGTGTGATACAGGCAATGCTCGGTCACGAGAGTATCGCGACAACCGAAATATATGCCCACATCGACCGTACACGTCTGCGTGAGGAGATAATAGAACATCATCCCCGTAACCGTTGATTGTGAAAAATATAAAATATTTTGTATTACGCGGTTGTTTGATTTTGTCATTTGAAAGAGTCGGGTTACCTTTGTACAGAATAAGGCTGTCCATGGCAGGCGCGTTCCCGGCTCTCTGTTGCCGTGCTGCTCCATGCGTGGCGTAATACATACACGACAGAACGAATCATTAAAAAATAATCAATGTTTAAGAAATTATCTCTATTGTTCGCTTGTGCGGCTATAGCCGTATTGAGTTCGTGCAGCTCAAAGATGGGCGCAATGAAATCGGAGTACTTCACTGTTACTCCGGCAGTGTTGGAAGTTGTTGGCAGCGAGGTTCCTGTTACTATCGACGGAAAGTTCCCTGCAAAGGTGTTCAACAAGAAATCAGTCTTGACCGTTATTCCTGTACTCAAGTATGAGGGTGGCGAGGCTCTTGCCGAGCCTGTAGTGTTCCAGGGTGAGAAGGTACGCGGTAACGACCGTGTCATCTCTTATGACAACGGCGGCAGCTTCAAGACAAAGATGACCTTTGACTATGTTCCGGCTATGGAGGATGCTGAACTCTATCTCCGCTTTGTTGTGAACAAGGGCAGCAAAACATATAATCTCCCCGATGTGAAGGTCGCAGACGGTTGCATCGCTACATCACAGCTCTATCGTCAGACTGCTGCTTCGGCAAACATTGCTATCGGTGAGGATGCCTTCCAGCGTGTAATCAAGCAGGCCAAGGAGGCTAACATCATGTTCCTTATCCAGCAGACAAACCTTCGTGCTTCCCAGATCACTACCGAGGAGATGGAGGAACTTAAGGCAACAATGGCCGACATTGCAAAGGATTTTGAGAACAAGGTAATAGACGAGGTTGAGGTGTCTGCCTACGCATCACCCGATGGTGGTGTAGCTCTCAATGACAACATCGCTACAGGTCGCGAACTCAACACTGCAAAGTTCGTGAAGCAGGAGATGAAGAAGGCAAAGCTCGACGGTTATGTCGACAGCAAGTATACAGCCGAGGACTGGGAGGGCTTCCAGGAGCTTATCTCAAAGTCGGAACTTCCCGACAAGGAACTTATCCTTCGTGTGCTCTCAATGTATGAGGATCCCGAGGAGCGTGAGGCTCAGATAAAGAATATCTCTTCAATCTACAGCGAGATTGCCGATGAGGTTCTTCCTAAATTGCGCCGTGCACGTATCACCCTGAACTATCAGCTTATCGGTCGTAGCGACGAGCAGATTCAGGAGCAGTATGCTGCTGATCCAAAAGTGCTTTCACTTGAGGAGATCCTTTACTCTTCAATCCTCACCGAGGATGCCGAGGAGCAGAAAGAGATTTTTAATACAGCAATCAAACTGCATCCTACAGACTACCGTGCATACAACAACCTTGGCGTAATGGCTTACAACGCAGGTGACTACAACACTGCCGCAAGCTACTTCCAGAAGGCATTGGCTGCCAATTCAAGCGCACCTGAGGTGCAGTTGAACCTCGGCTATCTTGAACTTCTTCAGGGTAACGTATCTGATGCAGAGGCTCTTATGGCTCTCGGTGCAGAGGCAAAGGCCGGTGATGAGGCTCTCGGTAACCTCTACATCGCTCAAGGTGAGTATGGCCGTGCTGCGGCTCTTCTTGACGGCAAGGCTACCAACAGCGCTGCCCTTGCACAGCTCTTGAACAAGGACTACAGCACTGCACGTCAGACAATCGACGAGATTGCTGAACCGGATGCTACAACACACTACATCAAGGCTCTGCTCGGTGCGCGTACATCAAATATCGCTTATGTGTATGACGGTTTGAAGGCTGCAATCAAGCTTGATCCTTCAATGGCAAAGAAAGCTGCAGGTGACCTTGAGTTCACAAAGTACCTGCAGGACGCTACATTCCAGTCAATCCTCAAGTAATACAGCCCTGTTAAAGTGGCAAGACTATTGATAAATGAACAGGTTGCGATGCTTGCGCTCTCAAGGGCGCAGGTGCCGCAACTTGCTTTTTTACGTCGCCTTATCGAGGAGGTCGGCAGCGCAAAGGAACTGCTTGAGAACGCGTCGCATATACAGGATATCGTGCCCGATGCAACACCGAAGCTCGTGTCGCTGCTCACCGACCGTTCGCTTGTTGAGCTTGCCGAGCGTGAGATGGAGTTCATTGAGAAGAACAATATCAAGCTCATCTGCATGGGCGATGAGGCCTATCCCTGCCGTCTTTCCGAATGCGATGATGCACCGTTGGTGCTGCACTCTATGGGTAATGCCGACCTTAATGCCCGTCACATAGTCTCCATTGTGGGTACACGCCATGCAAGCGAGTACGGTAAGGAGCTGTGTGCCAATTTTGTTGCCGACCTTGCAAAGTTCGTGCCCGGCACGCTCGTAGTCAGTGGCCTGGCATACGGCATTGATGTGTGTGCCCACCGCGCGGCCTTGAATGCAGGCTTGCCCACAGTGGGAGTGCTTGCCCATGGACTCGACCGCATATATCCGAGTGTACATCGTCCTACGGCAAAGAGTATGCTTGAGCAAGGTGGTCTGCTGTCGGAATTTATGAGCGGGACAGAACCTTTCAAGCAGTTCTTCGTGCAGCGTAACAGGATTGTTGCCGGAATGTCCGATGCCACAGTGGTGGTTGAGTCGGCATCAAAAGGCGGTTCGCTCATCACTGCATCAATTGCACAGAGCTATTCGCGCGACTGCTTTGCCTTCCCCGGCAGGGTTAACGACCAGTATTCCTGCGGTTGCAACGAACTCGTGAGCCGCAACAAGGCTGCGCTCATAACAAGTGCCTGGGATTTTGTCGAGGCAATGAACTGGGAGGTGGCGACAAAGAAAAAAAGTGCCGAGGAGCTGCAGACAGAGCTCTTTCCGGAACTCACGCCCGAGGAGAACGCTGTAATCACAGCGCTGCGCGCCGACAGCGACGGCATGCAGGTAAACCAGTTGGTTGTCAGGCTGAATATCCCCATAAACAAACTCCTGCCCTTGCTGTTCGAAATGGAGATGAAGGGGTATGTAAAGGCCGTAGCCGGCGGTTGTTACAGGGCAATGATGCGGTAGTATTTTTAAAGCAATGATATAGCTGTTGAGCCGATGGCTTTGTCATATCGAACGAATGTGAGATATCTGTTGAATTTAATTATGAGATTTCTCCCTTTTGGTCGAAATGACACAACTATGGCATTGGGGGCAATATCTATATTATTACCATTTTTAATGTGTCCAACTTTTTAAATTCCCCCATTTGTCATCAGGGATTTTGGCTCCTTTCTTTAAGGGGAAAGTCCAATTAAGAAAGCTGGTTTCAAATTTACCGTTTATATACCACACCGGCCAGGGTTTCAACTCTTTTAAAATCTCTTTAACGGCTTTTATCAAAAGGATTTTCTGGGTCATTGACTCAAACTTGTCGGGTCTTATGCATTGCACACTGCAATCTTTCAGTATACCGTTTTCGTCAATGATGTAGTCGCTGAATTGTAAGACAAAACCTGTCTCTTCATATTCGGGGAATCTTTCCCAGGGGAAATTCTCGGTCAGTGCTTTGCAAACATCAGACGGCGCAATTCCCTCTTTATGGTAATTGTTGTGCTGGGTTATTTCTCTGACAACTCCGTTGTCGACAACTATTAGGCATTCATTTTCATTGTGCCTTGCAAAAGCCATATGCTCATATAATATCTCTTCGCCTCTGCCTGCACGCATGGTGTCGCAAAACCACGATGCACATATACCATCTGCAGTGTAATATGGTGCAAAAATATCCTTGAGATTCTCTTCATTCAGTGTAAAAAAGTGTTCTTCTAATCTGTTCCCGACTTCCCGAATGTATGGAACTCCGATTTCCCGCAGAAACAACCTATTGTCCTTGATTTCCCATTCTGCAATATAGTTTCTCCATAAAGCGGTGCTTTGGCCTTTCACCCATTCAATACTATCTTCGGTTATCGTTTCGGGCAATACTTCAATGGCTTTTGCTATTTTTTCACTCAGTTCCCGGTTAGTTTCTATCGGGCAGTAATAGAGTTGCCAATATTTACCATCTATCAACAGGCTTTCGGCCATCTGTCCGGTCGCCTTTATCATGACAGGCAAGGAAAGCAGTATTAGAGTGAAGAGTATCTTTTTCATTCTTGCAATATTTATACTGCAATGATAACCATTTTTCTGTAAAATATCATTATATTCGCGTGAAATTGGATAACTGTGTTTTTTGATGAAAGAATTTGTAATATCTACAACTAAGAAGGAGACTGCAATTCTGGTGGGCTTGATTACCTCTACACAGAATGAGCGCAAGACCAACGAGTACCTCGATGAGCTCGAGTTCCTTGCGCAGACGGCAGGTGCCGAGGTGGTGAAGCGCTTTACACAGCGCATTGACCATCCGCACCCTGTAACATACGTGGGAACAGGAAAACTTACCGAGATCGCCGAGTATATCGAGATGCTCAAGGACAGCGACGATGAGATTGGAATGGTGATTTTCGACGATGAGCTCTCGGCAAAGCAGTTGCGTAACATTGAGAAGGAACTGAAGATAAAGATACTTGACCGTACATCTCTTATCCTTGACATCTTTGCCATGCGTGCACAGACAGCACACGCAAAGGTGCAGGTGGAGCTTGCCCAGTACAAATATATGCTTCCGCGTCTGCAACGCCTGTGGACTCACCTTGAACGTCAGGGTGGTGGCTCCGGCAGCGGTAGCGGTAAGGGCGGTAGCGTGGGACTCCGTGGCCCGGGTGAGACACAGCTTGAGATGGACCGCCGTATAATTCTGGGCCGTATGTCGCTGCTCAAGGAGCAGCTGGCGCAGATTGACCGTCAGAAGAGTATACAGCGCAAGAACCGCGGACGTCTCATCCGCGTGGCATTGGTGGGTTACACCAACGTGGGCAAGTCTACACTCATGAACCTGCTTGCCAAGAGCGAGGTTTTTGCCGAGAACAAGCTCTTTGCTACACTCGACACCACCGTGCGCAAGGTCATAATAGAGAACCTGCCTTTCCTGCTCTCCGACACTGTAGGTTTCATCCGCAAGCTCCCTACCGACCTTGTGGAGTCGTTCAAATCTACACTCGACGAGGTGCGTGAGGCCGACCTGCTGTTGCATGTTGTCGATGTGTCGCATCCCGAGTTCGAGGAGCAGATTGCAGTTGTGGAGAAGACTCTTGCCGACCTTAACTGCGGCGACAAGCCTATGATGGTAATCTTCAACAAGATTGATGCTTTCACATACGTACAGAAGGAGGAGGACGACCTTACCCCGAAGACACGTGAGAATATCACCCTTGACGAGCTCAAGGAGACCTGGATGAACAAACTTGCCGACAACTGCCTGTTCATCTCGGCACGCGAGAGACAGAATATCGAGTATCTCAAGGAGGTGCTCTACAAGAAGGTGTGCGAGCTGCATGTGCAGAAGTACCCTTATAACGATTTTTTGTACCAGACATACGAGGAAGAAGTAAATGACTAAAAAGCGCATTGTATTGTCATCCTGAACGTAGTGAAGGATCTAGATGTATGGATAGATTCTTCGCGATACTCAGACGTGTTGTTGAGGTCTCTGCCCGAAAAATGACAATCTGGGATGCAAAAAACGAACTGATTTAAAAGAGAACGAAAATACAATACTAACAATATAAAAACCATTGAAAACTATGGCAGCAATTCCTGAATTCAAGTATGCCCACATGTTCCAGCATGGTGAGGATACAACCGAGTACTATCTCTTGACCAAGGAGGGTGTATCAGTAAGTGAGTTTGAGGGTAAACCTATGCTCAAGGTTACTCCAGAGGCTTTGACTCTATTGTCACGCACTGCATTCCGCGACGTCTCATTCATGCTCCGTCGTGCACACAACGAGCAGGTGGCAAAGATTCTTACCGACCCCGAGGCAAGTGATAACGACAAATATGTAGCACTTACCTTCCTGCGCAATGCGGAGGTTGCCTGCAAGGGCCAGCTTCCTCTCTGCCAGGATACAGGTACAGCCATCATCCACGGCGAGAAGGGCCAGCAGGTATGGACTGGCTTCTGCGATGAGGAGGCTCTCTCACGCGGTGTATTCGACACATACACACAGGAGAACCTGCGCTACAGCCAGAATGCTCCTTTGACAATGTACGACGAGGTGAACACAAAGTGCAACCTCCCTGCACAGATTGACATTGAGGCAACAGAGGGTATGGAGTACAAGTTCCTTATGGTGACAAAGGGTGGCGGCTCGGCCAACAAGACATATCTCTATCAGGAGACAAAGGCTCTCTTGAACCCAGCGACACTTGTTCCTTTCCTCGTTGAGAAGATGAAGAGCCTGGGTACAGCCGCTTGTCCTCCTTATCACATCGCATTCGTTATCGGCGGTACATCGGCCGAGAAGAACTTGCTTACTGTTAAGCTCGCTTCTACACACTACTACGATGACCTGCCTACAACAGGTGACGAGACAGGCCGTGCATTCCGCGACATCGAACTCGAGAAGCAGCTGCTCGACGAGGCTCACCGCATTGGCCTGGGCGCACAGTTCGGCGGTAAGTATCTTGCACACGATATCCGCGTGGTACGTCTGCCGCGTCACGGTGCAAGCTGCCCTGTAGGTATGGGCGTGAGCTGTTCGGCCGACCGTAACATCAAGGCAAAGATCAACAAGGACGGTATCTGGATTGAGAAACTCGATGACCAGCCCGCAACACTCATCCCCGAGGAGTTGCGTAATGCAGGTGAGGGCGAGATTGTACGCGTCGACCTCAACCGTCCTATGAAGGAGGTTTGTGCACAGCTGTCACAGTATCCTATCGCTACACGTCTTTCGCTCAACGGTACAATCATCGTCGGACGTGACATCGCGCACGCCAAGCTGAAAGAGCGCATCGACCGTGGCGAGGGTCTTCCACAGTACATCAAGGATCATCCTATCTACTATGCAGGCCCGGCAAAGACTCCTGCCGGCATGCCTTGCGGCTCTATGGGCCCCACAACAGCAGGCCGTATGGACTCTTATGTCGACCTCTTCCAGGAGAACGGCGGTTCAATGATTATGCTTGCAAAGGGTAACCGCAGCCAGCAGGTGACCGACGCTTGCCAGAAGCACGGCGGTTTCTACTTGGGTTCAATCGGTGGTCCTGCTGCTATCCTCGCGCAGAACAACATCAAGAGCATCGAGTGCGTGGAGTACCCCGAGCTTGGCATGGAGGCTATATGGAAAATCGAGGTAGAGGACTTCCCTGCATTCATCCTCGTTGATGACAAGGGCAATGACTTCTTCAAGCAGATTAAGCCACGCTGCCCGGGCAGTTGCAAGTAATATTTAGATTTGACGGGGCGGCCATTAAGCCGTCCCGTTTTTTAATGAATAAGAAACAATGCTCATGCCGTGCGGGTCGCGAAAAGGCGGCATTGTCAAAGGACCTCAAGCAATACTAATATAGAGATTTCTCCGTCGTTGCACTCTGTCGAAATGACAAGTACGCGAAAACGTCAGCAATGTCATTCAGATAGAGCACAGCGACGAGGGACCTCAAGCAATACCAATATAGAGATTTCTCCGTCGTTGCACTCTGTTGAAATGACAAGTACGCGAAAACGTCAGCAATGTCATCCCGACAGAGCGAAGCGACGAGGGATCTCAATAATATCTCGAAACAAGAGAACTCTCCTCATTTCAATCGTAGACAAGTACTCCGATTTTCACTACTACGTGTAAGAGTGGATATATAAAACATCATTTAGCAATGGAAATTCTTATATATACAATAGCAGGTGCGTCTCTGCTGACCTTTATCCTCTTTGCTCTTGACAAGATGTTTGCAAAGATGGGCAGCCGTCGTGTCCCGGAGGCAGTGCTGCTGTGGTTCTCTTTCTGTGGCGGTGCAGCCGGTGCTCTTTGTGCCATGAATATCTTCCACCACAAGACGCAGAAAAACAAGTTTACGCTCTCTGTACCGTTGATGCTGATGCTGCACATCGCCCTGCTGGTGATTTTCTGTACATCTGACACTCGGCTATAATAAAAAAGAATTTAGATTTATTAATAAAAATATTTGCTCCGCATTTTGTTATATCAAATAAAATTGTGAATTTCGCGTATCGGAAAGTAAATATTAATACTTTAATTTGTACAACTATGGATAAGTCATTGAAAGGAACAAAGACCGAAGCTAACCTTTGGGCAGCTTTCGCAGGTGAGAGTCAGGCACGTAACAAATATACATTCTATGCCAGCAAGGCAAAGAAAGAGGGTTATGAGCAGATAGCAGCTATCTTCCAGGAGACTGCAGACCAGGAGAAGGAGCATGCAAAACTGTGGTTCAAGCAGGTACACGGCATCGGTGGAACAGCCGAGAACCTTGTTGACGCTGCTGCAGGTGAGAACTATGAGTGGACCGATATGTATCCCACTATGGCAAAGGAGGCTCGCGAGGAGGGCTTTGTTGAGATTGCAGCGCTCTTTGAGGCTGTTTCAAGAGTAGAGAAGGTACACGAGGACCGTTACAAGAAGCTCCTTGAGAACGTTCAGAACGGTATGGTATTCAGCCGTAACGAGGAGTGCGTATGGCAGTGCCGCAACTGTGGCCACCTGCATGTAGGCAAGATGGCTCCCGAGATGTGCCCCGTATGTGCACATCCAAAGGCATACTTCCAGATTAAACCTGAGAATTATTGATTTAAAAAAGCGCCCTGCGGGGCGCTTTTTTTGTTTAATGTGTAGTGTGTAAAGTGTAATGTTTAGTCTTTCAATATCGCAGATCTGTCATCCCGACAGAGCGCAGCGACGAGGGGTCTCAAAAATATCGTGAATAAGAGATCTCTCCTCATTTCAATCGTCAAGATGACAAAACGCTTGTTATATCAACCCCACGTGTAATGTTTAATGTTTACAGAGTTTGTATCAGTAACCTTTAATTGGCAATACCGTCTTTTCGCAACTCAAGCGGCACAAACTGCGTCTGTGTTTCGCTTGACCTGTTGCTGCCGCTATTCTCTATTAAAGTTCTTTGAACTTTAATTCAAATCTTGACGACGCAACGCCGTTCTCCTTTGTCACCTGTACAATGTAGTGGTCGGGCTCAATCTCCTTTATGCCGTATGACAGCTCCTCTGTTGCACTGCCTTCCTGCATGTAAGCAACCACAATGTCTGTGAGGTTATGGCTGTTGATGTATTCAATGGGCATGGCGTCGAGTATGTGGTCAATGTAGCGTATGCTGTTCATGTGCCCGTTGACGTCGATGTCGCTGTAGTGCGGGCGGCGCTTGAAAGTGACCTCCTCAACCGGCGTGCGGTTTATCGAGGGAATGCGGCGCAGAGCCAGCTGTTCATCGGGGACAAGACAGCCGTTCATGGCAACTCCGATGTCGCCGTTGAGGTCCACCGATGTGCGTGTCTCAAGGTCAATCATCGCAAAGGTTGTGATCATCGATGCCACCTCGTTGCCGTCCTTGTCAATCATGCGCATGCAACGGTCGGTGAAACCGTGGTACAGGTTGCGTATCCAGGTGTCAATCCTCAGCTTCTCCTTCTGCATGGGTGTTCTCTCAATGTGAAGTGCCATACGGGCGATGACCCAGCCCAAAGAGTCCGTCGAGCCGAAGCCACGTGATTCGCAATGGCGGTTGCCTGCGCTGTGCATGCTATTCAGGATAGTCGTAGGGCGCACGCGTCCCAGGCTGTCTGTCAGGAATGTCTCCGCAAAGAATGGGAAACTGTCGATATTCTTGTTTATCATAATTATAATTTCAGGTATAATATATATGTGAGTCCGATATAAGTTCAATCGAATCGCGAATTTGTCATCCCGATACGCAGTGAGGGATCTCAAGCAATATGAATACAGAGATTTCTCCGTCGTTGCACTCTGTCGAAATGACATTGACAGCGAAAACAGTCGTGTACTTGTCATCCCGATACGCAGTGAGGGATCTCAAGCAATACGAATACAGAGATTTCTCCGTCGTTGCACTCTGTCGAAATGACATTGACAGCGAAAACAGTCGCGTACTTGTCATCCCGATACGCAGTGAGGGATCTCAAGCAATACGGATACAGAGATTTCTCCGTCGTTGCACTCTGTCGAAATGACATTGACTGCGAAAACAATCGCGTACTTCATCCAGATACGTACTGATGTTCCTCGTTATTACGCAAACTCGCTGAGTTCTACCCAGCGGTCGGTCTTTGTGTCGATGAGTTCAATAACCTCTTGTATGCGCATGGAGTGCTTCAGTAGGGTGTCATTGTCGAGCGTTCCGCTGCTCATGGCCTCTTCAATGGATGCCTTCTCCTCCTCAAGCATCATTATCTCCTCCTCCAGGCCCTCATACTCCTTACGCTCCTTGAAGGTGAGCTTGCGCTTTGTCTCCGTGCGGTAGCTCTGCTTGGGCGGTGCGTTCTTCGCCGCCTTCTCGGCAGCCTCCTTGGCCGCGGTTGCCTTCTCCTCGATGCGCCAGTCACGCCAATCGCTGTAGTTGCCCGGGAAGTCCTTTATGTCGCCCTCACCGTTGAATACGAATATATGGTCCACCACCTTGTCCATGAAGTAACGGTCGTGGCTCACCACAATCACGCACCCCTTGAAGTCGCACAGGTACTCCTCAAGTATCTGCAGGGTCTCTATGTCAAGGTCATTCGTGGGCTCGTCAAGGACAAGGAAGTTCGGGTTCGCCATAAGCACCGTGCACAGGTAGAGACGGCGTTTCTCGCCGCCGCTGAGCTTGTACACATAGCTGTGCTGTTTCTCGGGCGAGAAGAGGAAATGTTGCAGGAACTGTGATGCCGTCAGCATCTTGCCCGCAACGGGTATAACCTCGGCAATATTCTTCACAACATCAATCACCTTCATCTGCTCGTTGAACGAAAGGCCGTCCTGGCTGTAGTAGCCCCACTTCACAGTCTCGCCCACCTCGATGGTGCCGCTGTCAGGAGCCGTGCGCCCCAGCAGCATCTTTATGAATGTAGACTTGCCCGTGCCGTTGTTGCCCACAATGCCTAACTTCTCGTAGCGCGCGAAGGTGTAGTAGAAATCCTTTGTAATCACCTTGCTGCCGAAGGCCTTCGAGAGCGCCTTGAGCACAAATATCTTGTTGCCTATGTATTGCGATTTTATCTCGAGCGACACCTTACTGTCATCGCGCATCGCTGCCGCCTTCTCCTCAAGCTTGTAGAACGCGTCGATGCGGTACTTCGCCTTGTGCGCACGTGCCTGCGGCTGGCGGCGCATCCAGTCAAGCTCCTTACGCATGAGATTACGCGCTCGTGCCGTCTCGGCAGCCAGGTTCTGCAGGCGCTCCTCGCGTTTTTGCAGGAAGTAGCTGTAGTTGCCCTTATAGCGGTACACACGGCGGTCGTCAATCTCAATTATCTCGTTGCACACGTTGTCAAGGAAGTAACGGTCGTGCGTCACCATCAGCAGACTGCCGCTCATGCGCGCCAGATACTCCTCGAGCCACTCCACCATCTCAAGGTCAAGGTGGTTCGTCGGCTCGTCAAGAATCATCAGTTCCGGCTCTTCAATGAGTACCGCAGCCAACGCCACACGCTTCTTCTGCCCACCCGACAGCTCCTTGATAGGCTGGTTCACATTCTTAATCTTCAGCTTCGTCAGCACCTGCTTCGCGCGGTTCTCATAGTCCCACGCCTGCAAGCGGTCCATCTCCTCCATCAGGTGCTGCAGGTTACTGTGGTCACCGGCCTCAATGGCAGCCTCATAGCGTGCGATGATGTCAGCCTTCTCGCTGTTGCGCCTGAGACACGCCTCAATCACCGTGAACTCCCCGTCAAAGTCAGGCTCCTGCTCCAGATAACCCACACGTATGTCGTTGCGCATAGTGATTTTGCCACCCTCATGCGGCTCCTCGCCCGCAATGACCTTGAGCAACGTACTCTTGCCCTTGCCGTTGCACGCGATGAGGCCAATGCGCTGGCGCTCCTCAATGGTGAACGAGATGTCGTTGAAGAGCACCAAGTCACCGAAACTCTTTGATATATTCTCTATCTGAAGGTCAATTGCCATAAATTACATTTAAATTACTTCCGATTTCACGAATGTAAGAAGTTTGCAGGCCTTTGCCGAGTGGAATGACAGTTGGTCGAACAGCTGGTGTGTATTCAACTGTATGATGGCCGATTCAGCGTCAAGAACCCCATTCTCGTAAAGCGAAATGGTTACATACAGTTTATCGTTCGCAACCGGTCCCATTATCAAGTCGAACCCGTGCTTGGTGTTACCCCGGCGGTTACCGACAACAAAGTCAAGCCATTCTTTGGTAGCACCGTCAAAGTGCATCGTATTGAATGAGCGGTCGTTTAGAATATCATCATCAATCTCAAACACCGATACCACAGCACGGGCATCTCCTCCCTCTCTGTCCCGCTTTATCCGGGCCCATTTCTCGGCTTGTTCACGACTTGTTGTGGTATAGAATCCCTTACCGAAGTCAGTATTTGCCCTGCCTCGCGAAACTGTCGGTTTGCGGACAGCCATGGTGGAACCGTGATATAACAACATAATCTATCGGTGTTTTTTTATGAACAAATCTATTTCGTGCAGAATATACTCCATGCTCTGCGAATGAAGGACTTCAAAATTCGCTGTCAGGAACTTGTCAACTCCCAACTCGCAGAACATCGTCAGCACGTCGGCCGAGGAAAGGTTCCCTCTTGAACGATACCGCTCTATGCATGAGATGACAAACAGCGCCTCGTTCCTGGTTATCCTGAGCATACGCGCGGCTGCTTTTTCTTCCTCAAGATAATCAAAAAGCTGCAGCGCGCTGCAATACCATAGTTTCAAACTTGGATTGTCCAAATCATGGTACAGCTTGGAGTTATAGAGATAATACAACGCGTCCTCAAATGACAGACGCTTTTTCTCCGATATAAGCCCTACCAACTCCAATACCTTAAATGGCAGAACCGCTGCTTCTGTTGTCTGTTTCATATACTCGCAGTTTATTGCAAAGATAGTAACAAACGAGCAAGATAGGCAAAGTTTACTTTGACATTTTACAGCGAGTGCAGGAAATATTCGCAAAACTTGGAAAAATCAATTTTAGCCAAAGGGTTAAAACAAGAGGATACTTATGTTTAATGTGTATTGTGTAACGTTTGATGTTTAATGAGTAAAGGTCTCCGCTGTGTCATTTTTCGGACAAAGCCCTCAACAACACGCTGAGCAAGGCGAAGTATCTCCATCACTTGCGTCTTTGAGATGCTTCACTTCGTTCCAGCATGACAGGTTCGCGATTCTGTTGAACTTATATCGAACTCAGGTTATAATAAAGCGATGCGGGAAATATTGTGTATTCAGCAAATATTAGGTGCTTTTTGGTTTGTAACAACTTTGTTAGTAATAATGTTGTTACTAACAAAACTATTACTTATTCAAAATAATTGATTCCTATGCGTTGTTTGCTCTTATAAAAATCACGAGGGTGACCCATTTTTGCTTTTGGGTCACCCTCGTTGGTAATACAAATGTTGTTATTTATTTACTGTCTTGGCATACGGCCCTGGCCGCCGCGGTTGCCACGCTGACCACCCCAGCCGCGGCGCATGTTCTTGCGCTGCTCCTCCTGGTGTTTGAGGTATTTCTCGTACTGCTCGGGGGTGAGTATCTGCTTCATCTGCTCGTTACGCACCTCTTCGCGCTGCTTCTGCAGCTCCATCATGGCTTTCATCTGCTCCTCGGTAGGGCGAGTGCGCTCGGGTTTCTTGCCCTCGGCGCGCATCTTCTCGGCACGTGCGCGGCGTGCGTTGATGCTGTCCTGCATTGTCACTGCGTCGGCATAGTTCATGAGGAGTATCGCCTGGTACTGTATGCTGTCGAGCTGAAGCACGCTATGGAGTTGCGCTGTCTGGCGCTGTGCCATCTCTTCGGGGTTGAATTCCATGCGCTGGCGCTGCTGGCCGCGGCCTTCCTGGGCGAATGAGAATGTTGCCATCATGGCGGCAACGATAAGGAATAGTACTTTCTTCATTTCTGTATGTTTTTATGTTTATATTCTTTGCAGTACAGCTCCTGCACGGGCAGGAGCTGTAGAGACAAACATTGAAAAACAACGAGCCTTGGCTCATCATCTACTACTTTGACATGTGAAAATGAAAAAAGTAAAAAGGTTTTACCGTCATTAACTTATTTTAACGTCTTCGGACTCTATGACTCCGTCTACCATTCTTATAGTCCTGTCGGTGTACGATGCCAGTTTCTCGTCGTGGGTGACGATGATGAATGTCTGTCCGAGCTTGTCACGAAGGTCGAAGAACAGGCGGTGGAGCTCCTCTTTGTTGTGGCTGTCGAGGCTGCCCGAGGGCTCGTCGGCGAGTATCACGTCGGGGCGGTTTATGAGTGCGCGCGCAACGGCAACGCGCTGGTTCTCGCCTCCTGACATCTCTGCTGGCTTGTGTCCGGCACGTTCCTTGAGGCCCATTATGCCGAGCAGCTCCATGGCTTCGGCTTCGGCCTCCTTGCGTTTGCGTCCTGCAATGAGCGCAGGGATGATGATGTTCTCGAGTGCTGTGAACTCGGGTAGCAGTTGGTGGAACTGGAAGACGAACCCGATGTGCCTGTTGCGGAATGTGGCGAGTTTGTTGCTGCCCATCTTGCCCGTATCCTCGCCGTTGAAGCGTATGGTGCCGCTTGTGGGCTTGTCAAGGGTGCCGATGAGCTGCAGCAGGGTGGTCTTGCCGGCTCCGCTGGGGCCGACGATGCTTATCACCTCGCCTTTGTTGACGGTGAGGCTCACTCCCTTGAGCACCTCAAGCTCTCCGAACTTCTTAGTCAGGTTTTCTATCTTAATCATATATTCTTTATTACATATTCAGCAATATGGCATCCGAAGGTTGCCGTGAAATATCCGAGTGAGCCTATTATGGGCTTGCCTCCGGCCGGGTTGGGGCGTATGGCATCGCGTCGCGGCTCCTCGATGCTGTAGATGACGGGCAGCTTGTGCCTGCCGCGGGCGTCGCGCAACAGTCGGCGCACGTTCTTTGCCAATGTGCAGTGCTCGCTCTTCCACAGGTCGCCGGTGCGTATGTCGGCAAGGTTGCACTTTGCTCCTGCTCCCATGCTGGATATTATCTTTATCCCGCGCTCCCAGCATCCTCTGATGAGTGCTCCCTTGGGCTCAAGGGTGTCGATGGCATCAATGACAAAGTCGAAAACTCCCTCGTCAAGCAGGGCGGGGACATTGTCGGGGTCTATGAACATCTGCTTCACGGTAACCTTCATCTCTGGGTTTATCGCGAGCAGGCGCTCGGCAACAACATCGCATTTGGGCCTTCCCACAGTGCTTGTGAGGGCGGGCATCTGCCTGTTTATGTTGGTTACGTCCACAGCGTCGGCATCCACAATGGTCATTGCTCCGGCTCCTGCACGGCAGAGCATCTCGGCTGCCCAGGAACCTACACCGCCCACTCCCACAACAAGCAGATGCGACTCGCTCAGTCTCTTCTGCTTCTCTTCGCCCAATATCAGCGTGCCGCGCTGTAACCAGTTATCACTCATATTTATAAGTTTTATATAGCTTTGAATGGCGTTTCAGGTAGCGAATGTACAAAAAAATAGCCATTGAGGGGAATATATATACAAAATTTGCGTAATTTTGCAAAGCAATAAGAAATTTGATAATCAAAACATTTATAAGATAAAATGAAAATAGCTATCGTAGGTGTCAGCGGAGCGGTGGGACAGGAGTTCCTTCGCGTCCTCGACGAGAGAAATTTCCCTTTTGACGAGTTGGTGCTTTTCGGCTCTGCTCGTAGCGCGGGACAGGTATATAATTTCCGTGGCGTGGATTATGTGGTAAAGGAACTCAAGCACAACGACGACTTCATGGGCGTTGACTATGCGTTTGTATCGGCCGGCGGCGGTGTGTCAAAGGAGTTTGCCGAGACTATCACAAAGCACGGCGCAGTGATGATTGACAACTCAAGCGCGTTCCGCATGGACAGCGATGTGCCTTTGGTCGTTCCCGAGGTAAACCCTACCGATGCCTACAACCGTCCACGCAACATCATCGCCAACCCTAACTGTACAACAATCCAGATGGTAGTGGCACTCAAGGCTATCGAGGGCCTGTCACACATCAAGCGTGTACATTCATCTACATATCAGGCTGCCAGCGGTGCAGGTGCCGCTGCCATGGCCGAGCTCTATGAGCAGTACCGTCAGGTGCTCGCAGGCGAGGAGCCTACAGTGGAGAAGTTCGCATACCAGTTGGCATTCAACGTTATCCCGCAGATTGACTCTTTCACCGACAACGGTTACACCAAGGAAGAGATGAAGATGTACAACGAGACACGCAAGATTATGCACAGCGACATCGAGGTAA
>CALCYA010000113.1 GCA_937906165.1 uncultured Bacteroidales bacterium | reverse complement strand
TTAAGGAGGACTAAAGCACATTAATGCTCCTTAATCCCCCTTAATAGCCCTTAATTTACTTTATCATTTTATTTTTTCATTTACCCAATTGTAAGCATTGCGGAATATCTCAATCCATGGAGTAACATCATCAGCAATGTGGTCTGCCGGATAAGTAGCACACTGCCATGGGAATATCGCACGCTCTGGGTGAGGCATCATTGCCACGTGACGGCCATCGGCGCTTGCAAGAGCTGCTACATTATAGTCCGAACCGTTGGGGTTCGCTGGATAACCCTCGTATGCATACTGTGCAACTATGTTGTACTTCTCGGCCTCGTATGGGAGAGAGAACTTACCCTCACCGTGGGCAACCCAAACACCCAGACGGCTGTTTGAGAGAGAACCGAAGAGAACACTGTTGTTCTGAGGTATATTCACGCCTACGAACGAAGACTCGAACTTGTGCGAGTTGTTGTGGAGCATACGTCCGCGCTCGGCATACTCAGGATTGATAAGGTTAAGCTCCATCATCAGCTGGCAACCGTTGCAGATACCGAGCGAGAGAGTATCCTCACGTTGGTAGAAACGGTCGAGAGCAGCCTTTGCCTTTGGATTGAAGAGGAAGCCACCTGCCCAGCCCTTGGCTGAACCGAGAACGTCGGAGTTGGAGAATCCACCGCAGAATACGATGAAGTTCACCTCGTCGAGTGTCTCGCGGCCGCTGATAAGGTCGGTCATTGTAACATCCTTTACATCAAATCCGGCAAGGTGCATTGCATAAGCCATCTCACGCTCACCGTTTGTACCCTTCTCGCGGATGATGGCAGCACGCACGCCGGACTTCTCGCGGCGGTCGGCCGACATTCCGTAGCTTGAGAGCATACCGTTGAAGCGCGCCGGCAGACGGAAACGCAAAGGCTGGTTCTTGTAATTCTTCAGACGCTCGCTTGCACAGCCGTTGAAGCTCTGCTTGAGGTCCATGAGATATGAGCTGTCGAACCATACATCGCGGTAGTGCTCGATGTCGAACAGACGTGTACGCTTATCCTTGGCAACAGCAATATGGCGTTTCTCGCAAGGAACACCGATTTTAACAAAGCAGATGCCAGCCTCATCGAGGATCTGCTGCATACGGCACTTGTCCTTGTCGGCAACCTGGATAACCAATGCAGGATTCTCGGCGAAGAGAAGTTTCACGATATCCTTCTCAACGACATTGTTGAGGTCAATCTCCATACCGCCGGTTGTATTTGCAAAACACATCTCAAGGAGTGTTGTGATGAGACCACCGGCAGAGACGTCGTGACCGGCCATGACAAGACCCTCCTTCACAAGCTGCTGTACAGCATCGAATGCCTCGGCGAAATACTCCGGGTTGGCAACTGTAGGAACATCGTCACCAATACAGTTGCGTGTCTGCGCGAATGCCGAACCGCCCAGACGCAAGTGGTCGAAGCTGAAGTCTATGTGATAGAATGCACTCTTTGGCTCGTTGACCATAACAGGAGAAACAACCTTGCGTACATCGGAAACCTCACCGCCGGCAGATACAATCACTGTACCCGGGCTGATTACCTTTGTACCGTCGGGATACTTCTGTGTCATCGAGAGAGAGTCCTTACCTGTGGGGACATTTATCTTGAGTGCACAGCAGAAGTCGCTCAAAGCCTCAACGCCACGGTAGAGACGTGCATCCTCACCCTCCTGTGAGCGGCATGGCCACATCCAGTTTGCACTGAGCGAGATGCTCTTGATGCCGTTTGCAAGCGGAGCAAGGGCAATATTTGTAAGAGCCTCGGAAACGGCAAGCACAGAACCCTTTGCAGGGTCGGCAAGACCGGCCTGAGGCGCATGACCGATTGATGTAGCGATACCCTTCTGGCCACGGTAGTCGAGTGTTACCACACCGCAGTCACTCAACGGGAGCTGGATTTCACCCTGGCACTGCTGGCGTGCAATCTTACCGGTTACGGAGCGGTCAACCTTGTTTGTCAACCAGTCCTTACAAGCAACCGCCTCAAGACGGAGTACATCTGTAAGGTATTCCTCAATGTTCACCTCGTCATACTCTGCATCCTTGTAGTGACGTTCCACAGTCTTGTCAACCATATATGTCTTTGGAGAAGAGCCGAACATCTGGCTTACAGAGAGGTCGAACGGGCGTTTGCCATCTGCCTGCTCGAATGCGAAACGTGCATCACCGGTTGTCTCACCGACAACATACATTGGAGCACGCTCACGCTCTGCCACCTTGCGTACATACTCGATTGCATCCTCCTTGATAAGCAAGCCCATACGCTCCTGTGACTCGTTGGCAATGATTTCCTTTGCCGACAGGGTGCTGTCGCCGACAGGCAGATTTGCCATATTGATGAGACCGCCACACTCCTCGACAAGCTCCGAGAGACAGTTCACGTGACCGGCCGAACCGTGGTCGTGGATTGAAACGACCGGATTGGTATCATCCTCGCAGAGAGCACGTACGACGTTGTATGCACGCTTCTGCATCTCGGCATTCGCACGTTGTACTGCATTGAGCTCGATACCCGATGAATAACGGCCAGTATCAACAGATGACACCGAACCGCCGCCAAGGCCGATGCGGTAGTTGTCACCACCCATCACAATGACCTTGTTGCCCTTCTCGGGAGCGCCCTTGAGACAGTCGCGGCGTGTACCGTAACCAACACCGCCGGCAAGCATGATCACCTTGTCATAACCGTATACCTCATCGTTCTCCTTGTGCTCGAAAGTAAGCACAGAACCGCAGATAAGCGGCTGACCGAACTTGTTACCGAAGTCCGAAGCACCGTTCGATGCCTTTGTAAGAATCTGTTCAGGTGTCTGATAGAGCCACTTGCGCACGGGAAGGACCTCCTCCCACTTGCGGTCGTTGTATGTGCGTGGATAAGATGTCATATAAACAGCTGTACCAGCAATGGGCCATGAACCCTTACCGCCACCCATACGGTCACGGATCTCGCCGCCAGTACCTGTTGAAGCACCGTTGAAAGGCTCAACAGTTGTAGGGAAGTTATGAGTCTCGGCCTTGAGAGATATAACAGTCTCGATATCCTTGATTACAAAATAGTCGGGGATAGAGTGATCGGCCGGTGCGAACTGCTCTACAACAGGACCTTGAGCGAATGCCACATTATCCTTGTATGCAGAAATGATGCTGTTGCGGTTCTCGTTGGTCGTACGTTTTATCATCGCAAAAAGTGACGAAGGCATCTCCTCACCGTCGATAATAAATGTTCCGCCGAAAATCTTGTGGCGGCAGTGCTCAGAGTTTATCTGTGCAAAACCGAACACCTCGCTATCGGTCAGCTTGCGGCCAAGTTCGCCCTCAACACGGTGCAGATAGTCAATCTCCTCCTTTGAAAGCGCAAGACCCTCCTGCTCGTTATAGCTGTCGAGGTCCTCGATGAACTCGATTGGCTTTGGCTGGATATCGACAGTGAATATGTTCTGGTCAAGACCACGGTACATACGCTGCAACATGGGATCATACTCTGCATTCTCGTCCTTCACTGCAAAATACTCCTCTATGCGGGCAATGCCTGTAAGACCCATATTCTGGGTGATTTCCACTGCATTGGTACTCCAAGGAGTAATCATTTCACGACGAGGACCGATGAAGAAGCCCTCCATCACCTCGCTCTCAACGGGAGTTGCCTCGCCATAGAGCCAACAAAGTTTTTCAATGTCGGCAGTTGTCAAAGTGCCGTTTGCCTGAGTTGCGATAACCGAACCGGCAGGTGTACTGAAAAAGTAGATCATAGATGATTTATTTTATGTTTTATTGTAATCGGTTGAGTGATAGGCCCGCAACAGCTTCTTCGCGGACATGTACGCATGCATCATGCGCACACATTACTGCAAAGATAACAGCAAACGAGCGAGAAATATGAAACTTGTTTCAATATTTCTCACAGCGAGTGCAGCCCATTTTCGCGCTTTAGCGCAAAGATAACCATAAAAAATGATTTTAAGGCAATATTGGGAAACATTTGTTCGGATGCAGCATTATTATTCATGTACAGAGCTGTTTTAAACAATTATTTCATAAATTTGCAGTCAATCCACGCCCATGCGTGATGAAACTGCACTTTAACGAAAACATACGATAAAATGGAACTTTTCATAGGACTCACAATACCATTGGCAGGTACCGCATTAGGTGCTGCATTGGTTTTTCTCATAAGAGACAGGATATCACAACTAACAAACAACGCGATGCTGGGATTTGCATCGGGCATCATGGTTGCAGCCAGCTTTTGGTCGCTGCTGCAACCTGCGCTTGAACAGACGGGCGAAGGACTGGCCGACAACTGGCCCGTGATAGCCGGCTTCATTGCCGGCATGGGTTTTCTATTGCTGCTTGACACTGTGATCCCTCACCAACACAGCGACAGCAACACCCCGGAAGGCCCGAAATCCTCACTCTCGCGCTCCACAAAAATGATACTCGCAGTGGCACTGCACAACATTCCCGAGGGAATGGCTGTCGGAGTAGTATTCTCGGGAGTGATGAACGGCAACACAAGCCTCACTATCGCCGGCGCACTTGCCCTTTCAATAGGCATGGCTATACAGAACATCCCCGAGGGTGCAATAATCTCAATCCCGCTCCACGGCGAGGGGAAAAGCAAAACGAAGGCATTCGTCATGGGAGCGTTGTCAGGACTTGTAGAGCCTGTTGCTGCAATTGCCACAATGCTATTCCTGAACGACAGCAACGGAGCGATGCCACCTCTGCTCGCTTTCGCAGCAGGCGCAATGTTGTATGTTGTAGTTGAGGAATTGATACCATCGTCCCAACAAGGCAAGCACAGCAACATCGGAACAATATGCTTTGCCGTGGGTTTTACACTTATGATGATGCTCGATGCGGTTTTAAACTAAGTTAAAAGCAAAAAGAATTTAAAAATATTTCTTTTTTGGCATCCACCCCGCCTAATATTTTTTGTAAGTTTGCACGGTCAAAAACAAAGGCAGAACGTCATTCGACTGTCCCCGAAAGGAGCTCTCCACGCAACGCCTTGCAACAAAAGAACTTATAATTTTCAAAAGACTTTTTGAACTTGTATCGCGAAACAAACGATACGGTTTCAACGAGATTATTTTTTTAAATTTAAATAGTTTCTAATATATGAATTTGGTAATGCTCTTTGCGATAGTTATCGCATCCATTGCCTTTGTGGCTATGGTTATGATAATTACAAGGTGGATTTCACCACGCACCTTCAACAGGCAGAAAGGCGAGACCTACGAATGCGGTATCCCCACACAAGGCTCCACTTGGATACACTTCAAGGCTGGATACTATCTTTTCGCAATCCTTTTCCTTATGTTCGACATCGAAGCTGTATTCCTGTTCCCATGGGCCACCATTGTCCAGGAGTTAGGAATGAAAGCTCTTGTAGGCGTGTTGTTTTTCCTCTCATTTCTTATACTCGGCCTTGCATACGCTTGGCGCAAAAACGCACTTGAATGGAAATAAATAGACCAAAGATAAAATCTATCCCTTACGAGGAATTCAAGGACAACGAGACGCTGGAGGCAATGATTGCCGAGATAAACAAGGAGCGCACGAATGTTGTCCTGGGCAAGCTTGACGACCTCATCAACTGGGGCCGAAGCAATTCATTGTGGTCACTCACCTTTGCCACCAGCTGTTGTGGAATCGAATTCATGTCAGTAGGTGCTGCAAGATACGACTTTGCGCGTTTCGGTTTTGAGGTGACACGTAACTCGCCACGTCAGGCCGACCTTATAATGTGTGCCGGCACGATAACCCACAAGATGGCACCTGTACTAAAGCGCCTTTATGACCAGATGGCAGAGCCCAAATATGTTGTTGCGGTAGGCGGATGTGCCATCAGCGGTGGCCCTTTCAAGGACTCATACCACGTACTCAACGGCATTGACAAGATAATACCTGTCGATGTGTACATCCCCGGATGCCCGCCACGTCCCGAAGCGATACTGTACGGTATGATGCAGCTACAGCGCAAAGTGAAGGTAGAGAAATTCTTCGGAGGCAAGAACAGGCATCAGGAGAGGAAGCACTTGCCGTCAGAGCCGATAATCGTAACCAACCACCCCATCGGGGATGAGAAAAAACAGTAGCAGAGATGGAGGTTAAATTCATAGATATAAAGGATTTCCGCGACACCATGCTTGAACAGCGCAAGAACGGTATGGACTTTCTGCGCGAAGTTGTGGGAATGGACTGGGGCGAAGAGGGCCTTGGAGCCATATATATACTCGAGAACAGCGAGACACACGAGAACAAAGAACTTGCCGTGCGCACTACCGACCGCGAGAAACCGCAGTTGCCCTCTGTCAGCGATATATGGCAGGTTGCAGAGTTGTATGAGCGCGAGGTATACGACTTTTTCGGAATAGTGTTCACAGGGCACCACGACCTGCGACGCCTGTTCCTGCGCAATGACTGGGTAGGCCATCCGTTGCGTAAGGATTACGACGCAAGTGAGGAGCTGAACCCGGTACGCCTGAACAGCGAGCCCGCCGAGGAGTTCAAGCGCGAATATGACATCCAGGACGACAAGGAGATGGCCGAGATTGTGGAGAAGCTGAAGATTCTCCACTACGATCAGTTCATCATAAACATCGGCCCCCAGCACCCTGCCACCCATGGTGTGCTGCACTTTCACCTTGCCCTTGAAGGCGAGGAGGTGCGCAAGGTTGATATACGCTGCGGTTACATACACCGCGGCATTGAGAAGATGTGTGAGAGCCGTACATATCCGCAGATTCTCCCGTTCTGCGACAGGCTCGACTATCTGAGCGCCCACCAGAACCGTCACGCAGTATGTATGTGCGTGGAAAAAGCCTTGGGTCTTGAGCTTACCGACCGCTCTCAATACATACGTACCATCATGGACGAGTTGCAGCGTATCGACTCGCACCTGCTCATGTATTCATGTATGGCAATGGATATGGGCGCGATTACCGGCTTCATATACGGATTCCGCGAGCGTGAGAAAATCCTTGACATCATGGAAGAGGTCACCGGCGGAAGACTCATACAGAACTATTATGTGATAGGTGGAGTACAGGCAGACATCACCCCCGATTTCGCAAGAAAAGTCAAGGAGTACTGCAACGACCAGAAGAAGAGGATAAAGGAGTATTACGACCTGTTTGTAAACAACGTGATTTTCCGCAACCGTTCAATAGGCGTGGGCGTACTCTCACGTGAAGATGCAATCTCTTTTGGTGCAACAGGCGGCACAGGACGTGCTTCTGGCTGGGCCTGCGACGTGAGAAAGCGTCATCCTTATGCGTTATATGACAAGGTAGAGTTCAAGGAGATACTGCACACCGAGGGTGACTGCTATGCACGCCTTATAGTGCGTCTTGAGGAGATTCTTGAATCGATACATATAATTGAGCAGCTCATCGACAATATTCCCGAGGGCGAGTACAAGATCAAGACAAAGCCTATTATCAAACTGCCCGAAGGCCGTTTCAGCGCATCGGTAGAGGGCACCCGCGGAGAGTTCAGCGTCTTCATCGAGAGCCGTGGCGACAAGACTCCTTACCGTCTCAAGTTCCGCCCGACAGGTCTCCCGTTGCTTGCTGCCGCACACAAGATAATGAAGGGTTGCAAGATTGCCGACCTCATAACAATAGGAGCTTCGCTCGATTACGTAATCCCCGACATAGACCGATAAAAAGAGAAAAGATGATAGATTTCAATACAATAGTCACAGCTATCGACAGTTTTTTAGAGTCGGTAATGCCCCACCAGCTGGCAATTGTGGTGGAGTGCATCCTGGCTGCGGTATGTGCCCTGGTGGCGTACTTGTCGTTTGCCATACTGATGATTTACATGGAGCGTAAGGTGTGTGCATCGTTCCAGTGCCGCCTGGGCCCGACCCGAGTGGGCAAATGGGGTTTGCTGCAGGTATTCTCGGACGTTTTCAAGATGCTTATCAAGGAGATCATCGAGATAAAGAACTCCGACCGCATCCTCTACAACCTTGCACCGTTCCTTGTCGTGATGAGTTCGCTTATCACATTCAGTTGCCTGCCGTTCGCACGCGGTCTTCAGGTACTTGATTTCAACATAGGCATCTTCTTCATCATGGCAGCCTCATCGTTCGGAATCCTCGGTATTCTGCTGGCAGGATGGAGCAGCAACAACAAGTTCTCGATGATAGGCGCCATGCGAAGCGGCGGACAGATGATCAGCTATGAGCTCTCAATGGGCCTCAGCATCCTCACGCTTGTGGTGTTGAGCGGCACAATGCAGATAAGCGAGCTTACCGAGATACAGACCAAGGGCTGGTTCATTTTCCGCGGACACATTCCGGCAGTCATTGCATTCATCATATACATCATTGCAGGTAACGCCGAAACCAACCGCGCACCGTTCGACCTTCCCGAGGCCGAATCGGAGTTGACAGCAGGATTCCACACCGAGTATTCCGGTATGGGCTTCGGCCTTTTCTATGTTGCCGAGTTCATGAACATGTTCATCATCGCAGGAATAGCATCTACGATATTCCTTGGAGGCTGGGCACCGTTATACATCTCCGGGCTTGACACATTCAACCACATAATGTGCTATATACCGGGTTGTGTGTGGTTCATCGGCAAGACACTGTTCGTGGTGTGGGTACTCATGTGGATAAGGTGGACATTCCCCCGCCTGCGTATTGACCAGGTGCTTGTACTGGAGTGGAAATACCTTGTTCCCATAGGACTTCTGAACCTGCTGATAATGACAATCTTTGTGGTAATGGGTTGGACCTTTTAAAATAGTATGACATGAAATTTGAAGATACATATATAGGAGCTGTCTGGTATACAGTGAAGTCCTTGTCCACAGGCTTGAAAGTGACTCTAAAGGAGTTCTTCACCCGAAAGGTGACAGAGCAGTATCCCGAGAACAGGAAGACACAGCATATCTCGGAGCGCCACAGGGCGCGCCTTGTAATGCCACACGATGCCGACGGCAACAACAAGTGCATCGCCTGCGGACTTTGCCTGCAGACCTGCCCCAACGGCACAATCAGAATAACGACAAAGACAGTCACAGACGAGGAGACCGGTAAGAGCAAGAAGATGCTTGTGGAATACAGTTATGACCTCGGCGCATGCATGTTCTGCCAATTGTGTGTGAATGTATGTCCGAAGAATGCAATCGAGTTCAGCAACGAGTTCGAGAATGCAGTCTTCGACCGCAAGAAACTAGTTTTGAAACTTAACAGATAAAAGGATATGAGTATCAACCTGATTATTTTCTCGGGGCTTGCCTTAATGATGGTAATCGCAGCGCTCTTTGCAGTGACATCGAGCAAGATCATGCGTGCCACCACCCTGCTGCTGTTCGTGCTGTTCGGTACAGCCGGACTCTATTTCATGCTCCACTACACATTCCTGGGTGCTGTACAGATTACCGTGTATGCAGGCGGTATTGTGGTGCTGCTCATCTTTGTAGTCCTGCTGCTCGGTAAAGGCAGCGTCGACGTGACGCAGACTTCAATGCGACGATACCTTGCCGGAACGGTAACGGCAATGACCGGAATGATTATAACGATATACCTTATCAATACCACCCAATTCTCACAGGGCACCGTCAATGCAGACGGCGTTGCGATGCGTGAGCTCGGACTGGCGCTGATGGGTACAGAGAAATTCCATTACATACTCCCATTCGAGGTAATGAGCGTATTGCTGCTTGCCTGCACTGTGGGAGCCATACTCATCGCACGTAAAAAGTAAAAGCCATGACAATACCTGCACAATATATGCTGATTCTTTCGGCTGTACTCTTCTTTGTGGGAGTATTCGGTTTCTTCACACGCCGTAACCTGGTATCATTGCTCATCTGTACGGAGCTTATGCTCAATGCGGTTGACATCAATTTTGCCGTATTCAACGCATACTGCCACCCCGAGCACCTCGAGGGATATATATTCTCGCTCTTCGGTATAGGTATTGCGGCGGCAGAGACAGCGGTGGCAATTGCCATTATCATCAATGTATACCGCAACTTCCACTCAATACATATCAAACGGTTGACTAACTTAAAGCACTAAAATGATGGAACATTCAATATACATATTGGCACTGCCGCTGTTGAGTTTCATATTACTCGCACTTGCAGGCAACAAGATGCCGCACAAGGTTGCCGGCACCATCGGTACCCTGTCGCTGCTTGCCGCCACCGTGCTTGCATACACCGTGACTATCAGTTACTTTGCAGCAGGACGTGATGCAGAGGGTATCTTTGCAGAAGTCATGCCGTACAACTTCACCTGGTTGCCTATCAACAAGACATTGAGCATCGATATGGGCATACTCATCAGCCCCATCTCGGCAATGATGCTTGTGGTGATAACCACCATAAGCCTGATGGTACATATCTACTCACTGGGCTACATGGAAGGTGAGCGCGGTTTCCAGCGCTATTACGCGTTCCTTTCACTCTTCACATTCTCAATGCTGGGGCTCGTCGTTGCAACGAACATTTTCCAGATGTACATCTTCTGGGAGCTTGTAGGTGTTTCATCATACCTGCTCATAGGCTTCTACTACACCAAGCCGGCGGCCATTGCGGCATCCAAGAAGGCCTTCATTGTAACACGTTTTGCCGACCTCTTCTTCCTCATAGGAATACTCGTGTACGGGTACTACATGGGCACATTCTCTTTCATCCCGGACGAGGCGGCACTTGCGACAGCCGGCGGTGTGTTGCCCACAGCACTTATACTTATGTTCATCGGCGGTGCAGGAAAGAGCGCCATGTTCCCGTTGCACATATGGCTGCCCGATGCAATGGAGGGCCCGACACCGGTATCGGCACTCATACACGCTGCCACAATGGTTGTTGCCGGAGTGTTCCTTGTGGCACGCATGTTCCCGCTGTTCGTCGGTTATGCTCCCGACATGCTGCACATAATCGCATACGTCGGCGCTTTCACAGCGCTTTACGCAGCAGTAGTAGCCTGCGTGCAGACAGACATCAAACGCGTACTCGCATTCTCCACGATATCACAGATTGCATTCATGATGGTTGCTTTGGGTGTATGCACAAGTACCGACCCGCATGAAGGCGGCCTCGGCTACATGGCATCAATGTTCCACCTCTTCACACACGCAATATTCAAGGGACTGCTTTTCCTTGGCGCCGGAGCTATTATACATGCCGTACACAGCAACGAGAAGAGCCACATGGGCGGCCTGCGCAAGTATATGCCGATAACTCACATAACATTCCTCATCGCCTGTCTTGCCATAGCAGGAATACCGCCGTTCAGCGGATTCTTCAGCAAGGACGAGATTCTGGCGGCATGCTACAGTTTCTCGGCACCTATGGGACTTTTCATGAGCGCCATTGCTGCAATGACCGCATTCTACATGTTCCGTCTCTACTACCTCATTTTCTGGGGCAAGAGCTACTACGAGGAGCAGTTGGCACAGTACAAGGCCGGTGCTACAGCGCATGAGCCGCACAAGCCGCACGAAGCACCATGGACAATGACCCTTCCGCTTATAATACTTGCTGCTGCAACCTGCGTTGCCGGCTTCATCCCATTCGGAGAGTTCATAAGCAGCAACGGCGAGGCATACACGATACACCTTGACACCGAGGTGGCGACAACAAGCATCATGCTTGCCCTTTCAAGCATTGTCGTTGCCACAATAATGTACATAAGGGCAAACAGCCGTATAACACGAATTGTCAATGTTGTGCTGCGCGAGCCCATCAGAGCAGCCTACCACCGTTTCTACATGGACGAGGCATGGCTGTTCGTTACAAAGAGAATAATATTCAACAGCATAAGCCGCCCTATTGCATGGTTCGACCGTCATGTCATCGACGGTTCACTCGACCTCATCGCAAAGGGCACACAGTGGGCCGGTGCTTTCATCCGCCCGTTGCAGAGCGGAAACGTACAGTCCTATTGTATCTACTTCCTGAGCGGTGCGCTTATGATACTGCTGTTCTTGCTATACTTCAATTAAGATGAAAGGAGAATAAATGATGAATATACTGCTTTTATTTGTTATTATCCCCCTTGTGATGCTACTTGCATTATGGGGTAGCCGCAGCCTCAACCAGGTGCGTGCGACAATGGTAGCCGGTTCAACGGCACTGCTTGTGTTGTCGGTTTATCTTACAGCGGACTTTATTGCCCTGCGCAACGGCGGGAACAGCGATATAATGCTCTACTGCGACTCATGGAGCTGGTATGAACCGCTGAACATCTGCCTTTCAATAGGTGTAGACGGAATATCGGTGGCAATGCTTTTGCTCTCTTCTATAATCGTGTTCACAGGAACATTTGCATCATGGAGGCTGAAGCCGATGACAAAGGAGTTCTTCCTTTGGTTCACACTGCTCTCTTTGGGAGTATACGGTTTCTTCATATCTACCGACCTTTTCACCATGTTCATGTTCTACGAGACAGCCCTCATCCCCATGTACCTGCTCATTGGCGTATGGGGTAGCGGCAGAAAGGAGTACTCGGCAATGAAGCTGACACTGATGCTCATGGGAGGCTCCGCGTTCCTGCTGATGGGTATACTCGGAATCTATTTCGGCAGCGGTGCCACAACAATGAACATACACGAGATTGCAGCACTCGACTGCATCCCAGTTGAGACACAATACATCTTCTTCCCGCTCACATTCATCGGTTTCGGAGTTCTTGGAGCACTCTTCCCGTTCCACACCTGGAGCCCCGACGGACACGCCTGTGCACCCACATCGGTATCAATGCTCCACGCCGGAGTGCTTATGAAACTGGGAGGCTACGGCTGTTTCCGCATTGCCATGTACCTGTTGCCACAGGCAGCCGAGGACCTCGCATGGATATTCATCATACTTACTACAGTGAGCGTTGTCTACGGAGCATTGAGCGCCATAAGCCAGACCGACCTCAAGTACATTAACGCATACTCATCGGTATCGCACTGCGGACTCGTACTTTTCGCCATCCTCATGATGACAAAGAGCGCCTGTACAGGTGCGATATTGCAGATGCTTTCACACGGATTGATGACAGCACTGTTCTTCGCACTCATTGGTATGATTTACGGACGCACACATACACGCGACATACGCCAGATGCGCGGACTCATGAAGATCATGCCGTTCCTCGCTGTGGGATACGTCATTGCCGGACTCGCAAATCTCGGTTTGCCAGGATTCAGCGGATTCGTTGCGGAGATGACAATCTTTGTGGGTGCATTTGAGGTGAACGACATGTTCCACCGTGTAGTGACAATAATCGCCTGTACAAGCATTGTAATCACAGCCGTATACATTCTGCGCGTTGTGGGCCGCATACTTTACGGTGAGCCGGAGAATGAAGAGCACAAGAAATTGAGCGACGCTACCTGGGATGAGCGCTTCACAATCATCTGCCTTGTCATTTGCGTGATAGCCATCGGTGTTGCACCAATGTGGATAAGCAACCTTGTAGGCAGTGGCGTGGGCGACGTGCTTGCAAAAATACATTAACAAGAATCTACAGCTACTATATTTATATGAATTATATCCAATTTTTTGCGATGCGGCCCGAGGTGAGCCTGCTATGCATATACCTCGTGATATTCCTGTACGACCTGATATCTACAGGACACTACCGCCGTATGTTCCACCCGTTGGTGTGCATATCGACACTTGTACTTGTAATACTCACATTGAGCGACAGAAGTTCCTTCACGCTGTTCGGTGGAATGTATGAGAGCAACACCATGATAGTATTCATGAAGGCCATACTTGCTTTCGGAAGCATGCTCGTCATTCTACAGGCAAACAGATGGCTCACAAGCTCTACAACCTTCTACAAACAGGGAGAGTTCTATATCCTTCTGCTCAGCACGCTGCTGGGAATGTACTTCATGATAAGTGCACGCCACTTCCTGCTGTTGTTCGTGGGTATTGAGCTGGCATCGTTGCCGCTGGCATGTCTTGTGGCATTCGACAAGTACAGCCACAACTCGGCCGAAGCCGGAATAAAATATATCCTGACTTCGATGTTCTCGTCGGCAATGATGCTCTATGGCGTATCGTTCCTCTACGGAACTACAGGCACGCTTTACTTTGCAGACATGAGCAACCTGCTTTTGGGTACACCTATGCAGATATTTGCACTTGTGCTGTTCTTCACAGGCATGGGCTTCAAGATTTCCCTTGTCCCGTTCCACATGTGGACAGCCGACAGCTACCAGGGAGCCCCCACATCGGTAACGGCTTACCTGTCGGTAATTTCCAAAGGCGCAGCTGTCTTCACCCTGTTCATTGTGCTTGTAAAGGTATTCGGTTCGATGATGGAGCAGTGGCAGACTATCATCTACATCACCTCACTTGCCAGCATTACAGTTGCTAACCTAATGGCTCTGAAGCAGAGCGTTCTCAAGCGTTTCATGGCATTCAGCAGTATATCACAGGCAGGATACATCATGTTGGCAGTCATTGGTGGAAATGCAGGTGGAATGACAGCCATGGTGTTCTACGTCATTGTTTACATAGTAGCCAACATGGCTGTATTCGCAATCATCGAGGCCATTGAGTGGCAGACCGGCGACACCGTCAAGCGTGAGACATACAACGGGCTCTACAAGAGCAATCCCAAGCTTGCTTTCATTATGACTCTGGCCCTTTTCTCCCTTGCCGGCATACCACCTTTCGCAGGATTCTTCAGCAAGTTCTTCGTCTTCATGAGTGCATTCGGTTCCGGTTTCAAGGTTCTGGTGTTCCTGGCGCTGCTTAACACCGTCATATCACTCTACTACTACCTCCTGATTGTAAAGGCAATGTACATGAAGGAGAGCAACAATGCGCTACCTCGTATCAAGAGCGACCCCTATACACGTGCAAGCCTAACAATATGCGTTGTGGGAATCATCCTGTGCGGTATATGCAGTTTCATTTATTCCGGCATAGACAAGATTGCTTTCGGACTGTAAAAAAGATACACACATAGAATAGACGCGGCAGGGAGTTCCCTGCCGCGTCTATTCTATAACCGGCCCCATAAAACAAGGACCCACATTCATCAATCGTTAATCGTTAAACGTTCATCGTTCACTTTCCCCAGACATCGCCCCAAGTGCCACGCCTGTCATTTGTAGCCTCAGGAGTCTCGCTGCCTTGCTGACCGTCGCCTGTACTGAGCGCAAGTATTGATTCCGCGACAACATTCACTTCCTCGGCCTGAGGGTGCATATAATCCTTTTTCATAATCATAGCATTTATATTTCAACTTAATTTTCACTCAACAAACACTTTCCTTCCGCCAATAATGTAGAAGCCGGGCGTTACAATCTCACCTACTTTACGGCCCTGCAAGTCATATATTGCCTTGCCGTCTGTGACATCTTCAACCTCTACAACACCCGTAGCACCGTCTATACGTACGTCAAAAGCGCTCATCCCTGCCTCACTCACAGGCAACACCATATATATCTTGTTTGCACTGCACTTTATGTAACCGCCGTCATTGGTCAACTTGTATATATCGTTCGGGCCGAATGTACCGTCCTTGTCAAACTCCTCATACATGTGATACATCTTTGCCTCACCATCCACGAGAAGCAGTTTGTAGTATTTATAACCGTCGAGACATTCGATGTAATCGACACAAAGACGTCCCTCAAGCAGTGAGGCAGAAGTGTCGGCTACAGCCTGCTCGTCGGTGTAGACAAAGCGTTTAAGATTTTCCTCGTCCTGGCGGTAAAGGATAACAGGCGTGTTAGCAGGAAGCACACAACCCTCCTCCGTAACAGTCTCAAGAGTTACGCGTCCACCGTCAATACCGGTTGCGACATACGCTGTAACACCCGCAGGAACAACTGTGTTGTAGTTGAGCATCACCGATGAGTATGTTGCCGTCATTGTCACGTCGAAGTGTATATCCTCCGGGGATACTTCTTCAAGATAATAGTGGTTGGCCTCGGCTGTGTTGGTGTAACCTATCACACGATTATTGCTACCATGAGCGTGCAAGCCAAGGCCGCTGTCACCGACAGCGAACACCACTGCACCGTCAACACTCTCCGACGGTGAGACAATTACCTCGGCGGCATCAATGCCGAGCTCAGCCTGAGTATTGTTTGACAATGCTCCCAGATAACCGTCTGTATGCAGGCTCTTCATCCTGAAAACGCCTTTAGCCTCATCAACGTTCTCGAACTGCCATACGGCACGGCTTGACGAAGAATCATACTCTCCGTTCCACTGCAAGCGGTTTGTCTCATTCACATAGACGTAACGGCTCTGGTAGCTGCAACGCAGAGCATAGAACTTTGCAGGAACTGGCAATACAGATGAATTTACTGCCGCATTCAAGGCGTCATATGCAGCCTGCAGCACTGCCTGCTGCGCCTTCAGCTGTGCAACAGAAGCCAAGCCACCGGTGGCATAGCCGCAAAGTACCTCCGAAGCGTCTACGGTTCTGCGTGTCTCTATTAGCAATTCTTCTGAAACAATATCTTTATACGCTTCATTCACCGTTACCGAAACTGAAGCAAGTTTCCGGAAACCGAACTCCGACATCACAAAGAAAAGACCGCCATTGTTAGAACTCTCCGACTCTGTAACCACAAACTTGAAGTAGCGATACGCAGTGGTTGCCTTCACCTCACCGGAGCTCCATGAAGCAAAAGCCGTTGGCAACGGATTGGCGGTATCGGAAGAGGTAAAACTCTTTATCAGCTGATAAGCCTCATCGGCTTCATTGCTGCCATAGACCTCGATACGACGTGGGCAGTTGTTACCGTTTGAACGTGTAGTATAATTAAAACTGAAACAGCTGACACTCTCACCTTCACCCAAGTCTACCCGTATATATGGTGGCACAACCATTGTTGACACATTGTAGTCAGAGTGGAAATGTGTTCCGGTATTGCCGTCAAGCAGATTATAACCATTGTCGGCAGAAGAATAGTCATTGTGATTTGTTCCGCCGGCTTCATAGGGCCTTTGGGCATAGAGTTTACCATGAAGATTGACATCACTACCCGACACAACAGTTGCTTCACCCACCTTAGCTATCAGTTCATCGGTAGCAGTAACAAGTACCTGGAGTTTCTCTCTTTCAGAATCAACTACCTGCATGTATTCAGCATACAAGGCGTCATATTTTGCCTGCAGGCTTGCTGTACACTCCGCAATCTCATTGCTTGTTGTGCTGTCATCAGCCAATATGGCCTTGGCCAGCAATGCTTCCTCCCGAGCAGCTGCGACATTATCAGTTGTTATAATCCCCTCATATTCCGCATATTCGTTTCTCAGCACGGCAGATGCAGATGCGGGATATATCTTGAACTCGGCCATGTGGAAGTATATGTGACCGTCAGTTTTCTTGTTTGTCGTGGTAACAGTGACCATAAAACGCAGATAGCTGTACCGTATACCACATTCAATCACATCCGAGGTCCACTCTGCACCATTCTGTATCACGCCGCCGTCGGCATCACGGGGTTCAACGGTTACAATATCGACATAATCAGTACCGTTGTTGCTTCCCTGCACCTTTATGGTCTTGGGATAATCGCCCAGTCCCGCACCTGTGCGTGCCTGATAATAGAATTTGAAAGCAGATAGGCTATTATCAGTGCCAAGTTCCACGGTCAGGTGATGGTCGAGCCCGTCGGCCGGAGGTGTGCTGTTTTTCCAGTTCGAGTGGAAGAAAGTGCTTGACGAATTGTCGAGCAGATTGGCAACGGGCGAATCGCTTTGCGGAGCGTTGCTCCAGATGTAACAAGGGGCGCCCTCTGCTGTCTGCAGGGGCAGGGCATCTTCCACGATCTCACTCTCAAATGTCGCCAACGAGTTCACGAGCGACCCGGTCTTTTCCACCAAAGCAAGAAGCTCGGCCTCGGCCTTTGCATCGGCATCAGCTTCCACTGCTGTCAGATACCACCTTGTAGCATCAGAACCTGTGTTCCAACCTACAACCTTATAGCTGTCGTTCGAAGCACTGTGGAAAGAGCTGTTGTTTGCCGACGGGGTAAGGCTTATAGCCCACAGACCTGCGCCCAAATCCTCAAGGATATATGTTCCGGCATCGCTCTGGTCGCTTGTCACTGTCATCGCGGCAGATGCAGATATAGCAGGACAATAGTCTCCGTCCATATTCTTTACGTTGTACACGCCTTTAGTTGCTGTCGGAACAAACTGCCACTGTGCAGCAGCAGAGGAAAGGTCAACACCTGTATTTGCATATACCGTACTGCCGCTCACCGTCATTGTACGCAAAGGATAAGCATAGTTTTTGAGGGTATATGTGAGTGACGGATTGAACTGCACCTTCACATTCACAGGATCGGCAGCAAGCAACGCTGTATATTCGTTGTAGAGAAGTTCGTAAGCAGTTGCAATTCCTATCCCGCTCTCTGCAGTTTCCTTTGCCTGTGCAAGTGCGGCACGCAAAGGCCCGGAAGCCGGAGCCGAATAGAAACCTATATGTGTATATGCAGCCTCGCTCTCCATTGGCAACACCTCCACTTTAGAAATAAGGCTCTGCAACAGATTACCCTGCACCGCTGTAAGGTCAACCTCGGCCTCATACACCTCGTTGTCCGAAGCCACGACGCTGACACTTGCATTGCCCGTAGCCACAAGGTATGCAGCCTCATCACTGAGCTTAAAGGTCTTCTTGTTGCTGAATGACACAATCTTGCCTTCGCTGTCAAGGATAATGAATCCGACACCGCCCTCACCGCTCATCGTCACATTACCGTCGGAAGAAATCTCTGCCGTGTAGTCACCTACAGATACCGTCCCGTCGATAAAATCATTGACTGATCCCAGCTCGGCCGAAGCGCTTCCATCCCAAAGAGCACGCTTCGTTGCCCCGTCGTGCTGCAGCGTAGTCTCTGGTGTACCGTCGTTGATGAGCAGCACAGCATAATTGACCGGATAGTTCTTTGCCTTGACCGAAGCAACGGCAACATCTATCTGCTCCTGGGTTACATTGTATGTGGCATTGGTATAATCGCCTACCAGACGGTTGTCCATGACCTCAAGATAACCGTGAGCACGGAAGAACTCCGTAAGGTCCTCGCCCGCAGCATCACAGGCATGCTGGTAGAAACGGAGCAAAGATGTGCTGCCGTCTATCGACGTACCGTTCTCGATGGGTTTCTGACGGCAGAGTTCAAAGAGCCTTGGCCAGAACTGTGTGTTGTTGCCGGCAAGGTGGTAGTACAGCCACAGACGGTAGTACATGTGGGTAAGGGCCCAGATGTTGTTTGTATATGCGTCGTTGTCCTCGGTGTTGAACGCAGCAAGCACGTGCTCAAGATTACCCTCGCTGCCGTTGTAGCGCGATGTACCCATACCCATATACCACACGGCCACATTCGAGAAGAAGTTGTTGGTGACCTCCGTCTGTCCGTTCAGGTTTATTACCCCCTGATGCTGGTGACCGATCTCGTGTGCAGGTCCCCATGTAGGACCGGGCTCATTTGCTATACTTGATATAATGCTACCAAAGGTGTTTATGTGATAACCGCAGTGGTCCCAACCACCATACATATAACCGGTAGTTGTACCCAATGCCACACCATGGTGATTGAAATACTCGCTGTAGTCGCGTCCTTCGCAGAACTCCTGATAAGTCGCCGTGACACCGTTTACCGTGGCACTGCCATAGTTGTATATCTCGGCATACGTACCGTCACTTTTCCAGCGCGGATAGAAACTGTTCATCTTATCCAGCTGCGAACGGCTCACAAGACCCAATGTTGCAAGTTCAGAGTACATTATGCGGTCCCAAGCCTCCATCATGATATTTACCTTACCCGTATTGGGGTCAAGACCCATACCATAGTCACTCCACTGTTTTGTACGGTTATTGGGGAGAGAGGGAACCGAAAGATAGTCGGTAAGCAGGGATCTCATGCCCTTGTTGCCATCTGTATCCTCCAGCTGGAACAGCAGCACCTGACGATGACCGAGCAATGGCAACACACCCAGGTTCGCACGCTCCTCATAGTAGTTCCAGTCGGCATCATTATCGACACCACCCCAAAGGTCCTCGGTCTCGGATGTTGCACGGAAATCGCCACAGGCATTATAGTAACCGTTTATGGCTCCGCCTTCGATATGTATCTTCAATGGAGAGAAATCGGAGAGTCTATAGGGGAAACTGCCTGTAGAGGAATCATATGTTGAAACATTATAACACACATACAGGTGACCACCCAATGCATAATAGGGGACTGCGTTCAACCCCTCTTTGAGCTCAACACCGGCACCCAACGGATTACCGATGCGGTTGTTCACACCAGCGTCGACAAGGCGCAGCGATGCGCCTTCTGCAACTTCACCCTCTACCATAACGTATACCATGCCACGCTCATGCGGATAGATACCAGTGGGATTATCGTTGTTAGCGTGGGCATTAATGCGCAGGAAAGATGTTACAGCACCGGCCACACTGTACGGCTCGTACATCTGCACGCGGAACTTACGGGCATAATCGTTGTCCCACCCATCCTTTGAGTTGTCGGCATTGTCCTCGGTCCAATCATTGGTATACACTTTCTTTACCATCGCCTGCAAAACAGCAGGAAGCGTCTTATAATCGGCATCAGCCTCAATAGCCGCAACGTTCGCAAATTGTTTCTTGAGGGTTGTGCACGCCTTATCCGCAAAAAGATTGTCAAGGGCACTCTGGAAACTTGACAAATTGCCGGCTACGCCCTGCATTTCCTCGATATACTTCCAATTGGCTGCAAGTTCGTCGGCTGAGATATCTACAGCAGCTATAGTCCATTGGCTGTTCACTGCCCCGTTCTCCCAACCAACAATATTGTTCTGCGCATCCTTATGCATCCAGGCATATCCGTTTGAACTATGCGACTTACTACGTATAGCATTATAAGAGCCGCCTACTGTAGCAAGTTCAAAGAGGTTGGTTTCATTACTGTTCCCTGATGAGAGAGACCACCCGGTACTTGTTCCTGCGCCACTCAGGTAATAACCGTTTGCGAGGTTACGCAGTGTGTAGTAGTTGCCGTTTTTTGTAACAAGCCATTGCTGGGCCTTGTCACTGATATCAGTTGCTACAGCAGCCACATCATCCACTGCACTCGCGCCCAAAGAGACAGAGGTTGTCCCTCCGCAGGTAAAATGATAGACCTTGCCGTTTTCAAGAGATGACAACTGCGCCCAAGCAGTTGTACCATACAACGCGAAAAGGGCTGTAGTCATGAGATAAATAAAAATCCTTTTCATATTTTGTGTCTACTTATATTCTACAGTTATCAAATTTTGCACTTCAGCAAAGATAATCAAATTTATAACTTTTCAATCAATTTTCACACCACGAAAAACTGCCCCGGAGAAGAGAATTGACGAACGGTCCATTATTGAGAATATACGCAGGAAATATGGAAACGTAATCTTCCGGCACATGATTCCGATAACATTATTTATAAAAAACGGAACATTTAAAACATTTTCACAATGAATAGTATTATCTTCGCGACAGATTTATATAAAGAAAACTAAAACAACACAAATATGACAAAGAAACTAAATTCAGGAACATTGTGTGTACAGGGAGGCTGGCAGCCCAAGAAGGGCGAATCGAGAGTACTCCCCATTTACCAGAGCACAACTTTCAAATACGAGACAAGTGAGCAGATGGCACGCCTCTTCGACCTTGAGGACAGCGGTTATTTCTACAGCCGCCTGCAGAACCCCACCGTTGATGCTGTAGGTGCAAAGATCAATGCACTTGAAGGCGGTGTCGGTGCTGTGATGACCTCATCGGGCCAGGCTGCGAATTTTTATGCGATACTGAACATTTGCCAGTCGGGCGACCATTTTGTTTCGGCTACCACGATCTATGGCGGCACATACAACCTTTTTGCCGTGACAATGAAGAAGATGGGTATTGAGGTCACATTCGTTGATGCCGATGCTCCTGCCGAGGAGATTGAGAAGGCTTTCCGCCCCAATACAAAGGCGCTCTTCGGCGAGACAATCTCCAACCCCAGCGTGAACGTGCTTGACATTGAGAAGTTCGCTGACATTGCACACCGCAACGGAGTGCCCCTCATCATTGACAACACATTTGCGACTCCGGTCAACTGCCGCCCTATCGAGTGGGGAGCAGACATCGTGACACATTCTACAACAAAATATATGGACGGTCATGCAGTTGCTGTAGGCGGTTGCGTTGTCGACAGCGGTAACTTCGATTGGGAGGCACAGCATGACAGATTCACCTGCCTTACTGAGCCAGACCACAGCTACCACGGACTTATCTACACAAAGAACTTCGGCAAGGCTGCATATATAACAAAGATGGTTGCACAGGTGATGCGCGACCTGGGTGCGATGATGGCACCGGAGAATGCGTTCCTGCTCAACCTTGGACTTGAGACACTGCACCTGCGTATGCCACGCCACTGCGAGAACGCACAGAAGATTGCGGAGTACCTCGAGAACCATCCAAAGGTAAAATGGGTGAACTACTGCGGCCTGCCAAGCAGCAAATATTATGAACTTGCGAAGAAATATGTTCCCAACGGCGGATGCGGAGTGATGGCATTTGCAGTCAAGGGCGACAAGGAAGATGCTATCCGCTTCATGGACAGCCTAAAGCTCATTGCCATTGTGACACACGTTGCCGACGCCCGCTCTTGCGTTCTTAACCCTGCGAGCCACACACACCGTCAGCTAAACGACGAACAGTTAAGAGAGGCCGGTATTGACCCAGACCTGATTCGTCTTTCTGTAGGCATTGAGGATGTTGACGACCTCATTGCAGACATCGAGCAGGCACTTGAGATAATATAAAGGAACATGCGCAAGTTACACCTTACACTCGCCCTACTGGCCTTTGCGGCTACAGCTGGCGCATATAATGCTGCCAGAGTTGACGCTTTGCCTCTTGACAGCATCAAGCCATTGAGAATAATGAAGGCTGACAAGGCCGGAAAAGCCATTGACACAAAGACTAAAGAGGAACTTAAAGAGACAAAGAAGCCAGCCCAGCATAATAAGCCCGGTAAGGTTCCCACAAGCACCATAAAGGAGCAAGATGAAGAGTTGCCAACAGAGCAACTTGTTGCCCCGATAAAGATTAACCAAAGGAGTATAGGCATATTCAATGTGCCGAACACGGAAGACATGCCAACATACCCCGGCGGTGAAAAAGCCTTGAGGGAGTTCATCAGAAGCAACAGGCAGTACCCCGAGGAGTGCAAGGCCAGACGCCTGACAGGCAAGGTAACCGTTTCAATAACCATTAACCCGGACGGAGTACCAGGCAATATGGAGATAGCCTCAAGCAGCGGCAACGAGGCAATGGATGCCGAGGCCATGCGTGTAGCAAAGCTGATGCCCGCCTGGACACCGGCTAAAGACCCTGAAAACGGCAAGGAACGCATATACAACATGACATTTACATTCAGGCCCGGACGATAACAGGATGGAACTACTTGAATATAATATCGGAAATGGAGCAAGAGCCTTCTCTACCAAGCGTGGAGAAGGCTCCGGCAATTATGGCGGGTTCAATATAACACACTACTGCGGTGACACTGCCGAGCACGTTGCAGAATGCAGGAAGACGCTCTGCCGCGAACTTGGCATCAAAAACGACAGGCTTATTCTCCCACGCCAGACACACGGCAGCAAAACTATAGTCATAGACAAGGAGTTTCTTGCGCTCACCCCTAAAGAGCAGAAGGAGAAACTGGAAGGTATTGACGCCATTGTCACAGACATTGCACAGACCTGCATAGGCGTTTCTACAGCCGATTGCATCCCCGTACTGCTTTACGACTCCCGAAAGAGTGCTGTAGCAGCCATACACGCCGGTTGGCGAGGTACAGTGGCATGTATTGCAGAAAGGTGTATAGATGCAATGGAAGAGCATTACGGCAGCAACCCGGCCGACATAAAGGCGGTTATAGCACCCGGCATATCCATCGAGGCCTTTGAGATTGGCGATGAGGTGTACGAGAAGTTCGCAGAGTGCGGGTTCCCGATGGAGAGAATTGCCGCACGCTACCCCACTGCCACAGGCGGCACAAAATGGCACATCGACCTTTGGGAGGCCAACAGACTGCAACTGATTGACAAAGGCCTGAACGAGGAGAATATCCACATTGCAGGCATCTGTACCTACAGCCGCTACAGCGAGTTCTTCTCGGCACGCAGGTTAGGCATAGAGTCGGGCAGGATTTTCAATGGTATAATGGTTCTATGAGTATCAGTGCCTTTCGGGTTTATTATACGGCACCGTCGGGATAAGCGGTTTCTGCCAATCTACAAGAGCTGTATCACGGCGAATGTCAAAGGAATCACCATAGATGACCATATTGAGGTGAGGGTCAAAAAGGGCATAATAGACATTATACAACACCGAATCGAAGTAAAGGGCAAACTCCGAGAACGGGAACATTCCGCGATGTGTTGTGTACTTTGCCGTAGTACCGGGAACTATCCCTTTACCTGAATAGAAGACTGCATCTTCGGAAGAGGTGAGTTTGAGGAATACCGAATCACCATTCCATAGGCCATACCACTCACGTCCTTTATAAGGAGCAAAATCATAGGATGAGTCATCATCGGTACAAGATACAAGAGAAAAGGCAAGCATCATGGATGCAAGCATTGCCTTTGCAAGAAGTCTTTTTATCATAGCATATAGTTTTAAGGTCAGTTTTGTCTTGATAATAAATGGGCATAATTGAATAACAAACAGAGCGCACATCCGGTTCACCTAAAGACACAAAAAAACACGAGCAAAACCATTACTCGTATTCTGAGGTCTTAGGATACCCATCGCAATGAATAATAGTTAAGCCCGTGTTATATAAACACGAGCATTAACTTTACTCCTATTGCGATAAATGAAATTTCCTAAGTTTCAGAATACAATCAGTAAAGCCAACGCTTAAATAATATGTCTAAAAAAGGTGCGCACACTGCGCCTGTTATACCATAGGCAAATAATTTATGTCATCTATCTGCAAATGTAGGAATTAATTTAGAATTACAATATATCAAAAGATAAAAAACTGCCACCAACAAAATCAAAAAGAAACTCCAAGGGAGTCAAACAACACATACAATAGACGTTATTCATCCAATAAAACGATCCTTACCCCTTAACCAATAAAAAAGCATCGCCCGATAAATGAGCGATGCTTTTCTGCATATAATACAAGAGGAATTAACCTCCGAAGTTATCGTACATGATTGACTTCTCCTCAACACCGAGGTCGGTAAGCATGTTCACAACAGCCTTTGACATCGGGCCAGGACCACACATGTAGTACTCGATATCCTCAGGAGCGTCATGATCCTTGAGGTATGTCTCGTAGATTACCTGGTGTACGAAACCTGCTGTGTACTTCACGCCTGCTGCATCGGCTGCAGGATCGGGACGGTCAAGCGCAAGGTGGAATGTGAAGTTGGGGAAATCCTTCTCCAACTGCAGGAAGTCCTCGAGGTAGAATACCTCGTTGAGCGCACGCGCACCGTAGAAGTATGTCATCACACGGTCGGTAGTCTTCAAAGTCTTTGTCATGTGCATGATCTGTGCACGCAGAGGAGCCATACCGGCACCACCACCTACCCACATCATCTCTTTCTTTGAGTCGAAGATCGGGTGGAAGTCTCCATAAGGACCACTCATGATAACCTTGTCACCGGGTTTGAGTGTGAAGATGTATGAAGATGCAATACCGCAAGGAACATCCATGAAGCCTGAACGGTCGGGCTTGAACGGAGGTGTAGCGATACGTACTGTCAACATGATGCGGTCACCCTCGGCAGGATAGTTGGCCATTGAGTAAGCGCGGATTGTCTCCTCGGTATTCTTGCACTTGAGGCCGAGAAGACCGAACTTCTCCCATGCAGGCAGATACTCGTCACCGATAAGAGACTTATCGATATCCTTGTCGTATGTCATGTCGTATGTAGGGATCTTGATCTGTGCGTAAGAACCCGGAACGAAGTCCATGTGCTCGCCCGGAGGCAATGCAACGATAAACTCCTTGATGAAGGTAGCGACGTTCTTGTTAGAGATAACCTCGCACTCCCACTCCTTGACACCCATAACAGACTCGGGCACCTTGATTTCCATATCGTTCTTACACTTGACCTGACAACCCAGACGCCAGTGAGCCTGCTGCTCCTTGCGTGTGAAGTGGCTGGTCTCTGAAGGGAGGATCTCGCCACCGCCCTCTATTACCTGGAGCTTGCACTGGCCACAAGAGCCCTTACCGCCACAAGCCGAAGGCAAGAAGATACCGTTCTCGGCAAGAGTACCGAGAAGCGCACCACCTGCAGCAACCTCAACCTCATTCTCACCGTTGATCTTAACCTTGATATTTCCGCCGGGCAAAAGGAAACGCTTTGCCAACAGAAGTATAATCACCAGCAAAAGGATGACTATAAGGAAGACAACTATACTTGATATAATCAACTGTGTATTCATATCCTTATATATTACATTTTAATACCAGAGAAGCACATAAACGCCATTGCCATAAGACCAACAGTGATGAAGGCGATACCAAGACCACGCAAGGGCTTAGGCACGTTGCAATACTCCATTTTCTCACGTATTGCTGCAAAGAGCACGATAGCGACCATCCAGCCAAGACCTGAACCGATAGCGAAAGCTACAGAGTCGGCAAAACAGGTGATAGCCTGGCTGTTGTCTGCCGGAAGACCGATTCTCTGCTGCATGAAGAGTGAACCACCCATGATGGCACAGTTCACGGCAATGAGCGGAAGGAATATACCGAGCTGGTTGTAAAGTGCCGGAGCAAAACGCTCGACAATCATCTCCACGAGCTGCACGATACCTGCGATGACAGCGATGAAGAGGATGAATGCAAGGAATGTAAGGTCAACGCCCTCTACTATCGCACCGTTGGCAAGGACCTTTGTCTGCAACAGATAGTTGACAGGGAGTGTAATCACCTGCACAAAGACAACAGCGAGACCGAGACCGATGGCAGTCTTTACGCTTTTAGATACAGCCAGGTATGAACACATACCCAAGAAGAAGGCGAATACCATATTGTCCACGAAAACAGAGCGGACAAGTAAACTGATGAAATGTTCCATAATTATTATTCTTTACCGTATCTAAAATTATTTTTCCTGTAAACTCTTGTCCTTTGCTCTATGATACCAGATGATGCATGCAATGAGGATGAATGCAGCAGGAGTCATGAGCATAAGACCATTGTTAAGATAACCGCAATCATAAAGTCCGAGCTTCTCAACGATAGGATAGTTGAAAAGCGTTCCTGAACCGAACAACTCACGGAAGAATGCAACGATAACAAGAATCATCGCATAACCTACACCATTACCGACACCGTCAAGGAACGATGACCAAGGAGCGTTCTGCATAGCGAAAGCCTCAAGACGTCCCATGAGGATACAGTTTGTAATGATAAGACCGATGTAAACCGAGAGCTGGACACTCACGTCATAAGCAAATGCCCTGAGGACCTCACTTACCAGTGTCACCAACGCTGCAACCACAACAAGCTGAACGATGATGCGGATACGCATAGGGATGGTGTTACGGATAAGGGAGATAATAACGTTGGCCATAGCCAAGATGATGGTCACTGAAAGACCCATAACGATGGCAGGCTCCAATTTGCTTGTAACAGCCAAAGCCGAACAGATACCGAGCACCTGAACTGTTACAGGATTCTCTTTGAACAGAGGTGTATTGAGCGCCTCTTTATTTTTCTTTGAAAAAAGTCCCATAATTATTCCTCCACTTATAATTGTGCAGCGTCGGTAGCTGCGGGTTCAACATTGGCGTCTGTAGCTACTGGCTCAGCCGGTACCACTACTGATGCAGGAACTGACTTTGTCAGGCTATTCAGATACTTGTAATATGGTAAAAGCTTGAGTTTGAGCATGGCATCCACACCGCTACAGGTAATTGTAGCACCTGAAACGGCATCTACATGGAAATCGGCGTCAGTACTCTTCTTCATTACAGAAAGACCGACCTCGCCATTCTCACCATACACTTTCTTGCCTGGGAAACGGCCCTGGAACTTGTCACCGGCAATTTCGGCACCAAGACCCGGAGTCTCACTGGCATGAGAGAAGTAAACGCCATAGATTGTGTTGCAGTCATCATTGACAGCAAGATAGCCCCAGATACCGCCCCAAAGTCCGTTACCGGTCATAGGAAGGATATACTTTGTTGCACCGTCAATCTCTGCGATATAAAGAGGAAGGTTATCCTCGCTCACTGCATCGTTGGCAACCTCGAAGCCGCCGTTCTCGGCAACCACATTACCCTGTGCATCAACGATTGGGTCTGCCACGATAAGTGAATCGTATGTCGCAGCTGCATCAGCAAGGTTCCTCTCATTGAGAGAAGCGAGAATCTGCTTCTTCTTGTCGAGCTCGACATTGGCGTCCTGCATTGGCTTGAGAGCCGATGATACACCGGCAAGCAAGAATGCTACAATAACAACCACTACTGCTGAATAGAGGACAGCATAAACATCGCTGTTTTTGTCAATGCCATTCTTGGCCTCCTTAACGGCCTCGAATTCCGAAGCAGCGGCCTTACACAGAGGACACACACCGGGCGCCTCATTGCCTTCGTGTACGTATCCGCACACTTTGCATACATATTTCTTTGCTGCCATATCCTATTAGTTCTTTTTGGTTAGACGTTTTGCGCGGGCATTCACGTTTGACTGCACAACGCAATAATCGATAAATGGTGCCACAACGTTCATAAGAAGGATTGCAAGCATCATACCTTCTGGATAACCGGGGTTGAGTACACGGATAAGTATTGTCATTGCACCGATACCGAAACCGTAGATGTACTTACCGACCTCGGTACGTGCCGATGTGACAGGGTCTGTAGCCATGAACACTGCACCGAAGCAGAAACCGCCGAGGAGCAAGTGCTGCCAGAAAGGCATAGCCTCGGGCAATCTGTCGGCAAACACGAAGAGCATCACGATACCACCCACGAATACGCTGAGCATGGTCTTCCAGCTTGCAACACCTGTCCAAAGGAGAAGGAGAGCACCGAGAGCAATAGCCACAACGCTTGTCTCACCTATTGAACCGGGCATAAAGCCGAAAAGCATGTCACATACCGAGAGCTGTGCACCTGAAGCACCGACAACCTCAACGCCGTTGGCAACGTGCTGGAGGGCTGTAGCGCAAGTGTAACCGTCAACAGCCACGTCTGAGCCGAAACCGAGGATTGACTCTGTAGCCACCCACACGGTATCACCTGAGATAACTGAAGGATAAGCGAAGAAAATGAACGCACGGGCAATGAGAGCCACGTTAACGATGTTCATACCTGTACCGCCGAATACCTCCTTGGCAAAGATTACCGCAAATGCTGTAGCAAGGGCAAGAATCCACAGAGGACAGCCGACAGGAACAATCATTGGAATAAGGATACCTGAAACAAGGAATCCCTCGTGGATCTCCTCGTTCTTCCACTGTGCTACCGTAAACTCGATACCGAGACCTACAACATAAGAAACAACGATCTTGGGCAGTGTAACGAGAAGACCGAAGACGAACATCTCGAACCAGCCTGTAGTCTCGGCAGTACCTGCTGCGAGCGCATTCTGAAGACCGATATTGTACATACCCACAAGAAGAGCAGGCACAAGTGCCAGAACAACGAGCGACATGATACGCTTGCTGTCGATTGCATCGTGGATATTGACACCACTCTTCGAAGTATCATCCGGCACGAACAGGAATGTCTCGAAACCATCGAACAACGAGCGGAAAGCGTGGAGCTTACCACCCTCCTCGAAGTTAGGTTTAATTTTATTCAGATAATTTCTCAAAAATTTCATATGACTAATTTTATTTTGCATTAAACCTCATCAACACATCTCGGCACGGAGCTTGTCCAAGCCCTCGCGTACAATGCGCTGTATCTCAAGTTTAGATGAATCGACAAACTCGCAAAGAGCAAAGTCCTCAGGAGCCACCTCGTAGATACCGAGTTGCTCCATCTTGTCAATGTTTCCTGTAATGATTGCCTTGAGCAGGTACTCGGGATATATATCCATAGGGAATACCTTGTCGTACTCGTTGGACATGATCATGTGGCGCTCACCACCCTTGATGCGGGCATCGATGGTGTACTTGCGGCTTGGAGAGAGCCAGCTGAAATAGCTGCGGCTTGTGCTGAACATTGAGAAACGTGGAGCAATCCAACCGAGCATCTCGGCACCGCCCATAATCTCAGGGATAACAGTAATCTCGGTAGAAAACGCACCGAGGAAACCGTCAGCAGTTGTCTTCTTGCCAGTGAGCACATTGCCGTCAATGATGCGGAGCTCATACTTGTTATCGAGACGGCCCTCAACGAGGTTACTTATCTGCGCACCCAGAATCATCTTGCTGTAAGAAGGATTCTTGACCTCGCTACCTGCAAGAGCGACTGTACGTGTAAAGTCCACCTTACCCTTATTGAAGAGACGACCGATGAAGATTACCTCCTCGGCACCGATAGTCCATACGATCTCACCCTTGTTGATTGGAGCAGTCTTGTTGATCTGCACGCCTACGTTACCTGCCGGGTGTGGACCCTTGAAGATTGTTGTAGTGACATTCTTGGCAACATTCAGGGCTGCAGACTTCTGACAAGCGCAGATACCCAAATGAACAGGAGCGATGCGTGAAAGCGCATCAAGACCTGTCTGGAAATCGTCCTCATTACCCTTGAGAGCAATCTCGAAGTTCACAGCCAATGGCTTAGAGTCAAATGCCGAAACATAGATTGCACGTGGTGTGTCACCGGGAACAGCAATCACATCATAAGGACGCTGGCGGAAGAAACCGAAGAGACCGGCCTTCAAGAGGTCAGCCTTAACCTCGTCAGCTGAAAGCGAAAGGACATCCTTTGCCTTGTACTCCACTGACTCGAACTTGCCGTCAGACTCTACTACTACGCTTAGAACGCGTCTTCTCTCACCGCGGTTAACCGCTACAACTGTTCCGCTAACGGGCGAAACGAATTGCAATTCTGGATTTTCCTTATCAAAGAACAAAGGATCACCTGCCTTCACCTTATCCTCGGGTTTAACCACAACCTTTGGAGTCACACGTGTAAAATCGGCAGGCATCAAAGCATAAAGCTTCGCCGGAGCAACTGAAGTAAATTCTGCCACCGGAGCACCTTTCAGATTGATATTCAATCCCTTAGAAATTTTTACGACTCTGTGCATATAAATTGAGTTACGTTAATACATTATCCGTTACAAATTTAGAGAAAAATTTCCGTATTTCTAAACAGTTGTTTTAAATTATTTTAATAATTTTTCGTGCATAACAGCACCTGAAATATAATACTATGCAAAAACAATAAAAAAAGCCCCTTTGAGGGCTATCAGACAGGAATCGGTTAATGATATATAACCGCCTTTAAGCCAGTATAACAGCTCACCGGCAAAGTCTGGGGGCTAAGCAAAAAGTTGAGTGATTTAGGAAAGAGAGTAACAGAGCGAAAATACTATTGCAATGAAATGTCGTAAGGCATGAAA
>CALCYA010000112.1 GCA_937906165.1 uncultured Bacteroidales bacterium | reverse complement strand
TAAACTGGAGCGCCAGTACCGTGACCATTTGAGCGGATACCATGACTGGGAGCAGTTGCCTCATGCATCGGATTGGATTCTCTTTGAGAAGAACATTGGTGCATACGTGGGACTGGATGAGGTATGCCTCTCACGCGGAGAACTATACACGGTTCTCATAAATAAGGAAAGAAAAGGCGGCAAGGGTTCCATTATAGCAATCATCAAGGGTACTCGCACAGAAGATGTATGCAGGGCGTTATTGCAACTCTCACGTAGGCGTCGCTTCCAGGTAAGGGAGATAACTCTTGATATGGCTGCCAATATGGCGAAGATAGCCTCCACATGTTTCCCCGTAGCAAGGCAGGTCATAGACCGTTTTCATGTACAACAGCTGGCATTTGAGGCGTTGCAAGACATGCGCATCAAGGCAAGGTGGGAAGCGCTGGACGAAGAGAACAGGGAAATACTTAAAGCCAAGGTACAAGGAAGGACCTATCAGCCTGCCGTTTTTGAAAACGGGGATACAAGAGCACAGTTGCTGGTAAGGAGCATTTATCTGCTCTACAAGAAAGAGAGCCTATGGAGCAGTGAGCAGAAGGAAAGGGCAAGGATACTTTTCCGTGAGTATCCGGATATCAGGAAGGCATATTATCTGGCGATGGGGCTGGGTCAGGTGTATCACTGCGCAAAATCCAAAGGTGTCGCATACACAATGCTGGCAAGGTGGTATGACAGGGTGGAGAGAAGCGGGTTTACAGCATTTGCAAAGGTTGTGAGAACCATATATATGCATTATGAGAGAATTCTAAACTTCTTTGACAAGCGTTCTACAAATGCTGCATCGGAAAGTTTCAACTCTAAAATCAAGGCTTTCAGAGCACAATTCAGAGGGGTAAAAGATAAAGATTTTTTCCTTTTCAGACTGGCAAAATTATATGCGTAAAAATGAAATCCCTCAGAATTTTACGTTGATCCCAAAGAACCCTGACCCAGGGTCACGGGGAGAGTGTATAAAAAAAGAAGAAACCTTTCGGTTTCTTCTTGCGGTGCGTACGGGACTCGAACCCGTGACCCCCTGCGTGACAGGCAGATATTCTAACCAACTGAACTAACGCACCATTATGTTTTTCTGCTTTGTTCGTGTCTCAAAGCGAGTGCAAAGGTAAGGACTTTTTTTGAATCTGCAAATGTTTTGCGAATTTTTTTTCGTTTTTAGTGCATTTTTTTTGATTTTTCCTCAAAAATAGGGTTCTTACTCTGTTTTTTGCATTAAAATGACATCGGCGTACTCTCCTTTTTCTCTTATCCAATCTTTAAGTGTGGCATTGCTTGCAAAGCCGCATTTTTCAAAAAGTCTTATGCTTTCTTCATTCCAAACCGGCACGTATGCATATAACTGGTGAAGATGCAGGCGTTCTGTCGCGTAATTGCACAGCAACTGCAGGGCATGTGTGGCGATTCCTTTGCTGCGGTAGTTTCCCAGGATGCCGATGCAAACCTCGGCGCGGCTGTTTATGGGGTCGTAGTCGGCAAGGTCTATCATTCCGGCTCTCTCTCCTTCTGCTGTCTCTATCACAAAGCGTGCCTGACGTTCTGTTATAAGGTCCTGTTTGCTCTGCTCAAGGTATGCACGCAGGGTGTAGCGCGAGTAGGGCAGTGTGGCATTGCCGGCGCTCCACAGGGTGGTGTCATTCTCCATCGCGTACATCAGCTCCAGGTCCTCAGGCTCGGGGGAACGCAGGCTGACGATGTCATCTTTAAGCCATTGGTCTCTCATTTTACTTGCTATAGTGGTGTATTGCACCGTCTGTTATCAGTATCTGTGTATCGGTGGAGTATGTTCCCAGTCGCAGGCGTTTTGTTCCCTCATGCGATAGCAGTTCCAATATGGTGCCGTAGCTGTATGCTCCTGTGTCGTATACCACAGTGTCATAGCTGCTGAGGTCTATTCCTTGTGTGTGGTGTCCCTGAGGCAGGCTCTGGTGGTTGCCGTCGATATATGTATGTTTGCTGTTGCCGTAATGCTCTGCAAGTATTGCCCGTACCTGTTCAGTGGCTTCAGAGTTGCCTATCACAATGCAGTTTATTGGGTAGAGTATCTGGCTGTTCTCCTGACGATGCTTGAACTGGTTGCCAATGTATGCAAGCATGGCGCGTCCCCAGATGGCGAGCTTGATAGGCAATTTCAGCAGCAGTGAGTAGTGTGAGTAGTGCTTGTTGAAGAACAGCTCCATCGCCTGGTAGAATGTGTGTACGTAGCGGTAAGAGCTCTTTACGGTGCTCTCCCCTTTATAATGCAGTATACGCGAGGGCAGGAAATAGTTGTTGTAGCCGGCCTTTAGTATGCGGTAAGAGAGGTCGATATCCTCGCCGTACATGAAGAAATCCTCGTCGAGCAGACCTGCCTTGTCAAGCGCCTCGTGGCGCAGGAACATGAAGGCTCCTGACATTATCTCTATTCGGTTCTCCTTGTTCTTGTCAAGGTAACTCATATAATAGCGCCCGAATGTGCGTGACTTTGGGAAGAGTGATGCCAGACCTGACATCTTGCAGAATGCTACAAATGGTGTCGGCAGGCCTCGGCGCGACTCTGGCGCGAAAGAGCCGTTGGTGTGCAACATATATGCTCCACAGCCTCCAGCGTCGGGGTGACGCTCCATAAGCCCGATGAAATCAGTAAAGGTGTTCTCGGCAACTATGGTGTCTGGGTTCAGCAACAGTATGTACTCGCCATGGCTTTTGCGTATGGCAAGGTTGTTGGCACGGGCAAAGCCAAGATTCTTCTCGCTGGCAATGATCGTGATATCAGGGAAGCGTTCACTAAGGTATTCTACAGAGCCGTCACCCGATGCGTTGTCCACCACAATGACCTCTACGGCAATCCGCTTTGATGCCTCGGCTACTGAGCGAAGGCACTGTTCAAGATAGTGCTTGACCTTGTAGTTTACAATTATTACCGATAGTTTCATTGTTGGCGGTTGTTGGACTTCTTATTTCTTGTCTTTTCTGGCCTGGCTGTTCTGCTCAAGGTAGTCGTTGAGTACCATATTGGTGGGGTAGCTGTACAGCAACGCTCCGAATGCGAACAGGCCGCAGTAGAGCGAACCGTTGTAACCTATCCCGTAATATATGAATATATTCAGCAGCAACGCTATGAAGATAAGAAAGATTCTTTGTATGCTTTTCTTTGCAAACAGCTTCTTGAACTCATCGTCACTGCATCCCAAAGCCTTGCTGAGGCTGCTTGTGAAGCCTTTAATGGCAATGGGGATGAACAGTACGGTAACCATTACGGCTGTTACTTGCAGTATGTATGTCCAGCTTGATGAAAGAAGGCTGTCGAGGGCATCCTTTGCTACCACTCCGGTTTCGAATACTACAATGACCATGAGTGCAGCGAGGACAGAAAATATGTAGTTTATTCTAAGTGATTTCAGTATCTCTTTATCGTCCATTTTTTATATTGTTTTACCTGTAAAAGGTGTCCTGTTCTTTATTGAACTGCCGAGGGTCACCTCATCGGCATACTCAAGCTCGTCACCTACGGATATTCCGCGTGCAATGACCGACAGCTTTACATCGTACTGCTGTAGCTTACGGTAGATGTAGAAGTTCGTGGTGTCACCCTCCATTGTTGAGCTCAGTGCAAGGATTATCTCTTTTACCTCACCTGCCGCCACACGGTTGATAAGGCTCTCTATCTGTAGATCACTGGGCGATACTCCGTCCATGGGTGATATAACACCACCCAGAACGTGGTATACGCCGCGGTACTGCATTGTGTTCTCCACAGCCATCACATCCTGTATATTCTCCACTACGCAGATGGTGCTGTGGTCGCGCATTGGGTTGGCGCAGATGGGGCAAATGTCTGTGTCCGATATGCTGTGGCACTCTGTACAGTATTTTGCCTCGCGTTTAAGGGTTATGATGGCGTCGGAGAAGCCTGCAACCTCATCCTCGCGCTTGCGCAGCAGATGCAATACAAGGCGGGTCGCAGTCTTGCGCCCTATGCCCGGCAGCTTGGTGAACTCCTTCACGGCTCTCTCGAGCAGTGCCGATGGATACTCCTGGTTCATCTATGAAGGCCGTTTATTTTATCTCGACGTCAATCTTTGCAGGGAATACTCGCTCGGGGTCGAAATACTCGGCGCAGCTCTCTACCATAGCCTCTATTGTGGGCTGTACCTTGCCGTTGAAGGCTTCCTTGCCGTTTACGACAACCTTTACAGGCTGTGTGAGGTCAAATAGCTCCTCGTTGAGGAACAGTGTCACGTTGCCCTTTGTTGCAGGCTGGTATGTGCGCTCAAAGAACATGGGGATATTGTAGAGTGAACTGGTTGTGGTGTATGTGGCGTTCTTTACGGTCATCTCTATTGTGTTGCCGCTGATCTTCACCTCATAGCATGTGCGCTCCTCGTCATTAGTGCGTGATGTCTCGTTCACGCGCAGGTTGTAGAAACCTGTGCGGTGACGTCCGTACATGTCATAGTCCTCCCAATAGAAATATGTGGGGTGTGGGTTACGTGTGTGCTTGCTCAACCATGGTGTTGTGGTCTCGTAGTTGATGCCGTGCCCCATTCCCGGTACAATCTCAATGAAGTTCTTGTAGAGGCCTGGGTGCTCCTCGGCGAGCTTGGCAATGGTCTTTGCTGCATTGTCGGTCATTGTGTTACGGCCGAATCCGTAGTCCATTTCTCCTGTACGCAAAGAGAATGCGATGTTTGCAAGGTTCTCCATAGGAGCATTCTTCAAAGGTTCTCCACCGGCCATAGGACCTGCACCTGCAAGGTAGTCGGCATAGAACGATGCAAGGCGCTGGCTACCGTAACCACCCTCTGAAATTCCGTAGAAGTAGATTCTGTTCTTATCGATGTTCTCGTTGAGGAATGCAAGGCGCAGAAGTTTCTCCCATGCCCATTGCTTACTCTGGATAGCCCAACGGTAAAACTCGCCGTATCCGTTCGGTATCTGTGGTATGAAATGCAGTGATGGAGCATCATCATAACTATGACATAGTCTGAAACCGTTCTCCCATTCGCTTTTCTTCTGGCCCGAGCCGTGCATATAAAGGAAAAGCGGATAACCGGCAGCAGGCTGCTCGCCTTTTTCTATGAAATAGTATGGCATTGTCGCATCGGGCTCCAAAGCCTCGGGAAGGTGCCAGTAGCCTGTGTCGCGTGGCTCATTGATGCTGAATGGGGCAATCAGCTTCTCCTCGCTGTAGTTGTCGACTGCCTCTTTCCAACACTCCCACACTGCGGCGCGTGCTTTTGCAATATTCTTGATCTTTACCTTTTTGTTGTTGCTGTAGCTGCAGTCGACATCCTGCAGTGACTGCGTGAAATACTCTTTGATTCTTTTAGACTCTCCTTTACTGATCTTGCCGTTTCCGCCACAAGCGTAGCCGAACACCAGTGACAGTGCGAACGCTGTTGTTATGAATGCTCTTTTCATACGTGTTTATTTTAATATTTTGTGCTAAATTAGTTCTATGTCGGCAGAATGACAACTTTTTGGTTGAAAAAAGGGGATTCAGCGGTTAAAATAATAGACAAAGAGGCTTCGTTGAAGCCTCTTTGTCTATTTATCGGTTGTTGTCTGTTACTTGACCAGTACTTTCGCTGCGTGGAGCTTACCCTCCTGCTCAACTGTTACAATGTAAAGACCGCTCTCTACAGCGATGGTTGTTGCTGTACCGTTATATACGGTTGTTCCGTCAACACCCAATACGCTGATTATAGCACCTTCTGCTACACCCTCAATGTTGATGCATCCGTTCGCTTCATTCAATGTGATGCCGCTGTCGGAGATGTTCTCAATGCCTGTGCCGTCGGTCACTAGGAACAAACCATTATCGGGGATATTGATGCTGTTGTTTGACACGTGACCAAGCTGACGCTTGTTGTTGTCATAATAGGCTATGCTCACGATACGCTGGCCCAACGGTGCAGTCTTGCCGCACATGCATCTGATATTCATCTCAAGTGTGCTGCCGTTGGTCATTGAAATGGGAATGTAGTCGCTTCTCAGAACCATTGTTATGCCGTTGAGTACATTCACTCTTATATATCCTTCGAAATCGCTGAATTCGCATCCGAATGTTGTCTTAAGATCAACGCTGTCACCTTTCGCGACTGTATTGTCATTGCCTACAACAATGTTGTCGCACACATAAGGTATACCTGTTGCTGCCTCATTGAGGGTAAAGGTGTAAGTACCGTTTCCTGCAATCTTTTTCCAACTCTCACCATCAAATTCGCATATGTATGTGCTGTAAGTGCCCACGGTGAGCGCAGGGAAATAGTCCTCGGAAGTGAAAGACAATGATGTCGATGCGTTACGTGCGAGATTGGTAACCTGTTTCTCGGCTAAGAGTATGCTTTTGCCGTCTTTCTCGGCAAAAAGACCGATGGTGCCGGAGTAAGGGCTGTCGGTATATGCGGCATTCTTTACGTTGGCTGTCACTGTGAGCTTGCGTCCTACCACGATGTCAGGTGTTGAGATTGATATCACAGTGGGTATAGGACCTTCCGGAACCTGTTCTATGTAGAATGTAGAACTCTTGCCGGTAATGCTCTTGAGCTTCATGTTCTCGACTTTGACTTCATGGTTGACATAACAGTTCCTGATATCGTATGCAAATGAGATGTAGTGGTCTCCGCTGCCGGTTATGCCATTGGGTACAGTGTATGTCGCAAGGAAGTCAGTGTTGTCGAACACGTTGATGAGGATACCATGGTTTGATAGAGTATCGCTGTTGACTACAGTCTCGCCATTGAGCTTGTTCACGATTGGTACAACTACAACTGTGGCATTGTGGGCATTGTTGTTTCTCAAGGCAATGTCGAATACCATATTGTCATTGGGATACACCGGAGCCTCTCTGAATTTGAAATCGGTGAGTTCAATCTCAGGCAGTGCTCTGCTTAGTTTTACGTTTGTCGCACCCACCTCTAATTTAAGGCAGTTGGGCTCGCCCTTCATCTTTACATTATTGCCATCGGCATCCTTGTAATATATCTCAATATAATATGTGCCCTCGCTGAGGTAATTTGGATTGTTCTTGTTGGAATTGTTTACGTTGAGGTCTATGTAGTACCCGGTTGCTTTCTCGAACTGGACTTCTACATCACTGTTTCCCTGAAGCATCCTGTTGTATAGGCCATCTGCACTTGTGACAGAGATCATATACTGTATGTTATAAGTAGAGTGTGACCAGTTGAGGAAATATCCCACCATCCTTAACTTTGCATTTCCTGCCGAGAACCTTGCTGTGTACTCGTCAAGGGAAGAATTGGTTGCCGGGTTTACGGGGTCAAAGACATAAAGTGTCGGGTCGCCCTGTCTGTTGGCCTCTTCGGCAGTTCGTGGCTTGATGTTTATCATTATGGTCTGGCCCACATTGTATCTGTCCTGGCCGCCACCGATACCCGAACCGCCTGGAGCCATTGAGCCGATATCGAAATATCCGTTGTATGCACCGTCCCAACCCCAGTCAATGTGCACAAGGTTATTGGCGTCTATACCGTCACATACAAAAGCGTGTCCTGCAGCGTATGACTGGCCGTGTCCGTAGTGCAGGACAGGCAGGCCTGCCTCAAGGTTGTCTCGGATGGCGGTGAAGAACTCTTCGTATGTGCACTCGCTTCTTCTCAAGAGCTTTATCTGCGGTGAGTAGTCGAATACATTCACGAGGGCTCTTGATGCATAGATATCGGCGCTTCCTGTGCCGGCCGGAGCGTATGTACTGTTGATGGCACGTCCCACATCGAACATCAGCTGTGCAACAGCACGGGCCTGTGCCGAGTTGTAACCGTTACGGTAGTGGGGAAGCATATTGTCCCAATCGTATGTGTTTTTTGTGATATCTACAGTCTCCTGCTTGCCTGTAGCGCTATTGTTCCAAGTGATAGCCTTGATAGGCTTTTCAGGCCAGTTGTGGTACTTCATTACCTGTGCCATGGCGGTTGCAGTACAGCCTGTAGGTGTCTTCTGACCATTGATGGTAGGACATAAATTGTTATATGGTGCACTCTGGTTCCAGCTTGTCTTTAGCATGGGTGCAATGGCAGGGCCTGTGGCACCGGTTGTGATGGCCGGCTCGATATTTCCGGCACGGATGTCATCCACATAGCTGCTGTACTCGGCAAGCCAGTCGACAAGTGCCTGCGGCATCTCTCCGGCAGTGCTTCCGGTTGAGTAGCCTACGATGGGCGACAAGCGGTCCTCACCCGATACGATGACGAAACCGTTGCCCTCTTCGGGGGTAATGAGATAATACTGGGCATCGCCCTCATCAATGGTCAGGCGGCTGCCGCTCTTCGCCATGGCGTCATTGGGGGCAAGCTGCAGCGTCACAGCCTTTTTACCGCTCAAGGAGTTGCCTCTCCAGAAAGAATTTGCTATTTCAAGGGCTTTGTCAGGGTCTACTGGGCCTGCAAATACCGTTGCAACAAAAAACAGGATAAATGTTAAAAGGGTAGTTGTTTTCTTCATATAAAGTTGCTTTTGTAAAGTTAATATACAATGTTGTTAAGGTAACTCACAAAAGTATGACAAAAAGTTATTGCATGCAAAATAATTGTTACAAAATGTTGTGCAGTCGATTGCTCATATAGTACTATTTATGTTTTTATGTTGAGATGCTTTATTAAAAAATAATTAATTCAACTATGTGAACGGTGGCTTTTGGCAACATGTTGTTATTTCCCGGCAATACTGTTTTGTATAATTTTGCACGTCTTTTGTTAAAAGGAGGATAAAATTATAATATATGTACAGGAAATTTTTACTTTTTTTCATCAGTCTTTTCAGTCTTCTTTCTTTTACTGCTTATGCCAACATTGGGATAAAAGATGGTAATAAGATTATGGGACATGTAATTGAGTATGATACGGAGGAGGACATCCCTTTTGCCTCAATATACATTGAGGAGACGGGCGACGGTGCCGTGAGCAATGAGGAGGGACAGTTCGAGTTCCGCAATCTTGCGGCAGGCAAGTATCATCTGCGCGTGTCGGCGGTAGGTTACACAACCGTGACAAAGGAGGTTGTCGTGAGCAAGGATTTCACAACTGTAATACACTTCAAACTTAAGACGGAGGATGTTGTTATGGATGAGCTTGTCGTGTCGGCTAACCGCAATGTCATAAGCCGCAAGGATGCTCCTGTGGTTGTGTCGGTGGCTTCTATGGACCTTTTCGATGCTGTGAACTCTCTTGACCTTGCAAAGAGTCTCAATTATATCACAGGTTTGCGTGTTGAGAACAACTGCCAGAACTGCGGTTTTCCGCAGGTGCGTATAAACGGTCTTGAAGGTCCTTATTCTCAGGTGCTTATCAATAGCCGTCCTGTGGTGAGTGCGCTCAGCGGTGTCTATGGCCTTGAGCAGATTCCGGTGAATATGATTGAGCGTGTGGAGGTTGTCCGTGGTGGCGGTTCGGCACTTTTCGGTGCCAACGCTGTGGGCGGTACTGTAAATATCATCACAAAGGATCCTGTGAGCAACTCTTTCTCTGTGACAAGCAACCTCGCCTGCTACGGTGGCGATGCGTGGGAGCAGAGTGTAGGTGCCAATGCGTCATTGGTGTCCAAAGATAACAAATACGGTATTGCGCTCTATGAGAACTACCGCAACCGCAACCCATACGACCATGACGGTGACGGCTTCTCGGAGCTCGGCAAGGTGAATATCAACACTTTCGGTTTGCGTGCGTTCTACCGCCCGACATACACCAGCCGTCTGAGCCTTGAGTACCACACTACCAACGAGTTGCGCCGTGGCGGTAATAAATTTGACTATCAGCCACATGAGAGCGACATTACCGAGCAGACAGAGCATGTCATAAACAGCGGAGGTGTAACATACGACATCGGTTGGTTGGGCTACAAGCACAAGCTGTCGCTTTTTGCATCGGTACAGCATGTCGACCGCAACAGCTATTATGGTGCACAGCGCGACCCTAACGCATACGGCAAGACCGATGACCTTACCTGGATTACCGGTGCAACATATACCGGCAGCATGGATAACTGCCTCTTTTCACCGGCGACCTTTACCGGTGGTATCGAGTATCAGGAGAACAAACTGCACGACATCATGACCGGCTACAACCGTGATATGAAGCAGAATGTGCGTATTGCAAGTGCTTTTGCCCAGAACGAGTGGAATATGAACCTCTTCTCGTTGCTGGTGGGTCTGCGTCTCGACAAGCATAACCTTATTGATAATCCTATCTTCAGCCCACGTGTCAACCTGCTTTTCAAACCCAACCGTGACTTCCAGGCGCGACTGACCTATTCAACAGGCTTCCGTGCACCGCAGGCATATGACGAGGACCTGCACGTTACGGCCGTAGGAGGTGAGGGTGTGCAGATTGCCCTTGCCGACAATCTCAAGGAGGAACGTTCCAACAGTTTCAGCGGCTCTGTCGACTGGACAACAAAGTTCGGTCACTGGCAGGCAAATATACTTCTGGAAGGTTTCTACACCGACCTGAACAATGTCTTCATTCTTGAGGATGTGGGTACAAACGCCGACGGCTTTGCCATGAAGGAGCGACGCAACGGTGACGGCGCGCGTGTGTATGGTGCTAACATCGATGCAAAGATTGCGCACGGAAAGGATGTCTCGTTGCAGGTGGGCTTTACCGCACAGCAGAGCCGTTACAAGAGTGCTGAGGCTTGGACTGAGGTCGACGGCGAGGCTCTCACAACAAAGCGTATGATGCGTACTCCCGACTATTACGGTTATTTTACGCTGACGTCTTCGCCGCTCAAACGTCTTGACCTCTCGCTCTCGGGTACATATACAGGTTCCATGATTGTACCCCATTATGCAGGTTACATTGAAAATGATTGCATGGAGACAACACCCGACTTCTTTGACCTGAACTTCAAGACTGCATATACCTTTGTATTGCACGACCATATAAATCTTGAGGTCAATGCCGGGGTACAGAATATCCTTGACAGCTTCCAGAAGGACCTTGACAAAGGTGAGTTCCGCGACTCGGGATATTTCTATGGTCCTACGCAGCCGAGGACATTCTTTGTGGGAATCAAAATTACACAGTAATACACAGCAAAGGCGGCCTCTTGGCCGCCTTTGCTGTGTATTACTGCATTGTCATGCCTTTATGAAAATCACATTCTGCCCGTACATATATTTTTGTTCTATGTTTGGAGTGTTCCCATCTTCGGGCAGCAGAATGGTTATACGCTTGCCAGCGTCGCGAAGTACCGTGTGTATCTCTTCTCCTGCAATGCGTATGTGTATGTCGAAACTGCGTTTGCCTTTGTCGGTGTATTTTAGCAGTTCGTTCATCGCTTTGCAGCAATAATGTACGTTTTTATCGACACTTTCTTTGGGGATACCATGCAGTCCAAGAAATCTCTTTATCTCTTCAATGGCGTTCAGAATGCTATCTTCGCTATATCCGGACGAGAAACTTGTTGAGTCTGCAATCGTAGAATCGTGCGGTATAAGGGTTACCGGTGATATGCCTCTCTTTTTCAGGCTCATCGCATAGGTGGCACCAAATTGGAACAGTATAAGCAATACTGCCGACACTGGGAAACTCCACCACAGGTCTTCGGGGTTAAATTCTATGAAGAGCCACAGGGATATTATAATGCCTACCAGCTGCCCCACGGAGAGTGCAAGACTCAATACACGGTATTCAAGAATCTGGAACAGGAAACGCATTATCAGCGTAACGGCAAATGGTATCAGCAACAGTGAGAATATGCGCAATGGTGCATTTACTTCTACGTTCATCCCGTCTGTGTCTGCACCGAACATATAGGCGAGTGCCTCGGGGAACAGCAGCACAAACAGCACGAAGAGCGCAAGCACCCCGCATACGAGCTTTATAGAGAGTATTGTGAGAATACGTACTCCGCGGTAGTCCTTCTCGCCGACAAGCACGCCGCCAATGGAGAGCATTGCGTTGCCCACTCCGTTGAGTACCACAAACGTTATCATCAGTACCTGCAGGCACACGGTCCAGATGTACATGCCGTCGGCTCCTGCCGCTCCAAGTATCATGCTGTTTATGATGAATACGGCACTGCCGAGGATGAGGTTGCCGAGCATGAGAGGCAAACCTTCGTAGATGTTGCGCGCAATGTACCCGCCAATTCCTTTAAGTGGATTTACAAGGCGGTATGAACTGCTCTTTTTGAAAAAATGTGTCGATACAATAAGCAATGTGATTACGTAATGTGCGACGGTTGCCAGTGCCGAGCCGGAGATACCCCACAGATGCACAAAAAAGATATCGAGCAATATGTTGGCAATGGAGGCGGTTACGACACCTTTTGCAACAAGTGAGGGGCTGCCGTCGGTGCTTACGAAATAGTTTATTCCGTTGGAAAGGATAAGGAAGAATGCACCGGCGGTTGTCACCTCGGCATATTCAAGCGCGAGCGGGGCAATACGCGGGTTGTCGCATATTGCACCTATGATTGTGCCGCAATTGAAGTATGTCAGGGCCGATACGGCTACTCCCGCAATGGTTAGCAGGATGAGCGAGGTCGTGAATATCCGGCATATGCGCTTGTTGTCGTGGTTGCCTATGGCGCGGGCGATAAGGATTCCTGCGCCCAGGCCAATCAGTATACTTGCGCAACTGAAAAGCATGGTCAACGGCATGACCACATTTATCGCGGATATTGCATCGGGGCCAATCATGTGGCTCACAATGACGGCGTCGGTAGTCACCGCAAGCTGTCCTGCGAGTGAGGTCATTATCGATGCACTAAGGAAATTCCTCAATGCACGGGAAATTACAAATGTGTTGCGGTGCTGCATCTTGCCAATGTATATTTGCCGTGCAAGATAGTGATATTTTTTCAATTCTACAGCTCTGTTTGGTTGTCGGGACTTGTGTTTTTTTGATTATCGTTGTATCTTCGCATTAAAATATATGTAAATGTAAAGATGAACAAGCCAGTAATAAAGAGCGCGGAGTTTGTGATAAGCAACAGTGATGTGCGCAAGTGTCCACAGGATGGGAAGCCGGAATATGCATTCATAGGACGTTCGAACGTGGGAAAATCAAGTCTTATAAATATGCTTACAGGGCGCAGAAAGTTGGCAATGACATCTGCAACCCCTGGTAAGACACTGCTTATAAACCATTTCATTATAAATAATGAGTGGTATCTTGTTGACCTTCCAGGCTATGGCTATGCGAAGCGCAGCAAATCGCAGAGTGAGAAACTGCAGGAGATAATATCAAGTTATATACTCGACCGTGAACAGATGACACTGTTGTTTGTACTTATCGATTGCCGTCACGAACCGCAGAAAATAGATCTTGAATTCATCACCTGGTTAGGAGAGAACGGTGTCCCGTTCTCGATAATCTTTACCAAAGCCGACAAACTTACAAAAACGGCTCTTGCAAGCAATGTGGCGGCATACAAGAAACGCCTCCTTGAGGAGTGGGAGGAGTTGCCGCCGGTCTTCATCACCTCGTCGGAAAGTGCTGTGGGGCGCGACGAGGTGCTTCAATATATAAACGAAATCAACGGAATGTAACCGGTTTGCCGGTTTCTTGTATACTTTGGCTGTGGGGCGTAATTTCTCCCCGCAGTCAAAGTTTTTACATATAAATATAGCTAAATAGAGTGCGAAAATGTAAAAAAATGGCAATTTGTGCATACATTTTTAAACAAAACCGTTATCTTTGCATTGTAATACAGTGGGCAAGGGAGTCTTTCCTTTGCGTTTTCCGATAAAATAATTCATTAATCTTTATAGATTTCAATTTGTGGACATTCGCCTTTGTTGGATGTAGTGTGCCATATTCAAACTTATGTATCATATAGAACAATTGAGGAGCAAGGAGATTGCCGATTTGCAGTCTATAGCTCAAGAACTGGGTATCAAGGGAATCAAGTCGCTCGACCGTGATTCGTTGATTTATCGTATACTTGACGGCCAGGCTATGCAGAACAGCAAGGCAGGTGCACCTGCTGTAGTAAAGGAAGAGAACAGGATGAACCGTCGTGAGCATCGTCGTCACCGTATACACAACGATGCTCCAAGCAAGGTTTACACAGCTACCGGTGACAAGGCGGTGAAGTTGGATAAGAACGAGGCCAAGAAGGAGCAGGCAGCTGCTCCAAAAGCTGAAGCTCCAAAGAATGAACCTGTTGTGGCAGAGAATACTGTTGCTCCGATTGTAGAGGTGCCTGTGGCGAAAAAAACAGCGGAAGTTCCCGCAGCAGAGAAGGTTGCCGAAACTCCAGCTCCAAAGAAACGTGGCCGCAAACCAAAGAATGCAGCGGCACAGGAAGCTGCTGTTGAGCCTGTAAAAGTCGAGGCTGTTACGACAGAGGCTATGGAGGCTCCGGCTGTGGATAAGGCAGATGATGCTGTAACAGAGGTGCCGGCTCCAAAGAAACGTGGCCGTAAGCCCAAAAAAGAGGCTGAAAAACCAGCGGAGGTTGTTGAGGCTGTCGAGATTCCTGCAGAGAACAGTGTGCAGGAGAGCCAAGGCGAGGCTTTTGTGGCAATAGAGGATCTTCCAAGTGAGTCTGTGCAGTTGCCATCGGAACTTGTGGGCAAATTCGACAAGAGCAACAAGGAACAGAAACGCAATGAGCGTAACCAGCGTGGCCAGCGTCGTCAGGAGAATAATGAGGAACCGGCTCCCGTAAAGCAGCAGTATGACTTTGCCGATGTGCTCAGGGTGGAGGGTGTGCTTGAGATAATGCCAGACAACTATGGTTTCTTGCGCTCGTCCGATTATAACTATCTTGCATCACCCGATGATGTCTATGTGTCACAGTCGCAGATAAAGCTTTATGGTCTCAAGACCGGCGATGTGGTAGAAGGTATAATACGCCCTGCATCGGCAGGTGAGAAATATTTCCCGTTGGTAAAGGTGAACCGCATCAATGGTGCATCGCCCGAACTTGTACGTGACCGCGTGTCGTTCGATAACCTTACTCCGCTTTTCCCAGAAGAGAAATTCACTCTTTGCAGCGGTAACAACGACAGCCTGTCGGCCCGTGTCGTAGACCTCTTTTCTCCAATCGGTAAAGGACAGCGTGGCCTTATCGTGGCACAGCCAAAGACCGGTAAGACAATGTTGCTCAAGGATATTGCCAATGCCATTGCAGCAAATCACCCAGAGGCTTATATGATTATGCTGCTCATTGATGAGCGCCCTGAGGAGGTTACGGATATGGCGCGCTCGGTGAATGCCGAGGTTATTGCATCTACATTCGATGAGCCGGCCGAGCGTCATGTGAAGATTGCCGGAATAGTGCTCGAGCGTGCAAAACGCATGGTTGAATGTGGTCACGATGTGGTAATTTTTCTTGACTCTATCACCCGTCTCGCACGTGCTTATAATACAGTATCTCCTGCATCGGGCAAGGTGCTTTCGGGCGGTGTGGATGCCAATGCCCTTCACAAGCCGAAGCGTTTCTTCGGTGCAGCGCGTAACATCGAGAACGGTGGTTCGCTGACAATCATTGCTACAGCACTCATTGATACCGGTTCAAAGATGGATGAGGTGATTTTCGAGGAGTTCAAGGGTACCGGCAATATGGAGCTCCAGCTCGACCGTTCACTTGCCAACAAGCGTGTTTTCCCTGCTGTGAACATCATAGCGTCTTCTACACGTCGCGATGATCTGTTGCATGACCGTCAGACACTTGACCGTATGTGGATTCTGCGCAAGCATTTGGCGGATATGACACCTATGGAGGCAATGGAGTTCCTGAAGGACAGACTCGAACGTACAAAGGACAACGAGGAGTTCCTCATGAGCATGAATTCGTGATATGGTATCTTGAAAGTTGTATCGCTGATTATGGATAAAGCAATAGCGGGTTGTCAATTTTGACAACCCGCTATTGCTTGTTATGTAGTAAATATGTTTTACAATATCAGAATGGCAACTCGTCAGGGTCGTTGGCATCCTTGCTGAAGTCGGGGACCTCAACCTTCGGGGCGTTGATTACCGGCATGTCCATTGGAGCTGCTGCCGGTGCTGCTGTACCTCTTTCGACTCTCCATGCACGGATGTCGTTGTACCAGCGGCCGTTATATTCGCGTGCGTTGATGTCGAATGATACTGTCAACTCATCGCCGCCCTGGATGTTGAACTGTGCTATCTTGTCTGCACCGAATACGTTGAAGCAGATCTTCTTTGGGTACTGCTCATGTGTCTCAAGCACGTATTCCTGCATTTTCCACTCGTTTCCTGTCTTTGATACGCCACCTCTCTCGGGCAGCACTGCAATGATTTTACCTGTAATTTCCATAATTCTTTCAAAATACCCGGCGAAAATAGTTCATTTATTGCCGAAAAGCAATTTTTTCTTCGTTTTTTTGTTCGCTTTTATCCATTTAGTTTTATCTTTGTGTCTTATACGCGCGCACGCGTCGGGTGCGTAATCTTGTTGGATTAATTAACTAAATTTTAAATACTATGAACTTTACAGTATCAAGTTCGTTGCTGTCGTCTCGCTTGCAGACTATCAGCCGCGTAATCAATTCAAAGAACACCATTTCGGTTCTTGATTGTATCCTTTTTGAGCTCAAAGGCAATACTTTGACACTTACTGCCTCTGATCCTGACAACACTCTCAATACAACAGTTGAGGTCGTTGACTGTTCCGAGGATTTCAGCTTTGCAATCTCGTCGAAGATTCTCATCGACTCGTTGAAGGAGATCTCTGAGCAGCCTCTGCGTTTCGAGATAAAGAAAGAGACATACGAGATGACAATCTTCTACCAGAACGGTAAGTACAGCATGGTTGGTCAGAATGCCGACGAGTATCCTTCGGCTGCAGTTCTGGGCGAAAGTGCCGTTGCCATCAATATACCTACAAAGGTTCTCTCTAACGGCATAGCATGCTCGCTCTTTGCAACAGCCGATGATGAGGTGCGTCCTGTAATGTGTGGTGTGTACTTTGACTTCACCCCCGAGAACTTTACAATCGTTGCATCGGACGGCCACAAACTCGTACGTTGCCGCGACTACTCTGTTGTAGGTGCCGAGAAGTCGGCTTTCATTCTTCCCAAGAAACCTGCGACACTGCTCAAGAACCTTCTCGGTAAGGAGGCTCAGGAGGAGGTGGCCGTTGAATTCGACGGACGTTTCGCTACATTTGATCTGGGCGAGTATAAACTCGTTTCACGCCTCTTCGAAGGCCGCTATCCTAACTATAACTCTGTAATTCCGCAGAATAACCCCCACAAGCTCACTGTTGACCGTGTGGCTCTCATCAGTACACTCCGCCGTGTGGCAATCTTCTCTTCACAGGCAAGTCTTATCAAGCTTCACCTCGAGGACAACAAGGTGGTTATCTCGGCGCAGGATACCGATTTCTCTACATCAGCCGAGGAGAGCATTGCATGCAGCTACGAGGGTGCTTCAATGAACATCGGCTTCCGCGCTTCTTTCCTTATCGATATCCTCAACAACACTCCCGGTCAGGATGTGATCATTGAACTTGCCGATCCTTCACGTGCCGGTGTGGTTGTGCCTGCCGAGCAGGTTGACAAGCAGGAGCTGTTGATGTTGTTGATGCCTATGATGCTTACCGATTGATATGGAACTGAACCTTAAAAGACCTATAATATTCTTTGACCTCGAGACCACTGGCGTAGACATTACAAGAGACCGTATCGTTGAGATATGCTACATAAAAGTCTACCCCGATGGCCGTGAGGTTGAGTACTGCAAGCGCATCAACCCGGGAATGCACATCCCCGAAGGTGCGTCGGCTGTGCATGGTATTTACGACGAAGATGTAAAGGATTGCCCTCTATTCAAGGAGGTGGCAAAGGAGATTGCGAACGAGTTCGAGGGATGCGATATCGCAGGTTTCAATTCAAACCGTTTCGATCTTCCGTTGCTGGCCGAGGAGTTCCTGCGCGCACAGGTGGATATTGACCTATCGCGTCATAATGCAATCGATGTGCAGGTCCTCTACCACAAGCGCGAGCCCCGCACCCTTGCCGCTGCACACAAATTCTACTGCGGTACGGAGTTCGACAATGCGCATAGTGCACTTGCCGATACGCGTGCCACATATAATGTGCTCAAGGCCCAACTCGACCACTACAGCGACCTTGAGAATGACATGGCAGCTCTCGCAAACGAGTCTTCCTTTACAAAGAATGTAGATTTTGCAGGGCGCTTTGTCTATGATGAAAACGGGCGTGAGGTGTTCAACTTCGGAAAGTACAAGGGAATGCCTGTTGATGCAGTGCTCGACCGCGACCCGGGTTATTATGGCTGGATGATGAACGGCGAGTTCCCGCTCAATACCAAGCAGGCACTCACAAGGATAAAACTGCGCGGTCTCAAGAAATAAGAACAGGAAAATCACTTTTTTAACATATACAGATGTTGAAAGGAAAAAAGATAGTACTTGGAGTGACAGGTAGCATTGCTGCATATAAGGCGGCTCTGCTCGTCAGATTGTTGGTGAAGGAGGGTGCCGAGGTGCAGGTGGTGATGACCCCTGCGGCCAAGGAGTTCATAACTCCGCTTACCCTCTCCACGCTGTCGGGAAGGCCTGTGTTGAGTGAGTTCTTCAACAGTGGCAGCGGTGCATGGAACAGCCACGTGGAGCTCGGACTTTGGGCCGATGCCATGATTGTGGCGCCGGCCACTGCATCAACATTGGGCAAGATGGCTGCCGGTATTGCCGACAACATGCTCGTTACTACATATCTCTCAATGAAGGCTCCCGTGTTCATTGCTCCGGCCATGGACCTCGACATGTATGCCCATCCCTCTACAGTGCATAATATTGAAACACTTAAAGGTTACGGCAACAGGATCATTGAGGCTACTGCAGGGGAGCTTGCAAGCCATCTCAGTGGCAAGGGGCGCATGGAAGAGCCTGAGAATATAGTGAATGTGTTGAAGGATTTTTTTTTAGCCGGCAGTGAACTATGCGGTAAAAGAATCCTTATCACTGCAGGGCCTACATATGAGAAGATTGACCCGGTGCGTTTTATCGGCAACTACTCGTCGGGGAAGATGGGCTTTGCCATTGCCGAGGAGTGTGCGCGTCGTGGTGCTGACGTGAAACTTGTCGCAGGTCCTGTCTCTCTGCCGACACCGCATACAGCAATAGAACGTGTTGATGTGGAGTCGGCGCGCGAAATGTGTGATGCAGCCACCTCTTTGTTCCCGTCATGTGACGCGGCAGTCCTATGCGCAGCCGTGGCGGACTATCGCCCTTCCGTGCAGGCAAGCAGCAAGATAAAGCGCACATCAGATGGAATGACAATAGAACTCGAGGCTAATCCTGACATTGCCGCAACACTCGGCAAGGCAAAAAGAGATGGTCAGTGTATGGCCGGCTTTGCTCTTGAGACGAATGACGGCGAGGAGAATGCGCGTCAGAAACTGCAGAAGAAGAACCTCGACTTCATCGTGCTCAATTCGCTCGAGGATAAGGGTGCAGGTTTTGCTTGTGACACCAACAAGGTGACGATAATTGACAAGGATGGCAAGAGTGAGTATCCTCTCAAGAGCAAGAAGAGTGTCGCAAAGGATGTTGTCGACTATCTTGTGAAATACATGCTGCTGATGATGCTATTTCTTGTGCCGGCTACAGCAAGTGCCGATGGTGAGGAGATGAATGCGAGGGTTGTCTTGAATGCATCAAAGATTCAGGGCACGAATACCGAAGTGTTCACTTTGCTGCAGGATGCTTTAGGGGAATTCGTGAACAACCACAAATGGACAGGCAACACTTACGAGGAGAATGAGCGTATTGCATGTACATTCAACTTTGTGGTGAATTCGTATAAGGACGACGGCTCTTTCGACTGCTCGCTAATGGTACAGGCGATGCGTCCTGTCTATGGCTCGTCATACAATTCAGTGCTTTTCAAGTACGAGGATCCCAGTATAAAGTTCAGCTATCAGCCTTATGACCGTTTGGAGTTCGTGGAGGATAACCTTGACAACAACCTTACGGCGGTGATAGCCTTCTATGTGTATACAATCATAGGTATGGATCTTGACTCTATGGGTGAACTCGGTGGCAGTGAGTTCCTGAACAAGGCACTTACTATTGCCAACAATGCCCAGAACCTTGGCGATGCCGGATGGCGTGCAGGTAGTGGCAACAACAACCGTTTTTCCATAATCGACGATTATATGAACGGTGCCATGGAGCCTGTACGCAAGCTTATGTATATGTATCACCGTCAAGGACTTGATACCATGTTCGGCAATGCCGATGGTGGCCGCAAGGCTATAACGGAGGGTGTTATGCTGTTGAAGAAGGCATACGAGGACCGCCCGATGGCATATTTTACAAAATTGTTCACGGAGTATAAGGTCGACGAGATTGTGAACGTCTATTCAAAATGTACCCCGGAGGAGAAAAAAGAGGTGGTGAAGATACTCACTGAGATTAACCCTTCGCTCTCTTCGGAGTGGGACAAGATTACAAAGAACAATAATTGAGCGAATAATGCTGAAGCATATTACTATACGCAACTTTGCACTCATTGAAAAGGTGGAGATTGACTTCCCGGAGGGATTTTCTGTGATCACCGGTGAGACGGGTCACGGAAAGTCGGTGTTCCTGGGTGCCGTGGCGATGCTCCTTGGCGAGCGTTCCGATGCGAAAGTTATCCGGGAGGGTGCCGATAGGTGTGTCATAGAAGGGACCTTCGATATTTCGGGATTCGGGCTTGAGACTCTCTTTGAGGAGAATGACCTTGACTACGATGCCGAGTGCATAATACGTCGTGAGCTTGCAGCAAGCGGCCGTAGCCGTGCATTTGTGAACGATACACCTGTCAATGTGTCGGTACTCAAGGAGATCGGTACACGCCTTATAGATATCCACTCGCAGCACCAGAACCTTCTGTTGGGCGACAGGAACTATCAGCTTGGTGTGCTTGATACTCTTGCCGGCAACAAGAAACAGTTGTTTGAGTATAAGGAGTGCTACAAGGAGTATACATCTTTGCAACGTGAACTGGTGGAGCGCAGAGAGGCGCTTGAGGCGAGTCGTCGCGATGAAGAGTGGCTGCGTTTCCAGCTCGACGAGATAGAAGCGGCTGCTCCAAAGAGCGGTGAACTTGAGGAGCTTGAACAGGAACTGCAGGAACTGTCACATGCCGAGGAGATACAGGCTGCGCTCTATGGTGCCTGCAATGCCATCGACAGCGATGAACGCAGTATGCTGCAGGCAGTGCGTGAGGCGGCAGCGGCTCTTTCGCGTGTGTCGGCACACTATGTTGCTGCCGGTGAACTTGCCGACAGGCTTGAGAGTAATTATATTGAGCTCAAGGACTGCTGTGAGGAGATGCAGCAGCGTGCCGGTCGTGTGCAGTTTGCCCCTGCCCGTCTGGAGTTCGTGGAGAACCGTGTGGCGCAGATATACTCTCTGCTGAAAAAACACAAGGTAGAGGATGTTGACGGCTTGCTTGCCCTTGCAAAGGATTATGCAGCCAGATTGGACAGTATAACGAACGGTGATGAGGATATAAAGGAACTGGAGAAACGTATTGCCAAGGTTTGTGAGGAACTCACGGCGATGGCTTACGCGTTGACTGCGGTGCGCAAGGAGAGTGCTGCGGTGCTGCAGGAAAAGATTGTGGCGATACTTGTGAATCTTGGTATGCCGAAGATTCGTTTTGAGGTGGATTTCAGGCCTGTTGCAGGCTTCACCACCACAGGATGTGACAATGTGGTTTTCCTCTTCTCGGCCAACAGCAGCAGTGCTCCGCAACCATTGAGTGATGTTGCCTCGGGCGGTGAGATGGCACGTGTTATGCTTGCGCTCAAGTCGCTTATAGCATCGGGCAGCAAACAGCCTACACTCATCTTCGACGAGGTGGATACCGGTGTCTCGGGTATTCTTGCCGAGCGCATGGGCCGTATAATGCAGCAGATGGCATGCGGTCTCTCGCAGGTAATGAGCATCACACACCTTCCGCAGGTTGCTGCTTTAGGAGCAAACCACTACAAGGTGTACAAGGAAGAGACGGCAAAGGGTACTGTAACAAATATAGTCTGTCTTGACGGTGAGGAGCGTGTACGTGAGATTGCACAGATGATGAGTGGAGAGCTACTTACCGGAGCAGCCCTTGATAATGCGAGGGAACTGCTTGCAAAGGGCTGATGACGATAGAGTAGGCTGATGCAGAAAGTTTGATATTAAATGATTTAGAATATATATACCTGTTTTTATGGTAAACACAAATGAAATGATATTCGGCGTACGCGCCGTGCTTGAGGCTCTTGAGGCCGGTAAGGAGATTGATAAGATTCTGGTCAAGCGTGACATCCAGAGTGACTTGTCGCGTGAACTGTTTGCGGCATTGCGTGGCCGCACAATTCCTGTGGTACGTGTGCCGGTGGAGAAATTGAACCGCATCACACGAAAGAACCATCAGGGTGTAATAGCATATATCTCGGCTGTTGAGTATGCTAATGTAGACACTCTCGTTCCCACTCTTTATGAAGAGGGTAAAAGCCCGCTGCTGGTGCTGCTCGACGGTATAACCGATGTACGTAACTTCGGTTCAATTGCGCGTACATGTGACTGTGCCGGTGTCGATGCAATCATTCTCCCCGCGCACAACAGTGTCACTGTTAATGCCGATGCGGTAAAGACATCTGCAGGTGCACTGCATACTCTTCCTGTATGTCGCGAGAAGAATATAACAGAGACCTTGAAGTACCTGAAGGATTCGGGCATACGCATCGTGTGTGCAACCGAGAAGGGCGACATGAACTATACCCAGGCCAATTTCAATGAGCCTGTATGTATTGTCATGGGCGCCGAAGATACCGGTATTCCCCGCGAACATCTCGCATTGTGCGATGACTGGGTGTCTATCCCGCAGTTCGGTAACATTGAATCTTTGAATGTATCGGTGGCGACAGGTGTCATCCTGTACGAGGCTGTGCGCCAGCGTCATCTTCAGGACTGAAAGATATGAGAAGAAGTATTGTTATAATTCTTGCCCTGCTGTCCATTGCTACTTTATGTGCGGCTCAGAAACTGCCCAAGAAGGTAGAGAAGGCACGCCTGTCGGTAACAAGCATACTTGCCTACAGCAACGGAGAACTCAAAGGCGACGGAACTGCATTCTTTGTGGGCGGCAACGGCGACGTAGTGCTTTCATATATGCTGGCGCGTAAGTCGGACAGCATTGCTGTCATTGACACTAAAGGCAAGGTGCGTCCAGTGCTGGGAATTGTGGGCCTGAACAATCTGTACGATTGCGTCAGGATGCGTGTGGCTGCCGACAAGAAAATACCTTATCTGCCCGTTTCGCATAGTGCGGTGCCGGTTGGCGGTGAGCTTTATATGCTTTCGTATGGCAAGAAGAACAGCGGTGAGGTAAAGAGAGTGAGCGTTGCTGCAGTGGATTCGTTCTATTCGCATGCCTATTATACCCTTGACATCAAGATGCAGGAGGCTTATGCATCGCTCCCGCTTGTCAATGCCGACGGTGAGCTTGTGGCAATCATGCAGCCGATGACTGTGGGTGATACATGCGGCTATGCCATCAGTTCCTCCGTATATGATAAGCTTGTCACAACCTCTGTCACATACGGCAGGGGACGTTATAATGATATGGGTATACGCACTCTTCTGCCCGATGACAAGGATGCAGCCTTGTCGTGCATGTATATGCAGGCCGTGTTGGGCGACAGCGCTTCCTACGGCAAAGTGGTGGATGAGTTCATAAATGCTTTTCCTGAAAGCTATGAGGGTTATATGAGCAAGGCTGAGTTTCTGGCGGTGCATTGCCGCGACATTGAGGCGGCCGATGCGCAGTGGGAGAATTCCCTCTCATTGGCTGAGAAACCTGCCGAGGTATATTTCAACAAGGCCAAGACCTTGTCCTCAATCATATATGATGGCGATACGGTTTCGCATAATGCTCTTTCAGTGGACAATGTGATAGCAATGCTTGACAAGGCCATTGCTGCCGACAGCTTGCCTGTCTATGTATATTACAAGGCCGGCCGCCTTTATGATGCGGGCAGGTATGATGAGGCATACGGCTGTTATATGTCGTTGGTGGGTGCCGACATTGAGCAGGACGGTGTATATGCCAATGCATCGCAGTGCCAGCGGGTACTGAAGAATTACGATGCGGCAATAGAACTTATGGACAGTGCAGTGAACCGTGCCATGGAGACAAACAAGGATGATGCGCTGCCGCTTGTATTCGCGCGTGGGCTCATGAAGGATTCTGTAGGCCGTCATCGCGAAGCTGTCATGGACTATAACTACTATGAGGAGAACAGTGCTGTCAGGCTCGGAGGAACATTCTATTATATACGTTCGCAGGCCGAGGTAAAATGCAAGATGTATCAGCAGGCGCTCAATGACCTTGAGAGGGCGATATCGATTGCACCGGGATATGCCCTGTTCTATTTCGAGAAAGGACTGTTGTGCTATCGTCTGAATCTGCTTGATGAGGGTGCTCTCGCTCTTGAAGACGCAAAAGCGCTTGTTCCCGATGCTCCCGATGTGTACTACATTCTGGGTTGTATATATTCAAAGGCAGGGAACAGCAGATTGGCTGTAGAGAATCTGCAGAAAGCACAATCATTGGGTCATCCCGATGCTGAGGCCAAGTTGAATGAACTTAAATAGCATTGTACTGATGAGAAGGTATGCTGTAGCTGTTTTACTGCTGTTTGTTTCTGCTCTGTCATTTGCGCAGGACAATTCTCCTGTAGTTTCTCTCTCAAAGGATTCTGCCGAGGCTTGCTATCAAAGCGGTGTGGACCTCTTTTCTGACGGACGTTACGAGGAGGCTGCCGTAATGCTGAGGAAGGCTGCAGAGAGCGGCCACGCCGATGCGCAGTATGACTATGGTCTCTGCTGTTTCAATGGCAATGGTCTGGCGGAGGATAAGGATGAGGCTGTAGTGTGGTTCCGTAAGGCTGCCTTTCAGGGGCTTCCTGTGGCACAGTATACTATGGGTAATTGTTACGAGTACGGCTATGGTGTGGAGCAGTCGAGCGAGACTGCGGTGGAATGGTATATGTTGTCCGCGGGTCAGGGTTATGCCGATGCTCAGGCAGCCCTGGGTATAGCCTACTATAGCGGTGTAGGCGTTGAGCAGGACAATCAGATAGCAGCGGAGTGGTTCCGTCGTGCTGCCGAGCAGGGGAATGCCGATGCACAGTCTTATCTGGGCACATTCTATGCTAACGGAATCGTGGTGCAGCAGAGTGGCTACAAGGCTGCATTGTGGTATCAGAAGGCTGCCGATCAAGGGCATCCGGAGGGACTATACAATCTTGGCTATTGCTATGAATTCGGTGTCGGCGTCGATTGGGACGAGGATAAGGCTATGGAACTTTATGAAGCTGCCGCATCGGCAGGTCTTGCTGTGGCACAGCTTGATCTTGCGATGTATTATATTGAGCGTGACAATCTCGGTGATGATGAGATTGCTCTTGAATGGCTCTATGCAGCGGTAGCGCAGGATTACCCCGATGCCCAATATCTTCTTGGCCGGCTGTATTATGAGGGCCGTATTGTCGGAAAGGATCAGGAGAGGGCTGCAAGGTGGTTTGCTATGGCTGCGGCTCAGGAGAATACAGAAGCGCAGTGCGACCTGGGTTTCTGCTACCTCACGGGACAGGGTGTCAGGCAGGATGTGGAGATTGCCGTGCGGTGGTTTGTAAAGGCTGCCGAGCAGGGGAATGTGCGTGCACAGCATAACATAGGTGTATGTTATTATGAAGGGCTTGGCCTTGAACAGAGCTATGAAGAGGCTGTAAAGTGGTTCACATTGGCTGCGGATGAAGGTTATCCCGATTCTGAATATTATCTTGGAGTGTGCTACAACAACGGTCAGGGTGTCGAGAAAAGCCGTTCAACGGCGGTGAAGATGCTGCGCAGGGCAAAAAAAGGTGGTAACGAAGAGGCTTCAGAGGCATTGAAGATATTGAGCGAATAACATCTTGTCTGCAGATAATAGTAGGCTGACACTTGAGCAATAGCTTGTTGTCAGCCTATCTTTGTTTTATCCATATAAGGTGTATCACCTCTTTCGTCGATTCCTTTACGCAGAAAGGTGCTGCCGGGCGCTCACCGACAAGCCATGCTATTGTGCCGTTTGCATCTGTTACAACAAGTTGCTGTTCCTTGTCGGCTGTGTTCCTCTTCTTGTCGGTGAGGTAGTCGCTCACAAGTTTTGTGCCGCGCATGCCAAAGGGTGCAAAGCGGTCCCCTTGTTTTACTGTACGTAGAGTCAGCGGTAGTTTCAGGCTGTCTATGTCAAGGTATACGCTGTTCCTTTCTCTTGGGATGTTGCCGTCAAAGGGGTGTGTCGACAACTGTAATGTACCTGTGGGTGTATTCACGCTTCCCTCTTGTGGCAATATACCATTGTATGGCTCCCTTTCGGATTGTGGTAGTATGGTCAGTGAACGACGCTCCTTGACGACACGCCACCTGCCGTTGGTTATCTCGCGGCAACCGTCGCTGTCGAGTGCGTCATATATATTACCTACCTGTGTGCTGTTGAACCCGAGCGGTGAGAGAATCTCATGCAACACCGTTTCCGGGGAAATCTCTCTCTTCAAGGCTTCAATGTCAATGCAGTTCTCTTTCTTTACCCTTTCAGTGGCTTCTGTAATCGAGTGGCTGTATATTAGTTCGGCTTCGGCAATCCTTTGTGCCGTTGCTGCAAGGCTGTCAAGTATTGAGGGGTTTATCTCCGCAAGCTTCGGGATGACTTCAAGCCTTATCTTGTTGCGTGTATAGTCGGTTGTGAGGTTGGTACTGTCTGTGACAAACTTCTCGCCTCGCCATTCGAGGTAGTCGATGATGTCAGCACGTCCTACGCACAGCAGCGGGCGCACTATGTTGCCGTTCCTGGGTTGAATGCCGCGCAGCCCTTTGATGCCTGTGCCGCGTATGAGATTTAGAAGTACCGTCTCGGCCGAGTCATCGCGGTGGTGTGCTACGGCAATTGCTTCTGCCCCGGATGTGGATCTGAGCTCCTCGAAAAGCTTGTAGCGTAGCTCGCGGGCAGCCATCTCAATGGATATTCCATGTGCTTTGGCGTGAGCAGCGGTGTCAAAGTGTGTCGTGGTAAGTTTTACCCCTTTCTTCTCACACAATTGCTTTACATAGGCCTCGTCGCGGTCGCTCTCCGCTCCGCGCAGGTGAAAGTTGCAATGTACAGCTTCGCAACGGTAGCCCAACTTGAGGAGTGCAACAAGCAGGGCAACGGAATCTGCCCCGCCGCTCAATGCTACAAGAACCTTTGCTCCCGGTGTGAGCAGCTTGTGTCTTGAGATGAAACTTTCTACCTTGTGTATCATGATTTTCACTGCGAAGATAGGATTTTAAAGCCGATTATATGTGTAAATGTCTGAATAATTGCCCAAAAAGGGATTAAAAATGTAAAAAAGGGGCTTCTTTGTTTGTTCTTCACAAAAAATGTCTTACCTTTGTCATCGCTAATGCAACCGGTACCTTGGATGAGTGGCTTAGTCAGCGGTCTGCAAAACCGTGTACGGCGGTTCGAATCCGCCAGGTACCTCAAAGAGCCTCAGATATCTGGGGCTCTTTTTTATTTCCCAGAACTTTTTGCTATGGCCGACAACTACCTTGAGAAGAAGATGGAGCAGCACCGTGCGCCTGCTGGCGTGCAAGGGACAAAGAACAAGAATTCCCTTGCTGTGCTTTTGGAGCGTAACCGCAGTACCCGGGGTTATGATGCTTCTTTTGTTGTGCGTGCTGACCAGCTGCGAAGGATTGTGTCGGTCAATACAAAAGTTGCTTCTGCGCGTAACAGGCAGGCTCTGCGTTTCCGTCTTGTCACAGCCGATGAGGCTCAAAAGGTGCTCCCTCACATTTCAATGGGTGCAGCTTTGAGCGAGATGCAGCTGCCGTTGCCGGGGATGGAGCCGAATGCGTTCATTATTGTCTGCTCGTCAATAGCCCCGCGCACAAGCACTTACATTGACCTTGGGATATCAGTGCAGAGTATGCTTCTTCAGGCTACAGAGATAGGTCTCAACGGGCTCTGCATCCTCTCTTTCAACAAGGAAAGGATTATGGAGAATCTTGGCCTTTCCCTTGAGCCACTGATGGTTCTTGCAATCGGCAAAAGTGCCGAGAAGCACTCCCTTGTAGAGATCTCTGCTGATGAGCCGCATGATTATTACCGGAAAGATGGGGTACATTACGTGCCGAAGGTGCGTGTTGATGATCTGATAATCAAATGAAACAATGTATGGAAAGGGGTGAACGTCTGCTGTCGCTTGATGCCTTGCGCGGCTTTGATATGTTTTTCATTATGGGCGGCGGCCCGTTGCTGCTTGCCGTTGCATCTTTCCTTCCGGGCGACTGTGCCGCTGCGCTTGCCGGGCAGATGGGGCATAAAGAGTGGCATGGTTTAGCTTTCTATGACCTTATATTTCCGCTTTTCCTTTTTCTGGCGGGCGTGCCGTTTCCGTTCTCCTTGCATAAGCAGCTCTCAGTTGGTAAGGACAGGATTGCAATCTCTCTTAAATGTATCAAGCGTGGATTCATGCTTATCCTGCTTGGTGTGCTCTACAATGGGCTGTTGCAGTTCGACTTTGAGAATCTGCGCTATGCCAGCGTGCTCGGCAGGATTGGCTCTGCCTGGATGATTGCTTCGCTTCTCTACCTTTGGTCGGGTAGAAGGGTCGCGGTATTTGTCTCTGTGGCGCTGTTGCTTGGCTACTGGGCGCTGTTGGCGCTTGTTGATGCTCCCGATGCTCCCGTGGATGCTTCATGCTTCTCTATGGAGGGGTGCATTGTGGGTTATGTCGACAGGTTACTTTTACCCGGAAGACTTCACCTGGGTATTCATGACCCCGAGGGCCTGCTTTCTACCCTCCCTGCAGTGGTTACAGCCATGACGGGTATATTCACGGGTGAGTATGTACGCACAGGTTCTATGTCGGGCTACCGGAAGGCTCTTTCTATGGCAGTTGCTGCTTTTGCCTTGCTTGCTGTCGGTTACTTGTGGGACAATCTGTTCCCCATAAACAAGAACCTGTGGACAAGCTCTTTTGTGTGCTGTGCAGCCGGCTGGTCGCTGTTGTTGTTCGCGCTGTTCTATCTTATGGTGGATGTGCTCGGGTGGCGACGTTGGACCTTCTTTTTCCGTGTAATAGGTATGAATTCTATTACCATTTACCTTGCACAGCAGTTCCTTGATTTTTATAAGCCTGTAGAGACGCTTTTCGGCGGTGTTCTCAGTATGTTACCCGAGAGCCTCTATTCGTCGGCCTACTGGCTGTCGTACGTGCTTGTGTGCTGGATTTTCCTGTATATACTGTACCGGAATAAGATATTCCTGAAAGTTTAATACAAGTATATAATAACAGTGGGGAACAAACTTAATTTGTTCCCCACTGTTATTATATAATGCCATTATGCATCAATGTTTGCGTATGTGGCGTTCTTCTCGATGAACTCGCGGCGTGGGCCTACATCGTCACCCATGAGCATTGAGAATATGTAGTCGGCCTCCTGGGCATCGCGTATCGTCACCTGCTTGAGTGTACGTGTCTCGGGGTTCATTGTGGTATCCCACAACTGCTCGGGGTTCATCTCACCGAGACCCTTGTAACGCTGTATGTTGATATCCTTTTCGTTACCGCCTGCATACTCCTGTACGAATGCATCTTTCTCCTTGTCGTCGTAGCAATATTTCTTTACCTTGCCTTTTGAGCAGAGGTAGAGCGGCGGCATGGCCTTGTAGAGGTGACCGCCCTCGATTATCTCGGGCATATAACGGTAGAAGAGTGTCATGATCAGTGTTCCGATGTGTGCGCCGTCGACGTCGGCATCGGCCATCATGATAATCTTGTGGTAACGTAGCTTCTCGATGTTAGCCTTCTTGCTGTCCTCGGGGTCAAGGCCGAAGCGTACGCCGATAGCCTGGATGATGTTGTTCACTTCATCGCTCTCGAATGCCTTGTGCCACATTACCTTTTCCACGTTGAGGATTTTACCGCGCAACGGAAGGATCGCCTGGAACTTGTTCTTGCGTCCCTGCTTTGCAGAACCGCCCGCAGAGTCACCCTCCACAAGGAATAGCTCGCAGTTTGCGGGGTCCTTGTCGGAGCAGTCGGCAAGTTTGCCCGGCATGCCGCAGCCGCTCATTGGGCTCTTGCGCTGTACGCTCTCGCGTGCCTTGCGTGCAGCAATACGTGCAGTTGCCGCAAGTATCACCTTGTCAACAACCATCTTTGCCTCCTTGGGGTGCTCCTCAAGATAGTATGCAAGTGCTTCGCCCACAGCCTGGTCAACGGCACCTGTTACCTCACTGTTACCCAGCTTTGTCTTTGTCTGTCCTTCGAACTGTGGCTCTGCAACTTTCACCGATACGATTGCTGTGAGTCCCTCGCGGAAGTCCTCGCCCGAAATCTCAACCTTTGCCTTCTCAAGGGCCTTGGTGTCATCGGCGTACTTCTTTAGTGTACGTGTCAACGCACGGCGGAAACCGGCAAGGTGTGTACCGCCCTCGATGGTGTTGATGTTGTTCACATATGTGTGTACGTTCTCGCTGTAACCGGTGTTGTATATGATTGCAACCTCAATGGGGATGTTGTTCTTCTCTGTGTTAAGATAGATGACGTCGCTGATGAGCGGTGTACGTGAAGAATCGATATAACGCACGAACTCCTTCAAACCTTCGGTAGAGTAGAATGTCTCGCTTTTGTAGTTGCCGTTCTCGTCGGCCTCGCGCATGTCGGTGAGGGTGATTGTGATGCCGGCATTCAGATATGCAAGCTCGCGCAAGCGTGTGGCAAGAATCTGGTACTGGTACTCCGATACCACGAAGATTGAGTCATCGGGCTGGAATGTCTGCTTTGTACCGCGGATGTCAGTGTCGCCTACGCAGTGTACAGCCTCAAGAGGCTTACCGCAAGAGTAGTTCTGCACGTAGTGCTTGCCGTCGCGGAACACCTCGGTCTTCATGTGTTTTGAGAGGGCATTCACACAGGATACGCCCACACCGTGCAAACCGCCCGATACCTTGTATGAATCCTTGTTGAATTTACCTCCGGCATGGAGCACTGTCATTACCACTTCAAGAGCCGAGCGGCCCTCCTTCTCATGCATGTCCACGGGGATACCGCGTCCGTTATCCTGTACTGTAATTGAATTGCCAGGGTTGATTGTTACATTTATGTGTGTACAGAACCCTGCCATTGCCTCGTCGATAGAGTTGTCGACAACCTCGTAAACCAGATGGTGGAGACCCTTCTCGCTGATGTCTCCGATGTACATCGCAGGGCGTTTGCGGACTGCCTCCAAGCCTTCGAGGACCTGAATACTGTCGGCCGAATAACTGGCCGCAGAGCTCTTGTTGATATCTTCGCTCATAATAGATTTTTCTAATGCAATAAACTGAACAAAGTTAATAAAAATAGGCTTATACGGCAAGTGATTTTTGCTAAAAAGAAGTGCTGTAGTGGCACTTTTTTCGGCTCACCTGCAAATTCTGGGGGCTAATCAAAAAGTTGAGTGATTTAGGAAAAGAGAGTAACAGAGCGAAAATACTATTGCAA
>CALCYA010000111.1 GCA_937906165.1 uncultured Bacteroidales bacterium | reverse complement strand
ATAGTATTTTCGCTTTGTTACTCTCTTTTCCTAAATCACTCAACTTTTTGCTTAGTCCCCAGACTTTGCCGGCATAACCCCCTGAATGGCAGCAATGACATACAGGGAACAGGCATAATATCAGTTCATAAGAATCATTATAAATCAAATCAGGCCCCGTAAAACGGAGCCTGATTTGATTTATGATAAGATATCACTGATATCTCAGTCTTTGTCCCGGACGTATAACAGAACGTGCGTTGAGCCCGTTGAGCTTGAATATCGTACGCTGCGATACTCCGTGCTTCCTTGCAATTCTCTCGATTGTATCACCCGATTTCACCTTGTGGTATTTTGGCTCGGGACCGGCAACCTTCATCTTGCCGTTCTCCATGTATCGTGAACCCGGCTTGCGGTATACATAATGGTCACCCGTCACGTTCTGGTTCGGGAAATCGAACAACAAGGCAGGATCTATGCACTTGCCAAGAAGAATGGTCTCAAAGTGCAGGTGAGAGCCTGTTGAACGTCCTGTATTGCCACCAAGGCCAATGGGATCACCGGCCTTTACATTCTGGTTCTCGTTGACCAGTTTCTTTGAGAGGTGGGCATAGAGAGTCTCGATACCGTTGTTGTGACGTATCACCACATAGTGGCCGTAACCGCGACGCTGATATGCAGTAACACGCACTTTTCCATCGAATGCGGCATAGATTGTATCGCCTTTCTCCACCTTTATATCAAGACCGTTATGTACACGGCGACGGCGTGGGCGGTAACCGAAGATATCGGTTATCTTGCGGCTTGCTGTAGGCATCACAAAGCCTGTCAGGTCAATCTTGAACGAGTCGGGAAGTGTTGCAGTAAAGTGTACCCTGTCATTTTCCCAAGTGGGATACATATCCATTGAAGGAACCACATAAGACTCATTCAACAGCATATTGTGCAATGCCATTGAATCGACAGAACCCATCGGCTCGCAGACTCTTACTTCGTCAGCAAGCATATCCTGCGCGCTCGCTGCTGTAAACAAGACGGCAAGAATTGTTGTAAGCAATATTGACTTCAGTATTCTCACTTTATTACATATATTTCTGGCTCTCCTCGCCACCGTACTCAAAACGTGTAACAGCCGACTCATAGTCGTAGAGCTCGTTGGGGCTGAAGAAGCGGTTAATCTCTACAAGTGCATTCTCTACAGAGTCAGATGCATGGACAACATTCTGCTCACCACTCATTGAGAAGTCGCCACGGATTGTACCGGGGAGTGCCTTGCGTGAGTTGGTTACACCAACAAGCAGACGTACAGTCTCTACAGCCTCTGCACCCTCTACGCAGCAGGCAATAATGGGAGCTGCCTGCATCGAAGCCTTGAGGTAAGGAAAGAATGGACGCTCAACAAGATGAGCATAGTGTTCGTTTACAATCTCATCTGTCATAAACATCATCTTGATGCCTACGAATCGGAGACCTTTACGCTCGAAGCGTGTGATAATGTCGCCCATAAGGCCACGCTGGATGGCATTCGGCTTAATAAGAATAAGTGTTCTCTCCATTGTATTATAGTTTGGTTATAAGTATCAAGAAGATGCGTTGCGCAATCTATTTTTCGCAAATCTTTGCAAAGATAGCTACAAACGAGCGAGATAGGCAAAGTTTACTTTGACATTTTACAGCGAGTGCAGTCTATTTTCGCAGATTTCTGCAAAGATACAAAAAAATAGTTATTCAAACGTAAATTAAGGACTTAAGATTTGCAAAAAGGCATGATAAGCCGTTCAGAACAGCATCAAACGGCAATATATCCAGACAACCTTTATATGTGAAAATATCAAAGAGAGAACCCAAAGCCACTCTCAGGATATTGCACCCCAGTTCCAGTTCTTCATATCTTTGATCATACGCAGACGTTCCCACAACACCTTATTCTGCGGATTGCTGCGCTCCGGGTCGGACTCCAATACCTCACGTGCTACCTCACGCACATATTGCAGGAGCTGCTCATCACGGGCAAGATTGGCAATCTTGAGGTCAAAGGCTATACCGCTCTGTTGAGTTCCTTCAATATCACCGGGACCGCGCAACTTGAGGTCGGCCTCGGCAATCTCAAAACCATCGTTGCTGGTGGTCATTATCTCCATACGCTTGCGGGTATCCTCGGAGAGTTTATAGTCCGTGACAAGGATACAGTAGGACTGTGATGCCCCACGTCCCACACGTCCGCGCAGCTGATGCAGCTGCGACAGACCGAAACGCTCGGCATTCTCTATCACCATCACCGATGCGTTTGGCACATCCACGCCCACCTCAATAACCGTGGTAGAGACCAGCAGCTGTGTCTCGCCCGATGCAAAGCGTCGCATCTCCTCATCTTTCTCCTTCGGTTTCATCTTGCCATGCAACTTGCTGAGCCTGTAGTCACAGAAGACATTGCACAGGTGCTTGTAACCATCCTCAAGGTTCTTGAGGTCAAGTTTCTCACTCTCACTGATAAGCGGATATACCACATATACCTGACGCCCCTCACGCAGCTGACCGTGGATAAAAGAGTACATGGCATCGGCCTTCTCGCGGAATATATGCTTGGTGGATATCGGTTTGCGTCCCGGTGGCAGCTCGTCGATTACAGAGACGTCAAGGTCGCCATAGAGAGTCATTGCCAAAGTACGTGGGATGGGAGTTGCTGTCATCACAAGGATATGCGGCGGGATGCTGTTCTTTGCCCACATCTTCGCACGTTGCACTACACCGAAGCGGTGCTGCTCGTCAATGACCACAAGACCCAGATTATAGAAGAGCACGTTATCCTCAAGTACCGCATGTGTACCCACAAGGATATCCACTTCGCCAGCCTCGAGAGCCGCAAAAAGAGGAACACGCTCCTTTTGTCTGGTGCTTCCCGTGAGCAATTCCACCCTTACAGGCAACCCGCCCAACATACGGCGTATTGTCGCGAAGTGCTGCTCGGCAAGGATCTCTGTCGGAGCGAGGATACAGGCCTGATAACCGTTGTCCTTTGCAAGCAACATGGAGAACAGAGCCACAAGAGTCTTTCCGCTACCCACATCACCCTGCAGCAGACGGTTCATCTGTCGGTTGCTGTTCACATCCCTGCGTATCTCCCGTATAACCCTCTTCTGTGCTCCGGTGAGTTCAAACGGCAGATTCTCGTGGAAGAAGCGGTTGAACATATCACCCACCTTCGCGAAACGGTGTCCTACGTACCGCATCTGTCTGTCGCGGGCATACTGCAGTATGTTCAGCTGTATGTAGAACAGCTCCTCGAACTTGAGCCTGTGCTGCGCGAGCTGCAGCTCCTTGGTATTCTTCGGGAAATGTATTATGCGCAGGGCGTTGTCCAGGGACATAAGGCCGTTCTTGCGGACAATATCCTCGGATAGCGTCTCCTCCATTTCGCTGTTCAGCAGTTGGAAAAGATTATGCACAAGCTTGGCTATCGCATTCGAGTTGAGCCCACGCCGCTTCATCTTCTCCGTAGTGTTATAATACGGCTGAAGGCCCATATTGCTCAGCTGCAGTGTGGAAGCATCGTCCACATCGGGATGCGCAATATTCACCCTGCCGTTGAAAACAGAGGGCTTGCCGAACACAACATACTGTGTGGAGAGTTTGAGACTGCTCTTGATATACTTCAGGCCCTTGAACCAGACAAGGTCTACAAATGCAGTGCCATCAGTGAAATGCGCCACCAGACGACGGCGGGCACCCTCACCCAGCTCTTCAAAGGAGCGTATCTCGCCCACTATCTGCACATGCTGCAGGTGACCGCCCAGCTCGCTCACCTTGAAGACACGGCTACGGTCGATATATTTATATGGGAAATAGTACAACAAATCGTACAGGGAACGTATATTCAGTTCCCCGGCAAGAAGCGCGGCACGCTGTTCACCGACACCCGGAAGAAACTTTATATTTCTCTTTGTGGTGTCCAGCATTCCATCAGGGTCTTGGCGACCATCAGGTCAAACGGTGTTGTGAGCTTTATATTCTCGCGGTTACCCTCGACGGCAACCACCTGCATTCCTGCAGCCTCAACCACAGAGGCATCATCGGTGAAAGTCTCCACAAAGCGCTGCTCGTATGCACGGCGAATCACGGAGAGTTTGAACACCTGGGGTGTCTGCACCAGACGGTAACGGTCGCGACGCACCACCTCGGTAACACCGTTGCCACCGACGATGTGACGCAGGCTGTCCTGCAGCTCAATCATAGGTATTGCAGCACCGTGTATCCAGGCCTCACGGAAGCAGTCATCGACAACCTTCTGCGATACGAACGGACGTACACCGTCGTGCACACCCACAAGTGCCTCGTCAATGTCATCGACCTGAGCAAGGCCGTTCTGTACCGAGTGGAAACGTGTTGCACCACCCTGTGTAAGCAACAGGGGAACAGCAAAGGCATGCTCCTTGCACAACTCCTTCCAAAGCTCGAAATGATCGGCCGGAAGAACAAGAATAAGCTGCATTGCAGGATCTATTGAATGCAGACGCTCCAAAGTCACCATAAGCACAGGCTTTCCTCCTATCAGCTGGAACTGCTTGGGCATATCACCGCCCATACGGAGCCCCTTGCCACCGGCAACTACTATAAGATATTTTTTCATGTTATTCTTTTTAAAATTGCATCTGCGAACGCAGGGTCGCTACCATATCAGCCCCACACAGACGCTCTACAAGTGCAAAACCGAAGTCAAAAGAGACGCCCGGCCCGCAGCCTGTGATTATATTTCCATCCTCCTGGACCGCAACGGCTGTGTACTCCGCACCGAAGAGGTCACCCTCGCAACCGGGGTAACAGGTAGCCTTGCGGCCCTCAAGTATTCCGATGCGTCCGAAGACCATTGGAGCCGCACATATCGCAGCCACAAGCGTGCCCTTTGAGTGGGCATCTTTCAGTGCCGCGCGCAGGGGTTCATGGGCCGAGAGATTGTCGGTTCCCACGCCACCACCGGGCAACACAAGAGCATCGGCATCACACAGGCACACATCCTCGTAAAGAATATCTGCCGCTACGGTCACGTTCTGTGCCGAGACAACCTCACGGCGCTGCATGATAGACACTGTTACCACCTCGATGCCTGCACGACGCATCACGTCTACAGGAGCCAGAGCCTCAACGGTCTCGAAACCGTCGGCCAGGAATAGATATACTTTCTTCATAATCAATAACTCATATTAAAACGGAATGTGATTGTACCCGATTCATTCTCGGTCAGGTTAGAGACATTGTTGAACTTTATCTCACGCGCAGCCTTCTCTGCAGCCCTCTTCAGTTCAAGAGAAGCAGTCTTGGCGTTTGCACTCACTACACGTCCCTGAGGATCCACTGTGACATTGACTATCACCACGCCCTCTTCCTGGACCGGAATATTCCTGTTCAATTCACCGACAACCTTTCGGTTACCGACCTTATACTCGATACCCAAGCCGTTGCCTGTACCTTTGACAACACCTTTATCGGTGCCTCCGGCAGTGCTTCCTGTGTTGCCTACACCCTCTGTTCCGCCACCTTTGCTGCTCAGGTTGCTTGACTTGCCGAAAGTTCCTGCAACAGAATTCGCAATCTTCTCCTTGGCCTTGCGCTCAGCCTCCTCTGCGGCACGCCGTGCCGCCTCTTCGGCAGCCAGCCTCTCGGCCTCCTCCTTGCGACGTTTCTCTTCCTCGCTCACCACAGGCTTTGGCTTTTCCTGCTTCTTCTTTGAGTCGAGTGTATCTACAGGCACACTCTCCTCATAATTCTGTGCGATGAGCGGGTCTTTGGCAGGAGCCTCGGGAGCAGGGTCGGACTTTGACACCTGGGGCTGTACGTCGGTCATCATCTTTGCCTCGAAGAACTCCTCACCGGCAAAGTCCTCAACAGCACTCTGCATCTCGATATTGCTCTTCTCAGGCTGCACAGGAATCTGCTCCATAACAATGAAATAGAGCAGAATAAGCACCACAAGATGAAACAGTAGCGTACCTGCGATACCGTATAATTTCTCTTTTGAAATATCTTTCATCACTTTTTGTCGGGCTGCCGTGTGGCAAGCACCATCTTGAACTCGTTATCGTTTGCAATATTAAGCACCTTGACAACCTCTCCGTACGGGATGCTGACGTCGGCATATAGGGCGATGTACATCTCCTCGTCCTTCTCACGGCAATCGAAGAGGAATGCAGTCAGTTCCTCGAGACCCTCAATCTGCATAGGCTCGTCCTTGTCCCACTGTACAAAGAAGTTCAGTTCCTTGTCTATGGTGACACGTGCCAGAGGCTTTGCCTGTGTCTGCGCCTTACCCTCGGGCAACAGCACCTTTATCGCGTTAGGCGCAACGATAGTCGATGTCAGCATGAAGAATATCAGCAACAGAAAGATGATATCCGTCATCGAAGACATTGAGAAACCGTCTATAGCCTTTGTTTTTCTCTTTATCATAAAGACCTTACTTTGCCATTGTTATCAATCATTGTTCTCCTTGCCGGCCTTATCCTCGGCTATAATCTCAAGGAACTCAATCATATCGGCCTCCATGAAGTTCTGCACCCTGTCGACCTGAGCAACAAGATAGTTGTATGCAAAGATTGCGATGATACCCACTACAAGACCGCCTACAGTGGTTACCATAGCCTCGTAGATACCGCCCGACAACAGAGAGACATCGATATTGTTACCGGCATTCGACATCTGCCAGAAAGCCTGTACCATACCGGTTACCGTTCCAAGGAAACCGAGCATAGGAGCAACCGCAGCGATAGTAGAGAGCACGGGAAGACCCTTCTCAAGGTTGGCAATCTCAAGGCCTGCGTTGTTCTCGAGCACCTGACGTACAGAAACTGTGTCGAGTTTATAATCCTTCACACCCTTTGCCAGGATACGTGACATAGGGGTATTCTGCTTCTCGCAATAGTTCATTGCCGACTTAACGTCATTGTCACGGAGATTGTCCTTTATGCGGTCGAGCAGATAAGGGTTTCTCTTCATTGACTTGCGCAGGGTCATGAAGCGCTCCACAAAGATGTATACGCCCAAGATTGACAATATCGCAAGTACAACCATAATCCAACCGCCCTTCATGGCAAGTTCAAGGATATTCAAACTCTCCTGTACCGGCTCCGCAACAGCTGTCAGAACCTCTGTGGTTGTTGCCTCTGCGGCAACCTCTGTAAGAAAAATCATAGTATATTGTTGTTTTATTATTTTATCAAACAATTCTGATAGGCCCTGATAGTATTCTCAAGTCCCATATAAAGGGCGTCGCAGATGAGTGCATGACCGATAGATACCTCGTCGACCCAGGTTATCACGTCAGTGAAGAACTTGAGGTTCTCAAGGCTCAGGTCGTGACCTGCATTGAGACCTATGCCCAACTGCTTCACCACCTTCGCAGTCTCGAGGAAAGGCGCAATCGCAGCATCGCGGTCAGTGGCATAATTGTGTGCATAGGGACCTGTATAAAGTTCCACACGGTCGGCACCCGCCTTTGCCGCGTACTCAGCCATGCGTGCATCGGCATCAATGAATATCGAACTGCGTATCCCTGCTCCGCGCAGGTCATTGAGGATGTCACGCAGGAAATCCTGCTCGGCAACGGTGTCCCAGCCGCTGTTCGAGGTCAGTTGCTCGGGTTTGTCGGGCACCAGCGTAACCTGTGAAGGACGCACACGCAGCACAAGGTCCATAAAGTCCCTTGTGGGATAGCCCTCTATGTTGAATTCCGTGCGCAGGATAGCCTGAAGCGCAGGGACATCTGCACGACGAATATGGCGTTCGTCGGGACGTGGATGCACAGTGATGCCGTCGGCACCGAAAGCCTCACAGTCCTTAGCAACAGCCAGAATGTCGGGGTTATTGCCGCCACGGGCATTCCTTATCGTCGCTACTTTATTGATATTAACACTTAATTTTGTCTTCATATAAACAACACTTACATAATGCCATAGGCTACACCACCGGCATTATAATCCATATCTTTTGCAAAAATAGCACAAATAAAAAACTTTATATAATAATTTATCTTAATTTTGTAACCCATTTAGTGCGGAAACGCGCTGAACACGTTATAAGGCTATAAACTGATGTCAAAAAATATTAACAGGATGAGATTCGCAATTTTCGGGAACAAGCACCAGTCAAAGAAGTCAAGAAGCATAGGACAGCTGTTCAGCGCCATAACAGAATATGGCGACACATTCAGCATAGACCAACCTTTCTACGAGTTCCTTCTGTCGGAAGGCATCGATGTGCCACAGCCCGCAGAACTCATCACCGGCGATGATTTCACAGCCGATATTGCCATCAGTTTCGGAGGCGACGGAACACTCCTGCGCACGGCAAGCCGCATAGGCCGCAAGGCAATCCCCATCCTCGGCATCAACGCAGGCCGTTTGGGATTCCTCACGACAACCTCCAACGAGGATATCGGGTATGTGCTGGGCAAGATACACAGCGGAGACTATGAGGTGGAGGAGCACAACATAATTGAGGCCGTGACAGACGGCAAGGAGCTCAGAAACTACCCCTTTGCACTCAACGAGATTGCCATAATGAAGCACGACAGCTCATCGATGATGACAATAGAAGCAACACTCAACGGCAACGACAGAATCATATACCAGGCCGACGGACTCATAGTGGCAGCCCCGTCAGGCTCAACAGGCTACTCGTTGAGTGTGGGCGGCCCTATCATCGCCCCCGATGCCAATGTGCTCGTGCTCACCCCCATTGCCCCACACAGCCTGAGCGCCCGTCCGTTGGTGATAAGCGACAGTGCACAGATAGGCATCAAGGTAAACAGCCGCAGCCACAATTTCCTCATAGCCATTGACGGACGCAACGAGAGCTGTAACGAGACAACACATATAACAGTGCGCAAAGCCGACTACAAGCAGCTTATCATACGCAGCCGCAAACACTCCTTCATCCAGAACCTGCAAGAAAAACTGATGTGGGGAGCAGATATCAGGGAGTAAGAACGTTTAACGATAAAGGGCTAACGTTTAACGAGACCCTCTCCGCAACTTCGTTGCTCGTCTCCCTAACACAGGGAGACAA
>CALCYA010000110.1 GCA_937906165.1 uncultured Bacteroidales bacterium | reverse complement strand
TTTCCTAAATCACTCAACTTTTTGCTTAGCCCCCAGACTTTGCCGGTGAGCCATTTTTAAGCGCCAATTAATAAGGTGTTTTGAACGTTTAATGTTTAATTGTGTAATGTGACGAAATTGTTAAACCTTATCCCCCCTAACCTCACTCGTTAACTGTTCAACTTTCATCTTTCATCTTTCAACTTTCAACTTTGAACCTTAAACCTTAAACAATTATCCCTGTTCTTTAATGATTTCCGGCAGTTCTATGAGCTTGCTGTCAATGGGAATGTTGTGTGCTTTTGTGCGGCCGTGGGTAGGGATGTAGTTGCTGGCAATGTCGAATCTCAATTTGCTCAAGAAGCATTTCCTTATAATCGACAGGTTTTTGTGCAGCGGGTTGCTGCAGGGGTCGGTCAAGGCTTTAAACATACGGTTGACCACGGTCGGGTTCTTGCGCCCTGATACTGCGCTGTAAATGTTCTTGAGCTCGCTCTCGTAATCCTGGATATCCTTGAGCACTATGCCCTCGGGGTGCTGAAGGAACAGTATGTACAATGCTTTTGGCAAAGGTTCCAACTTTATGCTTATCTGCGGATAGAGTGGCAGGGTGATGTTGAACCTGTTGTCGAAGCGGATAGGGCTGACTGTGTCGCAATGTCCGCAAGAGAGGTTGTCGGCAAGAAGGTCGCATCCCAAGAATTCGCTGTTGTCCCACTGTGGCAGGTCTTCCTCGTTCTCCCCTTGTGGTATCCTGAATTTGTTGTCAATAGAGGTGTCGTTGCTGTAACGTGCGATGTCGCAACGTACCACATTGTCAAGGAATTTGTACAATGTAGTCAGGTAATCACCATCGCGGTCGAAGTCGTCCTCACACAGAATTTCTGCACTGTATCTGCCGTCTGCTGTAGGAGTTACCCCAAATATGTACATCAGGCGGCTCTTTGCCTCTTTCTTGAATTTGTCCCTGATCTCCTTCACACGGACGTTGAGCTCTTCCTTGTCTAATGTGGGGCACTGGCGCAAGACGAGATTTTTCAGCGAGCGTGAGCCGAACAGCGAACTGTGCACGATGTTGAATGCTGCGTAACGGACACCGCGCTGTGCCAGATGCTTCTCGATGCTCTTCTGGTGTCCGCGTATGTAGCGGTTCAGCGCCTTGTCGCCCTCTCCCTCAATGAGAAAAAACGACAGTGATGTTCCCTGGTATATGCTTGATATGTCGGTGTACTGTTTCATGGCTGTATGTTGCCGTATTGTGTCCGGCTGTTACGAATGTACAACTTAATATTGAAATAACAATTGTTCCGCAATAAATTTCTTCTGCTAACTTTTAAGTGTCGTGCGCCGGGCAAAATAGGGACTGTCTCTTTGCTGTAAAATATGGAATAATGATTATCTTTGTACGATATAAACCTAAATGATATAATATAATTATAATTTAACTGAACAATATTATGGAGAAGAAAACTCATAGTCTCAAGGCGTGGTTCTTTGCAACACGTCCCTGGTCGTTCCCAGCTTCGGCAATGCCCATAACCGTTGCGCTTGCCTTTCTCTTCTGGCAAGGGGTACCGGTAGATTGGGCGGTAGGTATATGGACACTTGTCAATGTAGTCCTCTTTCATGCTGCGGCTAACTGCTGGAGCGACTATTTCGACTACAAGAAAGGGGTTGACCGCGATGACACCATCGGAGGCGTCTCAATCACAAGCGGCGAGTTCAAGGCTTCCGAGATAAAGGCCCTTGCCATGGGGTTGCTTGCCGTCTCGGTGCTTTCGGGTATCGCATTGCTGCTTTGTACAGGCCTACCCACACTCTATCTTGGCCTGGCGGGATGTCTGCTTATAGTGCTTTATCCTTGGCTGAAATATCACGCGTTGGGTGATGTGGATATCTTCCTCACCTTCTCGCTGTTGCCGATTCTGGGAACATCATACGTGGCTACAGGCTGCTTCCACACATCAGTGCTGTGGCTCACCTTGCCGATAGGTCTAATTACAGTGGGCATACTGCACGTGAACAACAGCCGTGACATCGAACACGACGGACGTGCCGGTATACACACCTTTGCCATGCTCATTGGCGCTAAGGCGTCTGCCGTAGTATACTGCATCGAGGTGCTGCTGCCTTTTGTATGGGTGGCTGTTGCCGCAGCTGTGGGTATCTTCCCATGGTGGTCGTTGCTGGTGCTCGTGGCCTTGAAGCCTGCTGCCGATAATGCGAGTGCTGCAATGCGCTTCCCGGCCGAGGGTATCGAGGCTCTCAGGGGCGTTGACGAGAAGACTGCCCAGCTGCAGCTTATTTTCAGCTTGCTGTTTACAGTGTCGTTCTTTGTAGATAAGCTGCTATGATGAAGAGACTCGTCTTTACAATAGTGCTTGCCTTTGTGCTGTGGACCATAATGTTCAGTCCGTGGACAGCCCCGCACGTCAATTTCTGGTGGATGATGACCGCATCGGCATGCGTGCTCTCCCTGTTCGCGACACTCTTCCGCCCGGGTTGGTGGCGCAGGGTGCGTATAACCCCGGCGAACATCATGTGGGGCGTGCTCATTGCCGTCGCACTGTGGGGTGTCTTCTGGGTGGGCGACAAGCTGTCGCAGCTGATGTTCGACTTTGCACGTCCGCAAGTCGATACGATATACGGAATGAAGGAGGGTGAGTCACCGCTGTTGCTCACTCTGCTGATGCTCTTCCTCATAGGCCCTGCCGAGGAGATTTTCTGGCGCGGATATGTGCAGCAGAGCCTCACGGAGCGTTGGAACGCAAATGCAGGCTTTGTCGTCACTACAGCCATCTATGCACTTGTGCACGCTGGGTCATTCAACTTCATGCTCACTATGGCCGCCCTTGTGGCGGGCTTTGCGTGGGGCTTGCTCTATCGCCTGTTCCCCGAGAGATTCGCGGCCATCATAATATCACATGCACTATGGGACGTGGCTGTGTTCATATGGTTCCCCATAATGTAATTACCAATTGATATGGCAAAGGAAAAAAGTATATTCTTGTGTAACAGCTGCGGTTACGAGTCACCTAAATGGGCCGGTAAATGCCCTTCGTGCGGCGCGTGGAACAGCTTTGTCGAGAAGGTTGTAAGGAATACTCCTGCCTCGCGCGGAGTGTCACAGCAGGCCGACCGTCTTTTGTCGCAGCCGGTGCTCATTGATGATGTGGCTACCGATGCCCTGCCACGCATTGACCTGGGCGATGCCGAACTGAACCGCGTGCTGGGCGGTGGCCTTGTACCGGGCTCTCTTGTGCTGTTGGGCGGTGAGCCTGGCATCGGAAAGTCGACACTCGTGTTGCAGACAATCCTGGGTATGCCCTCGCGCAGGGTGCTTTATGTGTCGGGCGAGGAGAGCGTGCAGCAGATAAAGCTGCGTGCCGACCGCATAACGCACGAGCGTGGCAACTGCCATATAGTATGCGAGACCTCTCTTGAGACGGTGTTCACACATATAAAGAATGTGGCTCCCGAACTGCTTGTCGTCGATTCTATACAGACTATGTGCAGCGAGGCTGTGGATTCGTCACCCGGCAGCATGTCGCAGGTGCGCGAGTGCACTGCAATGCTTCTGAAGTTCGCAAAGGAGAACAATGTCCCTGTAATCCTCATCGGTCACATAACAAAGGACGGAGCTATTGCAGGCCCTAAGATTCTGGAGCACATAGTGGATGTGGTCATACAGTTCGAGGGTGACCAGCATCATATTTACCGTGTGCTGCGCTCGATAAAGAACCGCTTCGGCAGCACTGCCGAGCTGGGTATCTATGAGATGCGCCGCGAGGGGCTCAGGCAGGTCACCAATCCGTCGGAACTGCTGTTGAGCGACCGTCATTTCGGTATGAGCGGTGTGGCCATAGCCTCGGCAATCGAGGGTGTGAGTCCGTTTCTCATTGAGACACAGGCGCTCGTGAGCACAGCGGCATACGGGACGCCTCAGCGCTCTGCAACAGGTTTTGACATACGCCGTATGAATATGCTGCTTGCTGTGCTTGAGAAACGTGTAGGCTTCAAGCTCGCGCAGAAGGATGTCTACCTGAACATTGCAGGAGGCCTGCGTGTCAACGACCCGGCAATAGACCTGTCGGTAATCAGTGCAATCCTCTCAAGCAATATGGATGTTGAGATTGAACCTACAATATGTATGGCAGGCGAGGTGGGCCTCTCGGGTGAGATACGCCCCGTGAACCGCATTGAGCAACGTATTGCCGAGGCTGCTAAGCTGGGATTCAAGCAGATTGTTGTCCCCAAGAGCAATACCAAACGCCTTGATACAGCGCGCTTCGGCATTGAGGTGCTCCCTGTGAGCAAGGTAGAAGAGGCCTTCCGCCTGATATTCGGATGAGTTTTTTTGGAACTGAAATGTGAAATGCAGGTCCGTTTTCACGTTTCCGCTTTCCGTTTAATAGTATGGTACACGAATTTCAGATAAGAGTGCAGCCGCACGAGGCTGCCAATGAGCAGTCGCTCAAGCGTTATATCGCCCGTGAGAAGGGCATGGATGAACGCACCATTACGGCGGTGCGCGTGCTGCGTCGCAGCATCGATGCCCGTCAGCGCATAATATATATGAACCTTACCGTGCGTGTCTTTGTCAATGAGATGCCGCAGATGGATGAGTTTGTAAGCCGTGAGTATGGCAATGTCGAGGGTAGGCAGCCTGTCATTGTGGTGGGCGCCGGTCCTGCTGGTCTCTTTGCAGCGCTCAAGCTCATTGAGAACGGTATCCGTCCCATCGTTGTGGAGCGTGGCCGTGATGTGCGCGCACGAAAACTTGACCTTGCGCAGATATCCCGTACGCACAAGGTGAATCCTGAGTCGAACTACTGCTTCGGCGAGGGCGGTGCCGGAGCATATTCCGACGGCAAACTCTACACACGCAGCAAGAAGCGTGGTAGCATAGAGGGCGTGCTGAATATCTTCTGCCAGCATGGAGCGAGTCCCACGATACTTGCCGACGCCCATCCTCACATAGGTACCGACAAACTGCCGCGTATCATCGAGAACATCCGCAACCGCATAATAGAGTGTGGCGGTGAGGTGCGTTTCGAGACACGCATGGAGGAACTGCTCATCAAGGACAACCGGGTGTGCGGAATACGTACCGACAAAGGAGAGATACTTGCGCCTGCTGTTATTCTCGCTACCGGTCATTCGGCGAAGGATGTCTACCGCTCCCTGCATGCCGGGGGCATAGCTCTTGAGGCAAAGGGCTTTGCTGTTGGAGTGCGCCTTGAACACCCTTCGGAACTCATTGACCGCATACAGTACCACTCGCCCAATGGACGCGGCAAGTATCTTCCGGCAGCAGAGTACAGTTTCACGACACAGGTCGACGGACGCGGTGTCTACAGCTTCTGTATGTGTCCCGGTGGAGTGGTGGTGCCTTCGGCATCGGCGGCAGGCGAGTTGCTTGTCAACGGAATGTCGCCTTCTCACCGCGGCGGCAAATGGAGCAACTCGGGAATGGTTGTGCAGATAAACCCCGAGGATGTGCTGCATCCCGATATGAAAATAGATTGTGAGGATATACTTCCCGTGCCCGATGACTCCCCGTTGCGTGTGATGAACTTTCAGGAGCAGCTGGAACATATCTGTTGGGTCATGGGTAACCGCAAGCAGACTGCTCCAGCACAGCGCATGACCGATTTTGTGCGTGGTAAGCTCAGCTACGATCTCCCGCATAGCTCATACGCTCCAGGGCTCATCTCCTCGCCGTTGCACTTCTGGATGCCCAGGTTCGTCTCTTCGCGCCTGCAGCGCGGTTTCGAGCAGTTCGGACGCATGTCGCGTGGCTTCCTGACAAGCGATGCTACCATGATAGGTGTAGAGACACGTACCTCTTCGCCCGTGCGTATCGTGCGCGACAATGATACTTTGCAACATGTGACCGTTGGAGGACTCTTCCCTTGTGGCGAGGGTGCAGGCTATGCCGGCGGTATAGTCTCGGCTGCGGTCGACGGCGAGCGTTGCGCAATAGCTGCAAAGGAGTATGTGATGAATGTTTGATGTTTGTAGGTTAAGGGTGAGAGGAAGTTGCACCCTCCTAATTGAATTTAAGCGTTTTTAAGCGCCCATTAGGGGCTCTAAACCTTTTCTCGGTTCAGTAGCAAAAAGGTGTGGATTTTTATGAGCACAATGCAAAATTATTGCAC
>CALCYA010000109.1 GCA_937906165.1 uncultured Bacteroidales bacterium | reverse complement strand
TCCATCCTTCGCGTGACCAATCGCTAAAAGGCTCACCGATAGTAAAAAGTTACTTTACAAGTACCTTTTTACCATTTACAATGTAGATGCCTGTTGATGGGTTCTCTACCTTGCGACCCTGGAGGTCGTAGATACCCTTTACAACAGTTTCAATACCTACATTCTCGATGCCTGTATCATCACCGGGAGTCCAAACTTCGATAGCCATAGCCGATGTCCATGAAGCCATGAAGTGTGGCAATTCACCTGTGTAGAAATATGTAGCAGAGCTGTTAGGAGCCATGTATGTACCGCCGTTGTTGAGAGCTGCAAGACCGAAGAGGTCGTCATATGTAACGTCCAACTCGCACTTGCCGTTAGGATACATCTTTACGATTGTGAAGCATGTAGGATACTCGCCGATACCTGTTGCGCTGCCGGATTCTCCGTTAGGAGTTGTAAGATACTTACCGTCGGCTGTCATGAAGTCGAATGTGCCGTCTTCGTTGTCAACGCAGGTGAATACAGCTGTCTCCGGGTATGCAAGGCCTTGTGTTGTGAGAGTGTCATTTACCATTGAGAGTGCATATGTAGCATCTTCCTCAAATACCTCATAGTTGAGGAAGTTTCTGCGGCCGTTGTATGTGATGAATGTGAGTGTGTACTTCTCGCCACCGGTCGGGAGAATGATGTCATCAGCCTTGATGTAGTCTTTCAAAGCTTCCTGAAGGTCAAGGCGGGCCTGTGTTGTGGGGTTAGCCTTGGCTGCATCAATGAGAGCCTGGTATGCTGCACGTGGTGCCTCGCCCGGGTAGCCGACACCCTTGAGTGAAAGAATCTCCTCCTCAAGGTATGCAATGTACTCCTTGGTCTTATCATCGGGCTCACCGCTTATAAGGCCCTTTACAAGGTTCATAAACTCATCAATCTGTTCAATGTATGAATTGTATTCGTCAGTAGCTGCTGTACCATCCATATTGGCCTCCCAGAACTCTCTTGCTGCAACAGTTACATTTGCCAACTCATTGATGTACTTGATGTAAGGCTGGTAAGCTTCATCAACAGTCACGTATGCAGCTTCATTTAGTATGAATTCAGACATATGGAAGTATGTGCGCTCTGCTGTAATAACGAAACGCAGGTGCTTGTATGCCTTGTCAGCATATATGTTGCCTGAATCATATCTCTTGTTGCTCTGCTGTGGAAGGTCGTTGTCAAGAACAGCTATTGTCTCGAATGTGTTGCCGTTATTGCTGCCCTGAACCTCGATTGCATCGGGGAAGTCATTGGCAATATTGGGTGAACGGGTGTAATATGTGAATGAGAAGTTCTGTATGCTTGTCTCAAGGTCAACCTGCAACCAGTGAACAGACTCTACAGGACCATTCCAACGTGAGTGGAAGAAGTTACCGTCTTCAACAACACCGTCAATAAGTTGCTCGATAGGACCCTCGCTCAACTCGGGCTCGTTACACCAGATATAGTTGCCTGCAGCATCGTCAGCAACCTGCAACTGAATCTGACCACCACCGTCTGATGTGTAGTTGATGTCGCTGAGGAACTCTTCAGCCTCCTCAACCTTATACATCAGGTTGTCGGCAGCCTCTGCCTGGAGCTTCTTGCCCTCTGTCATGGCTGTAGCCAGGCGTGATGTCAGCTCATCTGCATTTGCAAGGTCACCTACCTCGTAAATCTGCCATGAATAAATGTTGTTTGCTGTGTTGCTGCCTGAACAAAAGAGGTAACCGCTGTATTCGTAGCCGTCAACAAAGTACATGCCAATGAGCTTGTCGCCGTCAAATGCCATGCACCAAGGATAGTTAACATCTCCGAAAGTGCTTTCAGATATTGTTACAAACGACATAGGTATATCTCTAACGTATGCACCATCATTCTTGTATGATACGAATTTGTCTGCACCTAATGAATACATGTAGAGATTGCCTTCATACTCTACAAATGCATACTGCTGGATGGGGTCTGTTGGATCTTCCGCTACACCTATTTGTGAAGAACACCAGATCATGCCTTTATCTGCATTATAGGCAAGGGTTGCTGAGTACCCTTCGTATCCCGATAGCCAGCAATTCTTGAACCAATAAATCTTGCCCGGCTTAACGTCTTCGGGCGCTTCGATTGCTGTCTGTGCGAATGTTGTTGTAGCACACATGACAAGCATCATGATGAAAAGAGTAAATTTTTTCATACGCTTCTTTTTTTTGTGATTAGTATTAAGTGGATTTAAAAATTAGCGTTGTTGTATGCGGTATCATCGGTTTGTTTCTTTGCACAATGGCCCAGACCCGCAATCTTTGATTGCAAATATATGAAAAAAATGGGTTTTTATTATTTTTTGCACTTTTTTTTTGCTATTGTACAACGAAATGGCATATTTAAACAACGAAGAGGGGGCTTGCCCCCCTCTTCGTTATGTTGTAATCAGTACTTCATCCACTTCCACAATTCCTTTATCGATGGTTTCTTGCCGTGCATGAGAATTCCAACGCGGTATATCTTGCCGGCGAACCACACCACTATAATGAATGTTGCTATCAGTATTCCCAATGATAGTGCAATCTCCCAACCCGGGATATCGTACGGGATGCGTGCCATCATCACAATGGGCGATGTGAGCGGTATCATCGAGAACCAGAATGCCAGTTCCGATGTGGGGTCGTTGATTACAGACAGCATCACGAAAAGGCTGAGTATGATGGGGATGGTGACGGGTGTCTGCAACTGCTGTGCATCCTGCGGGTTGTCCACAGCAGAGCCTATTGCTGCAAAGAGTGCTGCGTAAAGCAGGAAACCGCCTACCATGAATAAAAGCAAGGAACCGACAATCTTCATAAGATAGCCCATGTCGGTTAGTGTTGCTATGGCCTGCAGAAGTCCCATGTTTGTGTCTGTTCCAAGACTCTCGGGTGATGCGCCCTGTTGCAACATGGCAACGGCCATTGACATCTCGTCGGGGATAAGCTCGGGCATCACAAAATAACCTACTCCCATTATGAGTGCAATCCAGATGGCTATCTGCAACAGCGCGACACTGGCTACGCCAAGAATCTTCCCGAGCATCATATCAAGCGGGCGTACTGTAGATACCATGACCTCGAGTACGCGGCTGTTCTTCTCTTCTATCACTGATTGCATTACCATCACTCCGTATATGAGGATGAACATATAAAGCAAGAAACTCAAGACGTAGGCAATCACGGTGGCAACAATAGATGAGTTGGCCTTTTCGCCTGTGCTGCTCTCGCTCTCGCTGTCAGCCGGTGTGCCGTTGGAATATGACTGCAGGTTGATGTTTGTCTTTATGCTTGCCAGGATTGATGGCAGGTCCTCGATGTTGAGCCTCTGCAATTTTATCTCCTCGATTACGTTTTCGAGTTGTGAGGCAATGTTCATCTCAAGGGTAATCGATGCTGTGGAGTTTGTGTAGAGCCTTACATCGCCCGGATTCTCCATTATGCTCTTGCCTATGTGCAGTATGGCAAAGCGGTCGCTGTACTCGATGCGTGCAAGTTCAATGGTCAGCGGTGTCTGTTCAAAGAGTATCTCATCGTTGCTTTGCAGGTGCTGCCCTATGAGTTTGCTGTCGTCGACAACGGCTATGCATTTCTGTTCACTACCTGTGTATTGTGTCAGCAACATCGGTGCCACCATAAGACCAATCATCAGCAACGGGGTCAGCAGGGTGGTGATGATGAATGATTTTTTGCGCACACGCTCGTTGAACTCTCTTCCAATGATTATTCCTATCTTGTTCATAATTCAGAAACTGTATGTTTTGTGATATAAATTAACTTCATTTCATTTGGGCTCATTATGATATTACCGATATTGTAAATCAGTGTGTAGTGTCATCTCGACGATTGCAATGAGGAGATATCTCGAATTTCGCGTCTTTTTGAGATTCCTCGTCGCTTACGCTCGCTCGGAATGACATTGCTGGCATGTTTTTGAGATGCTTCACTGCGTTCCAGCATGACAGGTCCTGTAGTTTTGTCATTTCGAACGTATGTGAGACGTGTTGTTGAGGGATTTGCCCGAAAAAATCTCTGTATTAGTATTGCTTGAGATCCCTCGTCGCTACGCTCGCCCGGGATGACAGGTTCGCGGTTTCATGAGATCCCTCACTTCGTATCGGGATGACATAGTCAATGCAATAATCGGTCTATTTGAGCTCTCGTTTTAAAGATTTCCGTTTACGGCGCGGATGAATATGTCGTTCATGGATGGTATCATCTCGCTGAACGAACGTATCTCGACGCTCTCGTTGGCTTTCGCTATGACGTCGCGCACCTGGTCGTCGGTGGCAATGTGTATCTTCATCTTGTTGAACCCTGCGGGTGATGGCTTCGACTCCATTATCTCGCATACACCGTTCAAGGCATCCAACAGCGCTTCCTCGCTTCCGCGGTAGTCTATGCCGAAAATGTTGGCACCGTGCTTGTGGCGTATGTCGTCTACATTGCCCGAGAGTATGTTCTTGGCCTTGTCAATAAGGGTTATATGGTCGCATACCTCCTCAACCGATGACATGTTGTGGGTAGAGAATATTATTGTGGCTCCCTTGTCGCGCAGGGCAAGAATCTCGCTCTTCAACAGGTTGGCATTGATGGGGTCGAATCCCGAGAATGGCTCGTCAAAGATGAGCAGCTTGGGCTCGTGCAGCACGGTGGTGATGAACTGCACTTTCTGTGCCATGCCTTTCGAGAGGTCGCCCACCTCCTTGTTCCACCACTCTTCGATACCGAACTTGCCGAACCACTCCTTTAGCTTGGCAGTAGCATCCTTGTGGGACATCCCTTTGAGGCGTGCAAAGAATATCGCCTGTTCGCCCACCTTCATCTTCTTGTAGAGTCCGCGTTCCTCGGGCATGTATCCTATGAGGCGCACATCGTCCTGTGTTATCTCCTTGCCGTCGAGCTGCACCCTTCCTGCGTCGGGGGCTGTTATGCGGTTTATGATTCTCAGCAGTGTGGTCTTGCCGGCTCCGTTGGGTCCCAGCAGTCCGTAAATGGAGCCTTTGGGAATGGAGAGCGACACGTCGTCAAGAGCGACGTGGTTGGCAAACCTTTTGGTAACATTTTCAATTTTCAATAAATCCATTGTTATTTTCTCTTTTCTTAATTAGACGCAGCGAAGATACAATTACTTCGGAATTTACCCCCCCGTTAGTTAAATATTGTTAACGTGGGCTGAGGCGGAGCGGATACGCCACTATCTCCCCTACATTCGGGATTATGTCGTCATAGCAGTTCTTGTCCTCGTCAAAATTCTTTACATGTAGGCAAAAGTATGTAAAATTTCATAAAGCAGGAAATTTTGCTTATTTTTGCGTTAGAAAAATTTGCTCTATGCTTGAGAATAAGAAGATACTGATATTCGATCTTGGAGGTGTGCTCATTGACTTGCATGTGGAACGTTCCTTTGCGGCCTTGGTAGCAATGGGGGCCGATGCCTCTATCCTAACCGAGAGGAACTGCCTAATAAACGAATATATGATGCGTTATGACCGCGGTGACATAACTACAGAGGAGATGTTCTCATACATTGCATCGCAGTTGCCGGCAGTGGAGTGCGCTGTTCCACAGCGCAACCGAATTGCCGAAGCGTGGAATATGATGCTTGGCGAGTATGCACCATACAAATTCCACCGTCTGCGCGAGTTGCGCGCAAGGGGTTACCGCATTGTAATGCTGAGCAATACCAACGATGGTCATTGGGATGCTATCGAACGTCTATTTGAGGCTACAATGGGTGAGCCTCTGCAGGCGTTCTTCGATGCTCTGTATCTGTCGTACCGTATGCACCGCCGCAAGCCTGAACCTGAGATATTCCTTGATCTGCTTGCTGCCGAGGGTGCCGATGCTTCGGATTGTCTCTTCTTTGATGACTCGGCCGAGAATTGTGCTGCCGCAAGGGGTGTTGGCATAGAGGCTGTACTTATGGAACGCAATGCCCCTTGGAGTGGCGCGTTGATTAATGATTGAACCGATGGAAATAATAACTGATATAAGAAATTTCAAAAAACGCTCTTGCGCTGCAACCATAGGCTCTTTTGACGGGTTGCATCTTGGACACAGGGCTATGATTGCCCAATTGCGTGAGGCTGCGGTCAAGCGTCGTCTGCCTCTTGTAGTGGTGACATTCGCGCGTCATCCACGCCTGCTGTTCGACGGTGAGTGCGAGCCTTTCCTGCTTACACTCAACAGCGAGAAAGAGGCTCTTTTTGAGGAAATGGGTGTAGATGATCTGGTGTTGCTTGATTTTGATACCTGTATGGCCTCAATGTGTGCCGAGCGTTTCATGCGCGAGGTGCTTGTTGATGCATTGGGTGTGAAACTGCTTGGGGTGGGGTATGACCACCATTTCGGCAAGCCGTGCGAGGGCGAGTGTGTCGAGCAATATATCTCATACGGCAAGAGCATGGGTGTTGAGGTGGTACAACTCTCTCCATTCATGCTCAATGGAGGCAAGGTGAGCTCTACAGTGGTACGCAAGGCATTGGCTGCCGGTGATGTCCCTTTGGCGACAGAACTGCTCGGACGAAAATACTCTCTTTCGGGCAGTGTGGTAAGCGGTGCCGGCATAGGACGCGGATTGGGCTTCCCCACGGCGAACATACAGTTGGAAGATGATATGAAGATGTTACCTATGGACGGTGTCTATGAGGTTGATGTCATGCTCGGCGGCGAGGGTTACAAGGGTGTGATGAATATCGGGGTAAAGCCCACAATAGGGGATAATATGTTGCGTACCATAGAGGTACATATAATTGATTTCAGCAGTGACATTTACGGAAAGAGAATCACCGTGGAACTTGTGCGCCGCTTGCGTGGGGAACTTGTCTTTGCTAATGTGCAGGCATTGAAACTGCAGATAGGGGTGGATGTCGCGAGGGTTAAACGAGGAATATAAGACTATGAAACAATATCTTAAGATTGCCGGTGTGGTACTGCTGTTGTTGGCGGTATATTCTGTTTTCCAGTTGATCTTCTCGGGCTTGGCGATAGCTATATATATGCTCCGCTATGTGATGAGTGGGGCAATAAGTATCGATATGTTGGAGAATGTGGAGGCGTTGATGGAGAATCCTGTGGTAAAGGAGTCTTCCAATGAGGCCTTGGCCCTTGGGCTTTTCCTCTCAGCTGCGGCAATGCTGCTGTTCATACACATTACAAAACTGTTCCGTCTGCGTTGGAGTCTGCTCCGCTCCATTGCCTTCAGACCATTGTTGTACTCCACACTGTTGGTGTTTACGTCAATGATAGCGCTGAACATCTTTGTGCAATGGTTGCCTCTTGAGAATATACTTGAAAACGAGTTCGATGGCCTGACGCATACATTCCTTGGTGCCTTTACAATCTCTCTGCTGGCACCGGTGCTCGAAGAGGTGATGTTCCGTGGTGCCATGCAGGGTTATGTGACCCGTAAGTTGGGAAATCCGTGGCAGGCGATTGTCATTGCTGCCTTAGTGTTCGGAGTCTTCCATATGAACCCGGTGCAGATTGTCTATGCCTCCCTGTTCGGCTTTGTTCTTGGCTGGATATATTACCGTACCTGTAGTCTTATGTCTGTGATTGTGGGGCATGTGCTCAACAATACGATCGCTACACTCATGATGCTCTCTTTCGGGAATGTGGAGGAGAGTGAACTGATGGCTAAGGTGATGCCTCAAGAGGCGGTGCTTGTGTCGCAGATTGTGATGTTTGTGCTGTTTGGCGGTCTATCTCTTATGTTTGCGTCAAAGTTGCATCATTCAATGCCTGCGCCTCCGGTGCCATGGCGCGAGAGTGACGAGGTGGGGCAAACGGAGATGTGAAAACGGAAGTGAGAATGGTAAACTGCTGAGAATTGGCGTTTTGTCATTTCGACGACTGTAAGGAGGAGAAATCTCAAAAATTGCCCGGCCTGTCATTTCGAACGCATGTGAGAAATCTCAAATAATATGACATGATGTGTTCGTGTAAAACGAGATCCCTTGCCGCAGCGCTCTGTCAGGATGAACATTGCACGTGTGTTTTTTACCCTCAATCGGTAAACCGACAGCTGAGTCCTCCTCTGTTCATAATAGAGGAGCCGGCACAAGCGAAGCGCAGTGACGGAGGGGTTTTCATGAGGAACACGGTTGTCTTCTATTTTTGATGAACACAACACTCCTTTGGTTTATATCAGACTCGCCCTAAAACAATATCTTTATATTTTTCAGTTCAGCACGCAAGGCTTTTGCCTTTTCGGGGGCTGTACACTTGTCCATCAGTGCCCAGAATCTATCGCTGTGGTTCATCTCCACCGTGTGGCACAGCTCATGCAAAAGAACGTAATCGATGAGTCTGTCAGGTAGCAGGACAAGGTGTATGTTAAGGTTTATGCTGCCACGTGAGGTGCAGCTTCCCCAACGTGACTGCACGTCGCGCACGCTGCATCTGCTATATCTGAATCCATGCTTCTTTGCAAGCGCCTCCAGGCGCGGTGGCAACATTACGCCTGCGCAATGTTTCATTGCACCCTTTATACCCTGACTCAATACCTTCTGCGTTCTCTCTGTCGTGTAGTCGGTTCCTGTAGGGCAATACAGGGTGTATCTCCCGTCACGGCCGGTAATCCTGATTCTTGGGGTATTGCCTTCTTGAACAGCAAGTTTGAAATGCGGGGCGTCAATAGTGAAATTCTGCCCTATCTGTTCTGGACTGTTGTTCTTTTGTGCCTCTTTCAATCTTGCTCCGCACTCGTCAAGTGCGCGTTCGATGTCGGCTTCCTTGGCGCGTAAAGGTACTGTCATGTAGATTGCGTCGGGGCGGGCACGCATGATGATGCGACGCGCCCGTGGATTGCGCGTTATGACAATCTTGCCCCAGTGTGGGTGCTCTACTGTGCTCTTTGTGAGCGTCATGTTACGCTATTATGTGTGTGCCTTGAATGCCGTCAATGGCGTCGGCACGGGTTATTATAACCTCTTTCACTCCGTTTCCTATGGCATTGAAGGCATTGTCTATTTTGGGGATCATCCCACCGCTCACAGTGCCGTCGGCAAGCAGTGTACTGTAACTCTCACGGGTGATGGTGGGGATGAGGCTTGTTGTGTCGTCGGGGTCGCGCATCACACCGGGGTGCTCAAAGCAGTAGATGAGCCTTGTCTCGTAATGTGCCGAGAGGGCCTTCGCTGTCTCGGCGGCCATGGTGTCGGCATTGGTGTTCAGCAGGTTGCCGTTGCCGTCGTGTGTAAGTGGGGCTACAATGGGCACAATGCCCTGCTCGATGAGGCGGGCAAACATTGCACCATCGGCCTTGTCTACATCGCCTACATAGCCATAATCCACTTCGCCTACAGGGCGCTTGTGGGCCCGGATGATGTTGCAGTCGGCCCCGGTAAGGCCCAAGGCATTTACTCCGCGTGCCTGCAACTGTGCCACTATATTCTTGTTGACGAGGCCTCCGTATACCATTGTCACTACTTGCAATGTGTCGCTGTCGGTGATGCGTCGTCCACCCACCATACGGCTCTCTATTCCCAGTCTTTCGGCAATGCGTGTAGCCGAGCGTCCGCCGCCGTGGATGAGTACCTTACGGCCTTCAATCTGTGCAAAACGGTCGAGAAGACTGTTGAGGCTCTCGTGCTCCTCAACAATCTTCCCACCTACCTTTATGATTGTTATTTTCTCTTTCATCAATAGTCGAGGTATGTATATCCGTAAAGTCCCGAGCGGTAGTTCGAGAGGAACTCCTTGCCCTCCTCAAGGCTTATCTTGCCCTCCTTGACGGCACTTGTTACCCAACGCTCGAGTGTGCGCACGAGCTTGCGTGCATCGTACTGTACATAGTCAAGCACGTCTGCAATGGTTTCACCGTCGATAATCTTGTCGATGTTGTAGCCGTCCTTATCAACGCTGATGTGCACGGCATTGGTGTCACCGAAGAGGTTGTGCATGTCGCCCAGGATCTCCTGATAGGCTCCTACAAGGAACACACCAAGGTAATAAGGTTCGTTCGACTTCATCTTGTGCACCTTGAGGGAGTCGGCCTTGCTGTTGTAGTTTATGAAGTCTGTAATCTTTCCGTCGCTGTCGCAGGTCATGTCCTGGATGGTGCAGCTGCGGTCGGGGCGCTCGTCAAGACGGTGTATCGGCATGATGGGGAAGAACTGGTCGATACCCCAGCTGTCAGGGAGGCTCTGGAAGAGCGAGAAATTACAGAAGTATTTGTCGGCGATGAGCTTCGGCAGTTTCCGGAAGTCGTCGGGGATATGTTTCATGTTCTTTGCAATGGATAGAATCTCGCGGATGACACTCCAGAACATGCTCTCGATCTGTGCGCGGGTCTTCAGGTCTACAATACCGTGGCTGAAGAGCTCAAGAGCCTCCTCGCGTATCTGCTGTGCATCGTGCAGTGCCTCGAGCATGGTGCGCTGGTCGAGCTCGCACCAGATCTTGTATAGCTCCTTGGCAAGCTCGTGGTCGTTGGCAGCAACCTCCCAATCCTCGTCCATCTGCGGCAGTGCTGCGGTCTCAAGGACCTCGAACACAAGAATGGCGTGATGTGCCGATACCGAGCGGCCGCTTTCAGTGATGATGTTGGGGTGGGGGATGCCGTTCTTGTCTGCTGCATCTACCATTGTATATACAGCATCGTTCACGTACTCCTGGATTGAGTAGTTGACACTGCTCTCGCTGCTTGACGAACGGGTGCCGTCGTAGTCCACGCCCAAGCCACCTCCTATGTCGGTGAACTCGATGTTGTAGCCTAATTTGTGCAGCTGCACATAGAACTGTGATGCCTCGCGCAGAGCTGTCTTTATGTGGCGGATGCGTGTCACCTGGCTACCTATGTGGAAGTGTATCAGGCGCAGGCACTCCTTGATATCATATTTCTCGAGTATCTCAAGCGCCTCGAGCAATTCGCTTGATGTGAGGCCGAACTTGCTTGCGTCACCTCCGCTCTCTTCCCACTTGCCGCTGCCTTCAGATGCAAGCTTGATGCGTATGCCTATGTTGGGACGCACACCCATGCGCTTGCCTATCTTTGCGATGCGTTTGAGCTCGTTGAGCTTCTCCACAACGAGGAATATGCGGCGTCCCATCTTCTGGGCAAGGAGGGCAAGCTCAATGTAGCTGTCGTCCTTGTAGCCGTTGCAAATGATGAGCGAGTCGCTGTCGGTGTTCATCGCTATCACGGCGTGGAGCTCGGGCTTTGAACCGGCCTCAAGTCCGATGTTATATCTTTTTCCGTGGCTTGTGATCTCCTCTACCACGGGACGCATCTGGTTTACCTTTATGGGGTATACTATGAAGTTCTCGCCTTTGTAGTTGTACTCCTCGGATGCAATCTTGAAACAGCCTGCAATCTTCTCGATGCGGTTGTCAAGGATGTCGGGGAAACGCAACAGCACAGGTGCCGCCACGTCGCGTAGTGAAAGCTCGTCCATGAGCTCCTTGAGGTCAATCTGCACGCTGTCTTTCTTTGGTGTGACAGCTACATTGCCTTTCTCATTGATACTAAAATAGGAAGCACCCCATCCGTTGATGTTGTACAGTTCCTCCGAATCTTCAATGCGCCATTTTCTCATTTTAGTGGTGTTTGATAGCGGTTAGTACTAATGTCTTGAATATTGAACTGTCGGCAGAATGCCTCGACCGACGAATCTATCTGTGTCTTGTCTTCAAGTTTGTCTGCTATGAAGGTGTGCTGTGCCTTGCTGTAGTGCGGCATCCTTTTGCCGAGCTGTTCTACAATGAAAGCACGCAGCTCCTCATCGTTCTTCTCTCTTATCAGCGGACGCTTGTGACGGGCGATGCTCAATCTGATGAAAAGCCTCTCTACCGGCACGTCAAGGAACACGGTGGTGCCTTGGGCGTTCATGTACTCTACATTGTCGAAGAAACAGGGTGTTCCTCCTCCGGTGGAGATGATTACATCCTCGAACTCTCCCACCTCGTGGAGCATGCGTCTTTCGATGTCGCGGAACTCCTCTTCTCCCTTCTCGGCAAAAATCTGGGATATCGTCTTGCGGAAGCGCTCCTCGATGTAACAGTCCAGGTCGATGAACTCTATACCGAGCGCGGCTGCAAGGGCACGGCCCAGCGTGGTCTTGCCTGCTCCCATGTATCCTATGAGGAAGATTCTTGTCATTCCGTTTTATTTCTTTTTTGTGTATTTCCTCTTTGCAGGAGCCTTACCGCCCTCCTGCTGCTTGCTTACGATGTCCAGACACTCGGCAAGAGTAAGCTCGGCCGGAGTCACTGTCTTGGGGAGCTTGTAGTTGCTGCCCTTGTAGGCGATGTAGGGGCCGAAACGTCCGTTGAGTACCTGTAATTCAGGCTCTTCGTCAAACTTCTGTATCACGCGCTGCGCCTCGGCCTTCTGCTTCTCCTCGATGAGTGCTGTTGCCTCTTCAAAGGTGACGGTCATGGGGTCGTAAGTCTTTGGGAGCGTAACGTATGCACTGCCGTGCTTGATATAAGGGCCGAAACGTCCTGCACCTATTGTCACGGTGTTGCCCTCGTATTCGCCCAGTGTGCGTGGCAGGCTGAACAGCTCCAAAGCCTCCTCAAGGGTTATTGTCTCAAGGGTCTGTCCGGGCTTCATCTGTGCGAAACGCGGTTTCTCCTCGTCGCTTGCAGAGCCTATCTGGACGATGGGACCGAAGCGTCCGATCTTTACCGATACGGGTTTGCCGCTCTTTGGGTCATTGCCCAGGACACGCTCGCCTACCTTATGCTCGTTCTTTGTCTGGATAATCTCTTCAATCTTGGGCTCGAAGTCCTTGTAGAACTCCGAAATATGGTCGGCCCAATGTCTCTTGCCGTCGGCAATCTCATCGAACTGCTTCTCTACATTTGCGGTAAAGTTGTAGTCCATGATCTCGGGGAAGAACTCCAACAGGAAGTCATTCACTACAATGCCGATGTCTGTAGGTATAAGCTTTGCCTTCTCTGCACCAACGGTCTCCTTGCCCTCTTTGGCTGTTATCTTGCCGTTCTTTAGGGTGATGATGTCATATTTGCGCTGTGTACCGGCCTTGTTGCCTTTCTCCACATAGCTTCTCTGCTGTATGGTGCTGATTGTAGGCGCGTATGTCGAAGGACGACCGATACCAAGTTCCTCAAGCTTGCGCACAAGGCTTGCCTCGGTATAACGTGGGGGGTGCTGTGTGAAGCGCTCTGTCGCTACAATCTCCTTGGCTGTGAGCCGGTCGCCCTTGTGTACTGCAGGGATTGCTGCTGAGTCGCCGACAACCTCGTCGTCGCTGCTTTCACGATAAACCTGAAGGAAACCGTCGAACACTGTTACTTCGCCTGTGGCGATGAATGATTCGCTGTGTCCGCTGATGGCAATGTTCACTGTTGTCTTCTCAACCTGGGCGTCGGCCATCTGTGAAGCGATGGTGCGTTTCCAGATGAGCTCATACAGTCTCTTCTCGGGGATGGTTCCCTCGATTGTCGTGTTTGTCATGTATGTGGGGCGGATGGCCTCGTGAGCCTCCTGTGCTCCCTTTGAATTTGTTGAGTAGTTGCGGCTCTTGAGGTACTTCTCGCCATACATTTCTGTTACTACACCTTTACATGAGCCAATACACAATGAAGAGAGGTTTACCGAGTCGGTACGCATGTATGTGATATATCCCGATTCATAGAGCCTCTGTGCAACCATCATTGTCTGTGACACGGTGAAACCCAACTTGCGTGCGGCTTCCTGCTGCAGTGTAGATGTGGTGAAAGGTGCCGCAGGGCTCTTCTTCAAGGGCTTTGTGGTAACGTCATCAATGACAAACTGTGCATCCTTGCACGACTCAAGGAACTTCTCGGCCTCATCCCTTGTCTTGAAGCGCTTTGAGAGTTCGGTGCTGAGCAGTTTCTTCTCGCCATCTTCCGAAGGCAGTATGAACTGTGCAGTAATGCGGTAGCCGCTTTCTGTCGTAAACTTGTTTATCTCGCGTTCACGCTCTACGATGAGGCGTACTGTCACGCTCTGTACACGGCCGGCCGAGAGGGCGGGCTTTACCTTGCGCCAGAGTACCGGTGACAGCTTGAAACCAACGATGCGGTCGAGTACGCGGCGTGCCTGCTGTGCGTATACAAGGTTGGTGTCTATCTCGCGTGGGTTTTCGATAGCATTCAGAATGGCGTTCTTTGTAATCTCGTGGAATACGATACGCTTTGTGTTCTCCGGTTTCAGCCCGAGTACTGTGTAAAGATGCCAGCTGATGGCTTCTCCCTCGCGGTCCTCATCGGATGCCAGCCATACGGTGTCGGCCTTCTTGACTTCACTCCTGAGGCTGCTTACAAGTTTCTCCTTCTCGGCTGGAATCTCATATTCAGGTTCAAAGGTGCTTGTATTTATGCTGAACTCCTTTTTCTTGAGGTCACAGATATGTCCGTAACTTGACATTACCTTGTAATCCTTTCCAAGGAATTTTTCAATGGTCTTTGCTTTTGCCGGTGACTCGACAATAACTAAATTCTTCTGCATATCGATCTTCTGTTTTCTTTGTTTTCCAAGATGCGGAGAGCCCCAACATCTCAATTGTGGCGCAAAAGTAGAAAAGTTTCTTGTATAAACGCACCAAAAAAATGAAAAAAAACTAAAGAGATTCCGGCTGTTTTTCCCTAAAATAATATATTATTTTAAATAGGAGAATTTTTTTCCGTTTTCAGGGGTGCCGTCTGTGCTCATATGTGCAGTTCTGTTGCTTCTGCATGGTTCTCGTGATGCTGCTCTCAATGAACAAAGGACCCTGCATTTCTGCAAGATCCTTTGTCATGTCAGTCGGTGGCTGTATCAGAAATTCGCAGTCAGGCCTATCACGCCGTGTACACCGCGGGTGAGGTAGCCTGCATATTCATAATACTTCTTGTCGAGCAGATTGTTGCCCTGGAGATATGCGCCCAACCATGGTGTGATGTTGTATGATACCCTTAGGTTGAGGTCATTCTTGTTGACAAGTCTTGTGCCCTCCTCTCCGTCGGTAAAGCGTGTGAAGTTGTATCCGGCGTTCACTGTAAGTCCTCTCAATGGCTTTACCTCGGCGTTGAGGTTGAGGGTAATCTCCGGTTTCAGTACCAAAAGGTCATGGTTGTCACACTCCCAATAGTCGTAGCGTGCATCGCCCGATACCTTGAGCCATCCGCCATAGTCATATCCCACGCGGGCCGAAATATAAGCGTCATGCGTGTTCTTCTGTACAAAATTCGAGTATACGAATGCGTGTTGTGAGTATGTCTCAAGATACTCTACCTGCTGCAGGAGATCGTCCTTTGTATATACATATCCTACGGCAAGGTCAATTGAAAGTGGCTCGAATGTTATTGTTGAACCTACGGCTGCGTCAAGCACAGTGTATGTGGGCTTGAGTTGTTTGCTCACCTCTTTGTCGAATCCCCAATAAGGTGTGATGCTCTCCAGCTTTGAGAAGTTGTTGTCAGTGCGTCCGCCTGTAGCCTTTGCAAAGAAACTCACATTGTTTGCGAAAGATTTCCTCAGTTTGATGTCGGGGGCGATTGCAAATGCTGCACCGTTGGCTGTTATAAGGTTCATCCTTGTGCCCAGACGGAGAGCCCAACCGCCAAGGTTGAAGTCCAGATACGGGTCAATGTCAACCGAGCAGTAGTTGTCATAGCCGAATGTGCTCTTGCGCAACTCCTTGTTGTAAAGGAACATGTCCGCGTTTATCAGAATGCCGACCCTGCGTAACTCACTGTTGTCAATGTCGTACCAGGCACTGCCTCCGGCATTAATGCTGTTCTCGTAGATGCCCTCTTCAATTCCGGTGGAGTACTTACGGTTGTTGTGGTTGAATGCGGTGTTGAAACTGTAACCGAAGCCTTCGGTGGCCGTAGAGCCTCCGTTTACGCGGAAACCGTAGTCCATGCTGTTCTGTTTGTCTGTGACATATTGGCCGAATCCGGCATTCTGGTAGTTGAATACGCGGTTGTTGAAGTCTCCTGCAACTCCCAGCCAAAGGTTGTTGAATGTGTGGGTGTAGTCAATGTCGACAGCGCTGTTGTACATCCTTGAATCCCATTTGTTGTAGAGCCCGTCAAGCTCTTTTTTGAAACCGTCCATTGAGGCGGCCATCTTGAAGTTGTCCCTGTCGGTGACATCGAGATTGTAGCTTGCCTTGAGGTCGACTTCGTTCGTAATGCCGTAACCCAGACGTACATATCCGTTGTAAGGAGTCTCCTGACCGGGAAGCAACTCGTCGGTGTTCCTTTCGCTGACAAAGCCTTTGTATGGCATTGCCTCTGTAGTGAACTCATATTTGGGGGCGCTTGTTTTGCTGCTGTTGCTTATGTTTGGCGTAAAATTCTTCTTGTTTACTTTTATCTGTACAGGGTTGTACTCGTTGTTTACGTTTACAACGGCCCTGAGACTGTCGGTCTGTGCAAAGAGTGTACACGACAGCATTATAGCGGCAATTGCCAATATATTCTTTTTCATATTATCGCTCGTTAGTTTGTTTTATCCAATTTTGACAGGCGCTCTTCAATCATACCTGCGATGTCGTCATCTTCGTTGTAATTGTTCTGCAGTGATATGAGGTACTGTCTCGCCTCCATGTTCTTGCCTTGGGTTATGTATACGTCCGACAAGAGCACGAAACTGCGTGCAAGCCAATAGGTGTGAGGTGTGCTTGTCTCAATGTATTCCATGATCTCCTCCTCGCACTCTTCAAGCTGTCCGTCATTGAACATGAGCTCTGAAAGCAGGTACTTGCTCTCGGCGCCCTCTTTTGTGCGGGTGTCCTCGGCCAGCGGTTCAAGGTCGTCCATGGCGCTGTCAATGTCACCGAGTGCAATATGTGCCTTTGCACGGCTGAACATTGCTTCACGCTCCCACTCGGGCTCAATGCCGTTCTTGCCGATTAGCTGGCTGGCGCTGCCGATGGTCTCGTCGTGGTCCTTTATCTGGCGTGCGGCACGCATGATGTTCATGTGGGCTGCTGTACGGCGCTCGTCCTGGATGGTTGTGGCAAGAACCTCCTTGAATGCCGCAATTGAACTTGCGAACTCCTTCTTGCCGTAGAGTATCTCACCTGTTAGCACAAGAGCCTCTTCATTGAACTTGTTGTTGGGGTATCCGGTAACGGCCTTGAGGTTCTTGAGCGCCGCATCATACTCTTTGTTGTTGTGCTGTATGAGGCCAAGATAATAGTGGCTGTTTAACCTGAATGCACCTTGTGGGAACTCGTTGAGATAGTCCTGGAATTTTGCCTCGGCCTTTGCCAAGTCTCTCTTGCTGTAGAATCTCTCTGCAACGGTATATGCCAAGGTGTCGAGCTCGTTGCTGTTTATCTTCTGAAGCCCGCTTGTGCTTGAGACATAGTCGGCATACTCACTCACGTTGCCCATTTCAATGTAGATGTTCTTGAGGTCCTGCAATGCAATCTGGGCCTCCTCGCTGTGCGGGTACTGCTCTATGATATTCTTGTACGCCTTGATGGCATTGTTGTTGTCGCCTCTGCTGTTGTATACCATGGCCTTTTCGGTAGCCGCACGGCGTGCAAGCTGGCTCTGTGGAAAACGTTGCACAAGCTTGTCGTACATTGCGATTCCCTCTTTCTGTTTGCCCTGTTCAATGTATGTTCGTCCCAGTTCGTAGTATGCCTGCTCGGAATATGTGCTGTTGGGGTATTCCGCTATGAGTTCTCTCAATGCCTGTGCTTTACCCTCGTAGTCCTTTGACATTCCCAGTGTTATGGCAGAGCGGAACAATGAGTAGTCGGCATTCTTGCTGTCAATGCTTGTCGCCTTGTCATAATACTGCTTTGCGGTGTTGAACTGTCGCTGGTAGTAGTAGCAGTCGCCTATTCGGCTGTATGCGTCGGCTATGATGTTGCTGTCTTCACCCTTTGAATTCCTTACAAAGCGCTCGAATTCTGTACGGGCATTGCTGTAGTCCTTGTTCTGGAAAAGCACGTATGCAATTCCGTAGATTGCTTTGTTGCGGTTGCTTCCTCCCAATGCCGCTGACTGGCGGTACTGTTTGTCGGCACTGGCAATCTCTCCAACCTTGTAAAGTGCCTCGCCTTTCCAGAAAAGGGCGTCGGCATGTATCTCCTTGTCGTATTTGGCAAGTTCCAGAGAACGGTTCATATAGTCGATGGCCATCCTGTTGTTGCCGTTTATGAACTCCTGTACGCCAAGGCGGTAAAGGATGTTCTGCTTTGCCTTGAGTATCTTTGCCGACGGGTTGTTTATCTTGTTGATTGACTCGAGGGCTACGTTATAGCTCTTGGTATTCATGTAAACGTCTACAAGCTGTTCGCCTATTGTAGATGCATGCTTTGAGTTCGGATACTCGTTCAGGAATTTTTCGAAAGTCCTTACTCCTTCGCCGAATGCCGAGTGGTTGGCTTTGTGAAGACACATCGCATAGTTGTAAAGCGCTTCTTCCCTTACCTTGTCGCTGTGTGTCATCTGTGATGCAAGTTCAAAGGCCAGTCGTGCTCCGTTGGCATCGTTCTGCTCCAGCGCAATCATGCCTTTGTGCAGCAATGCATTCTGTGAGATCTCGTCATCAAGGGTGGTACAGTTGTCCAACAGCTCCTTTGCCCTGTCAAACTCGCCATTGTTGTAAAGGCTCAATGCAAGTTGGTACATTGCTATGCGCTGTGGTCTGGAAGTGTTGCCCGTGTACAGATCAAGTGCCTTGATGGCCTTGCTGTAGTTACCTTCGTTGAACTCTACTGCGCCGAGAATCTGGTGCATCTTCACTCCCTGGGGTTTGTCGCCGTGGTCGGCAATGAATCTCTCGGCGATGCCGCGTGCTGCCTCGTCGTTGCCACGTTTCAATTCAATGGCCGCAAGGTAGTATGGTATGTCAAGGTAGTAGCTGTCGCTCATCTGTATGCTTTTGAATCCTGAATGAGCCTCGTTCAACCTGTTGTGCCCGTAGTCAATTACTGCAAGGTGAAAGGTTGCATCTGTCGCATAGCGCTTGCTCTCGACTTTGAGCCGCTGCAACATATCCACGGCGTTGCTCTCGTTGCCGGTCTCAAGCAGTGAGAGCGCATAGTATAATGACGCTCTCTGTCGTTCGTCTTTTGCAAGACGGTTGAAGTCGCAGTCGGCAAACAGAGCGCAGGCTCCCTCGAAATCTCCGTCAAAATAATGCGACTGTGCGATATATGCGTTCAACAGCTCCTTTTGTGAACTGTTGGGGTATTCAGCCAGGTACTGCATCATCAGTGCTTTGCCCTTATGATGGTCGTTCTCGAATGTAGTGAGTGCTCTCTGCAGGTCATATTCCTGTCTTGTCCTCTCGTCAAGTCCGCGTGGATCGATTTTTTCAATGAGTATCAGCGCGCTCTTGTACTCACCGTCGGAGTGTAGCCGCTGGCATTCTGCGATGGCTTTCTTGCCGTAACCGACCTCTGCGGCTGTCTGTGCAGTGGCTGCAAGGCCTAACGAAGCAAATGCTAATAGAACTAATCTTCTCTTCATTTTATGTATAAAGTTTTTGTTTTTATTTTCTGTGGTCCTGAATGCTTTTCAGTCTCTCGACTCCCTCCCTTATCGAACGCAGGCCAAACAGGTTGCTGTCGAGCGTCTCTATCGCCATCCATTGCAGCTCCTGTACGTCATCAGCAGCGCGAAGGGTGGCTTTGTCTGCTGTCCTGCACTCGAAAAAGAGGTCCATGGTGTGTATCTCCATTCCTGAGTAGCTGTATATGTTGGGTATGCTGAACAGATATCTGGTGGCTGTCACTTTCAAGCCGGTCTCCTCAAGTACCTCCCTGATAACGCCCTCTTCGGCACTCTCGTGGCAATCACAGAAGCCTCCCGGCAGGTCCAGCGTCCCTTTTGCCGGCTCCTTTGAGCGTGTGGCAACAAGAATATTCCCTTTCCCGTCAGTTATTACGGCTACATTTGCCGCTGACGGATTGAGATAATATACGAAGCCGCAGTTGCCGCATCGTTTCGATTTGAAATCGTTCTCTGCGAAAGTGTTGCTGCCGCATTTGGGGCAGTGCTTGAAGGTGTCAAGTAGATGCATGAATTCCTGTTCTGTGTAATTTTGGCAAAGGTACTGAATTTTTATCTCTTTCTTCTCTTTTTTGAGCCTGTGTTTAGATAATTTAATTAATATTCGTTATTCTTTAATTACTATGACGCTTTTTGCTCATTTTTCTCTCTGATATTGCCAAAATACAAAATAAAAAGTAGTATCTTTGCAATGATTTATGTAATATGGCCTCTTGCGGTGTTGCGGGTGGCTGTCAAGGTTAAGAAAAGTATAAAATATTAAAACTCAAATATTATGGCAAACAAAGCATTATTGGTAATCCTCGACGGTTGGGGTGTTGGTAATCACGGTAAGGGTGATGTTATTTTTAACACTCCTACTCCATATTGGGATCATTTGGTATCTGTTTTCCCCAACTCGCAGCTTCAGGCGAGCGGTGAGAATGTAGGCCTTCCTGCAGGTCAGATGGGTAACAGTGAGGTCGGTCACCTCAATATCGGTGGCGGTCGCGTGGTTTATCAGGATCTTCTCAAGATCAACCGTGCAATTGCGGACGGCTCGATCGCACAGAATCCCCAGTTGGTTGCTGCTGTAGAGTATGCAAAGAACAACGGCAAGAAACTGCATTTTATGGGTCTTACATCTGACGGTGGTGTACACAGTTCATTGGAGCACCTTGAGGCGATGTACAAGTTCGCTGCAGAGCAGGGCGTTGAGAACGCTTATGTACACTGTTTCATGGATGGTCGTGACACGGACCCCAAGAGCGGTGCAGGTTTCATTGAGCAGCTTACGGCAAACGGTCTCAAATTGGCTACAATCGTTGGCCGTTACTATGCTATGGACCGTGACAAACGTTGGGAGCGTGTAAAGATTGCTTACGACCTTATCGTTAACGGTGAGGGCAAGAAAGCGGCTGATATGGTTGCTGCTGTCAAGGAGTCTTATGAGGAGGGCGTGACTGACGAGTTCATCAAGCCTATCGTGAATACAAACTTCGACGGCCGCATAGGCGATGGCGATGCTGTCATCTTCTTCAACTACCGCAACGACCGTGCAAAGGAACTTACAGTTGTGCTCACTCAGGAGGATATGCCTGCTGAGGGTATGAACAGAATCCCCGGTCTGCAGTATTACTGTATGACTCCATACGATGCCAAGTTTACAGGTGTCCACATCCTCTTTGACAAGGAGAATGTAGAGAACACTCTTGGCGAGTATATCGCAAAGCAGGGCATGAAGCAGCTCCACATTGCCGAGACCGAGAAATATGCGCACGTTACATTCTTCTTCAACGGTGGCCGTGAGACTCCATACGATGGCGAGGAGCGTATCCTTGTTCCTTCTCCAAAGGTGGCTACATACGACTTGCAGCCCGAGATGAGCGCCTACGAGGTTAAGGAGAAGCTCGTGAACGAGATCAACAGCGAGAAGTTCGACTTCATCGTTGTCAACTTTGCTAACGGTGACATGGTAGGCCATACCGGCGTCTACAGCGCAATTGAGAAGGCTGTGCTTGCGGTTGATGCTTGTCTCAAGGATGTTATCGAGGCTGCGCGTAACCATGGCTATGAGTCAATAATCATTGCCGACCACGGTAATGCCGACAACGCAGTCAATGCTGACGGCTCTCCAAACACAGCACACTCGTTGAACCCTGTTCCATGTGTGTATGTAACAAACAAGGAGAACGCTACAATCGAGAACGGTATCCTTGCCGACGTGGCACCTACAATCCTCAAGATCATGGGTCTCGAGGCACCTGCAGAGATGACAGGTAAGGCTTTGATTTGATTGTAAACAATAAAATAGAAGGTCTCTAAAGTCTCTAAAGTCACAAGGGCTTTAGAGACCTTTGTTGTTCAATATGGTACAGATTGGTGATACAATAGTCTCGTTTGATCTTTTTCAGGAGTTTTTCTTCTGTAACTTCACACATTGTAAAGGTGCGTGTTGTGTAGAGGGTGATGCCGGTGCGCCGGTGCTCATGGACGAGGTGGAGAAACTGGAAGAGGCATATGAGGTCATTGGTGATGAAATGACCCCTGAGGCCCGCACTGTTGTTGAGGAACAGGGCGTTGTCTATAACGACCGTGACGGTGATCTTGTCACTTCAATTGTGAACGGCAAGGATTGCGTCTTTGCCTCACGTGACGAGAACGGCAACTGCATATGTCTCATCGACAAGGCCTATCGTGAAGGCCGCACCACATGGCGCAAACCGATATCATGTTATCTCTACCCCGTGCGCTTGCGTAAGGTGGGCGATTTCATCGGTGTCAACCTGCATAAGTGGGATGTATGCAGCAGTGCCTTCATCAAGGGCCGCCGCAAAGGCATCAGAGCCTATGAGTTCCTGAAAGAACCGCTCATAGAGCGCTTCGGCGAAGAGTGGTACAAAGAGGTGCTTTTAGTTGCTGAGGAGTTGAAAAAGCAGAATATGCTTTAGCATTCTGCTACTACGAGCAATCGACATGTGCTGAACGCGACCCACGCGGCATAAAACTCTCCCTCTGTTTATAGAGGGAGTACGGCTTTAGCCGGGAGGGAGTTCACGCGGCGATACGCGTGACCCATCGCTACGTGACTGCTGTCAATGTGTAGTGTGTAACGTTTAACGTGTAATGTTGTTTACAACATCGGTTCCGTAGGGGCGGGCTGACCCCGCCCCTACAAATAACTCCCTCTTTGAAAAGAGGGAGAGCCCGGGGGGACCGCTTGCGGTGGAGGAGTTTTCAAAAACGGGAGAGTTCTGCAACGTGCTACCTTTTGCTGTTCGCACTTTCGATGTTTGTTTGTATTCGGGACAAATATAGTATTATTCTTTTGATTTACGGGACAGAATGCCCTGATTTTGTCCCGAATGGAATTGTTTTTTGTCCCGAATGGGCGCAAATATAAATTTTAAACATAAGTACATAAGTACATAAGAGCATAAGTCTGCCCCTACGGGGTTTTTCTGCTTATAAAATAATTCATCAGCCGCTCATCAGCCGCTCATCAGCCGCTGCATAAATATTTGCCTTTTATAAATAAGGGAATTACCTTTGTGCGCTGTGAACATGGGATTTATTCATTCAATCCCCGCAATTTTGTCAATTAATCAAAACAAAAAAATAAAACATTATGAAAAGATTTACTTTTTTTCTGGCATTTGTGATGTCGATGCTGTCATTCACAAATGCAAAGGCTGACAAGCTGCAGATAAGACTTGCTGAGTCAACCATATACGCCTATCAAACTCATTCAACAGGAAATGTCTTTGATGGTAAATACGACACGAAATTTTGGTCGAATGGTAGCCCCCAGGCTGGTTATACATTCACTGTCTATTTGAGCAGTTCAGCGAATGTGGGTGATATAAAGCTCTATTTTGACAATGGTGACCTGCCGGCTGATGGCGCAGTTATTGAGGTTAACGAGAATAATAGCGGTAACTGGATTCAAGCAGGCGAACCATTGAATGGGGTTCAGGCGAATGATGTCGTTACACGCAATGCCGGTGGTGTATATACAAAACAGATTAGGCTAAGGTTTACACAGCCTTCAGCGTACTGGTTCCGGTTGCTGGAGTTTGAGGTATATGAGTATGAGGTTGCTATTCAGGAGCGTACAATTTCTGCTGTTGCAGGAGAGGGTGGCTCTGTAACAATCAACGGCGGCAGCGATGCTGTTACAAGTACGGAGGAGATACAGCTTGTTGCGACTCCCGATTATGGCTATAAGTTTGTCCGTTGGACAGTAGGCGGCGAAGAGGTTTCAACATCGGCTGAATATACCGACAATACCGATGGCAGCAAGGAGTATGTTGCACACTTTGAGAAATTCACAAGTGTCGATGAGTGGTATGCTGCTATCGACAAGCCTACATTCAACGTAGCCGGCGGTACACACATTATTTCGGCTGTGGAATTCAATGGCGAGAATCTTCCTGGTTTTACTTATAACCAGGGTACAACATCTTCTTTCCAGAACGATACATTTTCCGTTGTTCCCGGTGAGACATATTCTCTCACTTTGACATACGAACTGCATTGGGGCGATATTGCTCTTTACCAGATTGACTGTGACGGTACAGAGAAGAAATATGGTTACTATACCTGCCAGTGGGAGGCTAATGGCGACCCTTACGAAATATTGGGCCGTAATGCAGATTTAATGTGCGAGGAGTTCGGTATCAACGATTTTGCAGCTCTTGAGCATACTAAATCGGGAGAGACAAACTACATCGAGTTGCCATACAAGGTTACAGTGAGTGAGAACCACAAGCCGGGTGACCTCATCGTTGTACGTGCAATGATAGATAAAGGTGACAATGGCGCTTATGGTAAGGGTATAGAAGAGGGCGGATGCTTTGATATCCTCTTTGTCGTTGCTGAAAAGGAGCCCGTCGAGGATACAAGTGAATGGTCTACATTCTATCAGCCTTATCCTGTGCATCTTCCTGAAGGCGTAAATGCATATATTGTAACAACTGTAGGAGATGGTTATGTGACTTTGACACGATTTGAAGGAACAATTCCTGCTAATACAGCTGTGATTCTGAATAACGGAGAGCCTAAGGGTGAAGCTGTCGATGTTGATTTCAGCACCAACTTGCTCAAGGGTACGACTGTTGATACTTATATTGATGAGGAGGCTTATGTCCTTTCAAAGGTTGACGGTGTTGTCGGTTTCTACAAGGCAGAAATGGTCGATGGCACCTGGTTGAACAACGCTACTAAGGCATACTTGCCTGCAAGTGCAGTGCTTAACAAGTCTGCTGCTTTCTACGGCTTCGATTGGGATGGCACAACAGGCGTTGAGAAAGTAGAAATCAGAAATGAGAAATCAGAAATCTATGACCTTACAGGTCGCCGTGTTGAGGACATCAGCGCTCCCGGTATTTACATAATCAACGGTGTAAAAACACTTGTAAAGTAATTTAGAACCCAACTCCCTCCGCAACGTAGTTGCTCGTCCCTCTTTCGAAAGAGGGACAGTAAAATTCCTCCTCTGTTTATAGAGGAGGTGCCCAAAGGGCGGAGGAGTTTTTATGGTGCGAACCGGTGTGTTCGCCCAGCAGGAATACCGCAAATGTAGGGCAGACACATCGGTCTGCCCCTACGGGCACGGAAAACAAAAAACAATAACAAGAAAAATAATTATACAAGAATATGAAAAAGACTTATATTTCACCTCTTATGTCAGAGGTAAACGTTGAGGCAGCAAGCATGCTTGCCGCTTCATTGGGAGTGAGTGACAAGACAGTAGACACCTCAACTCCAGGCGCACAGCTCGATGGCGGCCGCCGCGGTCAATGGGGTGACCTTTGGCAGTAATTTGACTATTGCAGATAACAGAAAAATGGAGAGCCCATGCTCTCCATTTTTTTTGTGTGCACCTGAATTGCTCCCCTGTTTTAGGGGAGCTGTCACGTAGTGACTGAGGGGTACAGCCAGGGGAGGAATTTCTTGCTGCAGAGAGCCAATGAGTTGTTTGAGCGTTGTAAAAGATTAGCAAAGGTAATCCGTCGCTGAAAGCGAAACGGCACCGTTAAAAAATCCAATGTAGGGCCGTTTGTTTGCAGGCCATTTTGTGAGGCATGTTTGAAGATTAGCGCGGGTACAAATTATTTTCTATATAGCCGCGCTAATCAAGGGTCCGCAGCACCCTGCAACAGACGGAGAGGCTGTAATGGTAAGGGCGGCTCGACCGAGGAATGTCGCATGCGACTTGTAAGCAAAGATCCGCCTGACTGCTTTTTCCGTGTGCCGGGCGCTTTTTGTTACTTTTTCACGCGATGAAAAAGTAAAGAAAGAACGACAACAAAAAGAATATAAGACAACAGGTTAAGGGTAAGTGGATGGCTGAATATAAGAACTGTTGATTAGCGTACAAGCCCATGGGCGGGCTGACCCCGCCCCTACAACCCGATGTTGTAAATAACGTTACACGCTACACAAAACCCTTCCTCTGCCTTTAACATCTCTTAATCCCTTGTAGATTAAAGATAATCTCAGCATAAACCACCGTTATTGCGCGGAATTTCGTATCTTCGCATAATTTTAGGAACAATCACTAATTTATATCTATGTTACTCTCTATTATCTGTTTTGTGGTCGGTATCGCCCTTGTTATCTTTGGCGCTGACTGGCTCACAAAGGGCGCATCCGATCTGGCACGCCGTCTCAAGATGAGCGAGCTGATGATTGGCCTTACGATTGTTGCTGTTGGAACTTCATTGCCTGAGCTTGTGATAAGTGTCAGCTCGGCGTTGAGCGGGAATTCCGGATTATCTTTGGGCAATGTCCTTGGCAGTAATATTTTCAACAGCATGCTCATCCTTGGTGTCACCGCGATGATTACGCCAATTGCCTTCAGCGGCAAGATGCTTTCGCGTGAGATACCATTCAACCTGTTGGCGTCTATCGTGATTCTGCTTGTGTCGGGCAGTATGCTCGTTGGCGGTGCTCCGGGCGAGTATATAACACGTTATAATGGCCTCATCCTGCTATGCTTCTGTGCTGTGTTCGTGCGTTATACTTTCAGCCTTAAAGGTGACGAAGAGGAGGAAGCTGCCCAGCAGCCGATGTCTGTGGGTAAAATACTGCTGTTTATTGCCGGCGGTCTTGCTGCACTGATCTTCGGTGGCAAGATGTTCGTCAGCGGTGCATCTGATATCGCACGTGGCTTCGGCCTTTCCGAGGCTCTCATCGGTATCACCATTGTCTCGGCCGGCAGCTCGCTGCCCGAGTTGGCTGTGTCAGTGAATGCGGCGCGTAAAGGCAATGTAGGCATTGCGCTCGGTAATGTGCTCGGCAGCAACATCCTGAATGTCTTCTTTATACTTGGCTGCAGTGCTACGATATCTCCGATATCACTTGCCGGGTTCAGTCCTGTCGACTACTATGTGCTGTTGGCATCTTCGCTTTTCATATACCTGTTCTGCGCATTCTTCGGCAAGAACAAGATAACCAGAATTGAGGGCTCACTGCTTGTCATGGGTTATGTGGCTTATATTGTGTATCTTATTATGGGAATCTGATTTGCTTTTTTGGACTTAATTCCCTAATTTTACACGAATTTTTGAAATAAGACCGACAAGATGTCCGTAACGATAGTAAAAGTTGAAAACAATAGGCAACTCAAGCGCTTTGTAAAGTTCGGATATGAACTTTACAAGGAGTGCCCGTACTATGTCCCCGAGCTGTTCGAGGATGCGATGAACACGCTCCGCAAAGATCGCAATGCAGCCTTCGAGTTCTGTGATGCCGACTATTTTCTGGCATACAAGGACGGCGTGCTTGCCGGACGTATCGCTGTGCTTGTGAATAAGGTTGCCAACGAGAAGTGGGGACAGAATGCCGCGCGTTTCGGGTGGGTTGATTTCATTGATGACAAGGAGGTTGTGGATGCGCTCTTTACAACGGCAGAGAAGTGGGCGCGCGAGCGTGGTCTCACTGAATTGCAGGGGCCTCTGGGCTTTACCGACCTTGACCGCGAGGGTATGCTCATAGAGGGCTTCGACCGTTTGGGTACAATGGCAACGATATATAATTATCCTTATTATCCCGAGCACATGGAACGTCTGGGTTTTGTCAAGGATGCCGATTGGGTAGAGTATCTGCTGAAAGTCCCCAATGAAAAATGGGCGAAGGCGGAGCGTATATCTGCTATCGTAGAGCGTAAGTTCGGGTTGCGTGTAGTGCATTGCAGCTCACGCTCGGAGTTGGCCAAGCGTTACGGTTCAAGGCTGTTTGAACTCGTTAATGAGTGCTATGCTCCTCTTTACGGCTTTACTCCACTGACAAGGAAACAGATAGACCAGTTCATCAAGATGTATCTTCCTGTTATTGATCTGCGTCTTATCTCTCTTGTGGTGGATGCCGATGACAATCTTGTGGCATTGGGCGTCAGTATATATTCTCTTGCCGATGCATTGCGCAGGGCAAAGGGCAAACTTTTCCCGTTCGGTTGGTGGTATCTGCTGAAGGCTCTTTTCATCAAGCATCCCAAACGTCTTGACTTCCTGTTGGTGGCAGTCAGACCCGAGTATCAGAGCAAGGGGGCTTTTGCCATGGTGTTCAATGACTTGCTCGGCAACTATCTGCAGATGGACCTTGTGGATGTCGAGAGTAATCCGGAACTTGAGACAAATACCAAGGTGCAGAGTCAGTGGAATGATTTTGAGAAGGAGCAGCATAAGCGTCGCCGTGCTTTCAAAAAGGAGTTGTGCTGCTGACGGGCTGCCCGTCAGCGGTTGGATAACAGAAAATATTTTGACAGATGACCGAGGATACAAATTTGGAATTTAATGAGAATGTGCCTGTGGCGGCCGATTATACCGATGATTCGATACGCCATTTGAGTGACGTGGAACATATTCGTCTGCGTCCCGGTATGTATATCGGAAAACTGGGTGACGGCTCGCAGAGCGACGACGGTATATATGTGCTTCTCAAGGAAGTTATCGATAATAGTATCGATGAGTTCAAGATGGGCTTCGGAAAGCGTCTTGAGATTGATATCCTTGAGAACCATACTGTATGCGTACGTGACTATGGCCGCGGTATCCCGCAAGGAATGATGATTGAGGCTGTGAGCAAGCTGAATACAGGTGCAAAATACGATGACAAGGTTTTCAAGAAGTCTGTAGGTCTCAATGGCGTGGGCCTTAAGGCTGCCAATGCCTTGAGTACCAAGTTCGAAGTGCGCAGTTATCGTGACGGTGTAGTGCGTGCGGCATCTTTCGAGAAAGGTATCCTTGTATCGGACGTTACGGAAAAAACCTCTGACGAGAATGGTACATTTGTCTCTTTTACTCCCGACAATTCGCTCTTCAGGAACTATGAATACCGTGCTGCATACGTTGAGACCCTTTTGCGTAACTACACCTACCTGAACACCGGCCTCACAATCATGTTCAACGGCAAGCGCATCCTCTCCCGTAACGGTCTTGCCGACTTGTTGACCGACAATATGACAGCCGATGCGCTATATCCTATAATACATCTCAAAGGTACCGATATCGAGATTGCCTTTACTCATGCGCAGCAGTACGGTGAGGAGTATTATTCGTTTGTCAACGGCCAGCACACCTCGCAGGGCGGTACCCACCAGAGTGCTTTCAAGGAGCTTGTGGCGCAGACTATCCATGACTTCTTCTCGGCAAAGAACTTCGAGTATTGCGACATACGTAACGGTATTGTCGCTGCAATTGCGATCAATATACAGGAACCTGTCTTCGAGAGCCAGACAAAGGTGCGTCTGGGTTCTACCACCATTGCTCCCGACCCGGGAAGCATGAGCGTGAAGAAGTTCATCAGCGACTTTGTGAAGGAGGAACTTGATAACTTCCTGCACAAGAACCCCGACATCAGTGATGTGATGCTCTCAAAGATTGTGGCTTCGGAAAAGGACCGCAAGGAACTTGCAGGTCTTACGAAGCAGGTACGCGAGAAGGCAAAGAAGGTGAATATGCATAACCGCAAACTGCGTGATTGCCGCATACACTATAACGATACCAAGGGCGACCGCATGGACGAAAGCTGCATCTTCATTACCGAGGGTGACTCGGCGAGCGGTTCGATAACGAAGAGCCGCGATGCGAACACCCAGGCGGTATTCAGTCTCCGCGGAAAACCATTGAACAGTTTCGGCCTCAGCCGTGCCGTGGTGTACCAGAACGAGGAGTTCAACCTGTTGCAGGCTGCGTTGAATATTGAGGACGGTCTTGAGGGCTTGCGATACAACAAGGTGATTGTGGCTACCGATGCCGATGTGGACGGTATGCACATCCGTCTGCTTATGATAACATTCTTCCTGCAGTTCTTCCCCGAACTGATAAAGAAGGGGCATGTATATATTCTACAGACTCCACTGTTCCGTGTGCGCAACAAACGCAAACTGCCCCGTGGCAAGAAGGGCGCCGAGGAGCGTAAGGAGCAGAAGAGTGATTTTGAGACAATATACTGCTACAGTGAGGAGGAACGCATTGCTGCAATTGAGAAGCTGTCTCCCAACCCGGAGATAACACGATTCAAAGGCCTTGGTGAGATTTCTCCCGATGAGTTCCGTAATTTCATCGGTCCTGATATGCGTCTTGAGCGTGTTGAACTTCACAAGGACGATAAGGTTGAGGAACTTCTTGCGTATTACATGGGTAAGAACACTATGGAACGCCAGAACTTCATCATTGACAATCTTGTTGTCGAGGAGGATAAGGCTAACGAGGAGGGCAAGTGATGGAAAAAACGGCACTTTTTGCAGGGACCTTCGACCCTTATACACGTGGGCATCATGCTCTTGTAGAGCGTGCCCTTGCTCTGTTCGACACGGTGGTTGTAGCTGTGGGGCGTAACCTTGAGAAAAAATGCATGCTCAGCGTCGAGGAACGTGTGTCTGCAATAGAGAAACTGTATGCCGGCAACGGGCGTGTGAAGGTAGCGGTATATGACACCCTTACAATGGATTTTGCGCAGAGCGTAGGGGCGACAGCCCTGTTGCGCGGTGTGCGTAGTGTGAAGGATTTTGAGTATGAGCGCGACATCGCCGATATCAATCTGCGTTTGGGTGGCATTGATACGGTCCTGCTCGTCAGTGAGCCGGAATATGCAGCCATAAGCAGCAGTGTCGTGCGTGAATTGATGAAATACGGCAAGGATGTCTCGGAACTCTTGCCTTGATTTGGAAACTATTTTACTGACCTATGAAAAGAACAATATTACTATCTGTGATTGCTGTTCTTGTGGCTGTTGCTGCAAGGGCACAGGATATGCCCGATCATCTTATAAAACTTATGTACACGGGCAATGTCATTTCGAACTTTTATGTAGATGCTCCTGATAATGACAAGATTACAGAGGCTGGTGTAAGAGCGATGCTCAAAGAACTTGATCCACACTCGACATATACCGACCCAAAGGAGACAAAGGCTCTTCTTGAGCAGATGCAGGGCAGCTTCAGCGGTATCGGAATTCAGTTCAATATTGTCTCTGATACTCTTTATGTTATACAGACGACAAAGAACGGTCCATCGGAACGTGCCGGAATAATGGCCGGTGATAGGATTGTTGCAGTCAATGATACAGCCATAGCCGGAGTAAAGATGGAGAGAGCCGATATAATGTCACGCCTGCGCGGAATGAAAGGCACCCATGTGAAGGTAGATGTGGTACGCCGTGGAATCGGTCGTGTCATGGAATTCAATCTTGTTCGTGACGACATTTCTACCGAGACTGTCGATGCGGCTTATATGATTGATAAGGAAAACGGTTATATACGTATTTCATCTTTCGGAGCCAAGACACATAAAGAGTTCGTTGCAAAGCTTGACTCGCTAAGGTCGCGTGGCATGAAGAACCTTGTGCTTGACCTTGAGGGGAACGGAGGCGGTTATCTGGCTGCGGCTGTGGAGGTGGCGAATGAGTTCCTTGAGAAGTCTTCGCTTGTAGTGTACACCGAGGGGCGAGCCAACCCACGATACAATTATAATGCCATCGGTGGTGGACGTTTCCTCAAAGGAAACATTGCGGTAATCGTAGATGAGACATCTGCTTCGGCTGCCGAGATTCTCGCAGGTGCAATCCAGGATTGGGACCGCGGAGTGGTGGTGGGCCGCCGCAGTTTCGGCAAGGGCCTTGTGCAGCGCCCCTTCCAGATGCCTGACGGCTCAATGATACGTCTTACCATAGCCCGTTATTATACTCCTACAGGCCGCTGCATACAAAAGCCGTATAATGATTCCATAAAGTACGAGGAGGATCTTATGCGCCGTTACAACAGTGGTGAGATGAGTTCTGCCGACAGTATACATTTCCCCGACTCGCTCAAGGTATATACGCTTCGCCTTAACCGTCCTGTGTACGGCGGCGGAGGTATCATGCCCGACTATTTCGTGCCCATGGATACAACCAGGTATACCGCATATCACCGTGCCCTTGCATCAAAGGGTTCCATTGTGCAGGCGTCATTGCGTTATCTTGACGAGAACCGCAAGGAACTTGAGGACAAGTACAGCAGTGTTGAGGATTTTGATGCGAACTTTGTTGTTGATGAAAGGTATATGGCGATGCTCAAGGAACAGGCTCTAAAGGATAGCGTGGAGCTTAAAGGCGGTGAAGAGGAACTGCGTAAGTCATTGCCTGAACTGCAGAAACAGCTTAAGATGTATATAGCGCGTGATCTGTGGAATATGAGCGACTTCATCAAAATATACAACAAATACAACGATTCGTTCCTTAAGGCCTATGAACTTGTGCGTAGCCGCAAGATGGATAAGGTGTTGTTGAAAGAGTGAACTGAAAAAATGACGTATTTAGAAATGGGCTGACAAAATCATGGGTTAGCCCATTTTTATTTGGAAGCATTACATCTTCTGCATAGGACAAGTGCTTTTGCCCCGTTGTAGAGTGTTGTTGCAAACAGATATTTGTTTCCACCTTCTGCCAATCTGAGTTTTTTGCGTAACGCCTGTACGCTTTCAGGAAAATTGCGTACTGTCATGTTGGCTTTCTTCAGATTCTGCAGTTGCTTTATATCGGCTTTAGAAAAACCGAAAACCCTCTCTACTTCAAAGATACGGCCTGGGAATTCCCCAACCAGTTTGTCGGATGTGTAGAGTTGACTGTTAGGGTGCAACTTGTTTATCAGTAACCTCTGCGAGAGGGTACGGTAGCAGCCACCTTTCAGTATTGCGGCATTAGGCTCATAAAGGTATCTGCCGATAGTGTTGCTGTGCGTCACTTCTGCATTTGCTTCCTCGGCAACCGTGAATGTGAATACCTGCAGCTCTTCTTTACGTATGTTTACGCATCTTATGGGTGTTTCTTCGCATTTGCCCTCTCCCAAGATGAACAGCAGTTCCTTACATTCGTTGTTTACCGCAATGATGTGCACTGTCTCAATGCTGCTTAATTGTCTTGTGGCGGCCGTTATATCAAGCATGGGAGAGCATTTGACCATGACTTTGTCTGCTTTCTCCAACAGCTGGCTTTCAAGCGCTGTCACGTCGGGTTCGCAGTCGCTGAGTGCGACAACCTTACGCCCGTCAAGGGCGCGCCTTGCAGGGTCAATGAATATCCAGTCCAGCTTTGGCAGGGTGTGTAGAAGCTCCTCGCTGTTGCCTTTTATTATGTTTATGTTCCCAAGTCCCAATAATGCGAAATTCTCTCTTGCGATGTCGCACAGTACGGCATTACGCTCGATATATGTTGCTTCCCGGAATCCGCGCGACATATAACTGCAGTCAATGCCGAATCCTCCCGTGAGGTCGGCCACTCTGTCACCTTTTGCGATGGCGGATTTATAGAGCGCTGTGGGCTCGCTGGAACATTGTTCCATGGATATGCGTGGCGGGTATATGATTCCGTCCGTTTCGGCCCATGTCGGCAGTTTCTCTTTGGCTGCTTGCCACCCTTCAATCTGGGTCACAGCTTCGCGGATGTCCACACTCGGATAGCGTTTGCCCTGTAGGGCAAGCGCACGCGGGTCCTCGTTCTTGTGCTCCTTTATGAATTCTTTTGTCTCCGGGCTTAACATTGTATTCTCTTGCCTTCTTTAAACTGAAGGAGCTACTCCTTGTTGACGATTATAAGCGCTGCGATGACTCCGGGAATCCATCCGCAAAGTGTAAGTATAAATACAATCAGGAATGAGCCGCACCCCTTGTCTACTACGGCAAGAGGCGGAAACAGTATTGCGATTATCGCTCTCAAAAGTGACATGTCTGTGCTTGATTATAGTTCTTTGCAAACTTACATAAAAAAACGCATATTACAGCAATATGCAAAACAAAAGCGTCTGCCCCGTGTGGAGCAGACGCTATATTCAGGTTAAAGATTTCATTAGAGCTTTGGACCTGCTGCAACGAGAGCCTTGCCAGCCTCATTGCCTGTGTACTTTGTAAAGTTCTTGATGAAACGGCCTGCCAAGTCAACAGCCTTCTCCTCCCACTGTGATGCGTCAGCATAGGTGTCGCGTGGGTCAAGGATTGCAGGGTCAACACCTGGCAACGCTGTAGGAACAACGAAGTCGAAGTGTGGGATAACCTTTGTAGGAGCTGTATCGATTGAGCCATCGAGGATAGCATCGATGATACCGCGTGTATCCTTGATAGAGATACGCTTGCCTGTACCGTTCCAACCTGTGTTGACGAGGTATGCCTTGGCACCGTTCTTCTCCATCTTCTTGACGAGCTCTTCACCGTACTTTGTTGGGTGGAGACTCAAGAATGCTGCACCGAAGCAAGCTGAGAATGTCGGAGTAGGCTCTGTGATACCGCGCTCTGTACCGGCCAACTTAGCTGTAAAACCGCTGAGGAAGTAGTACTGAGTCTGCTCTGGGTTCAGGATAGAAACCGGAGGCAATACACCGAATGCGTCAGCTGAAAGGAAGATAACCTTCTTTGCAGGAGCAGCCATTGAACCTGGCTTGATGTTGTTGATGTGGTTGATTGGGTAAGAAACACGTGTGTTCTCAGTTACGCTCTTGTCAGCGAAGTCAATCTTGCCGTTTGCATCAACAGTCACGTTCTCCAGGAGTGCATCGCGCTTGATAGCGTTGAAGATGTCCGGCTCGCTCTCCTTGTCAAGGTTGATAACCTTTGCGTAGCAACCGCCCTCGAAGTTGAATACTGAATCGTCGTCCCAGCCGTGCTCGTCATCACCGATAAGCATACGCTTTGGATCGGTAGAAAGAGTTGTCTTACCTGTACCTGACAAACCGAAGAAGATAGCTGTCTCACCCTTCTCGTTTGTGTTTGCTGAACAGTGCATTGAAGCAATGCCCTGAAGAGGCAAGTAGTAGTTCATCATTGAGAACATACCCTTCTTCATCTCACCACCATACCATGTGTTGAGGATGATCTGCTCCTTAGATGTCAAGTTGAATACAACTGCTGTCTCAGAGTTCAAACCGAGCTCCTTATAGTTTGGAACAGCTGCCTTAGAAGCGTTGTAAACAACGAAATCGGGCTCGCCGAATGCCTCAAGCTCCTCAGCTGTAGGACGGATGAACATATTTGTCACGAAGTGAGCCTGCCATGCAACCTCCATGATGAAACGTACTTTAAGACGTGTAGCAGGGTTAGCACCGCAGAATGCGTCAACAACGAAAAGTCTCTTGTTGGAAAGTTCTTTAGTAGCAATCTCCTTGAGAGCGTTCCATGTCTCAGTTGTAACGGGCTTGTTGTCGTTCTTGTACTCCTCTGATGTCCACCATACGGTGTTTTCTGAAGTAGCATCCTTAACGATGAACTTGTCCTTAGGTGAACGGCCTGTGTAAACACCGGTCATTACATTTACTGCGCCAAGCTCTGTAACCTGACCAACCTCAAAACCCTCAAGACCGGGCTTTGTCTCCTCTGCAAAGAGAACATCGTAAGAGGGGTTGTGGAGTACCTCTACAGCACCGGTGATACCATACTTGGTAAGATCTATTGTTGCCATAATTTCAAAAAATAAATTATTAGTTAATATTCTTCTTTTTTATCACTTTTGAACATCGGCAATGTCCTTTTGCTTGAACTTGCCAAAGTTCTCCGAATGCAAATATATATCTTTTTGTTTAATCTCTCAAGCTAATTAAAGAAATTTTTCCGTAATTGCCTCAAAAAAGGCAAAAACTACCGCTTTTTGAACAGAAAATGTACAAATTTTTAATAGACAAGTGGACGGTTTTCTTGATTTTTGTTTTTAAAGTCCCAGATGTGGCGCTTGAATCGCTTGCATTTTGTATTGGAAAATTTGATATTTTTGACAAAATGTCTTGCCGGGTATAAAAGCCTGTATAATTGATTTTTTTCTTTATAAATAATGAATATCCGCAGTTGTTTTTTTGTTAAAAGAATACTGTCTGTTAAAAAAGGTCATGGCTGCTTTTGAAATAGGGATTAAACAATTTCAATGTTCCGGCATTATTTTTTTATCTTCGTGCTGTCAAATTCCAAAATTTATGAAAATAGTAAATCTGTCCGAGAACAATACAATTCTCAACCGTTTCATTGCCGAGATACGCGATGTCAATATCCAAAGAGATTCCTTGCGCTTCCGCCGTAACATCGAGCGCATAGGCGAAATAATGGCATATGAAATCAGCAAGGAACTTTCGTACGAAAGTGTTTCAGTGACAACGCCGAACGGTATTTCGACCGAAAGTCTTCCTGCCGATACCGTGGTGCTTGGAACAATCCTGCGTGCAGGTCTTCCATTGCATGCCGGTTTCCATAATTATTTTGACCGCGCCGATAATGCTTTTGTGTCGGCTTACCGTAAATATATATCAGACAACGAGTTTGAAGTGGTTGTGGAGTATCTTGCCTCTCCGCGGCTTGACGGCAAGACGTTGCTTCTTGTCGACCCGATGCTTGCGACAGGAATAAGTGCCGACCTCTCCTATCGTGCATTGCTGACAAAAGGTACTCCTGCGAAGACTGTTCTTGCTTGTGTCATAGCAAGCCAACAGGCAATAGATTATGCACTCTCGCACTTTCCCGATGATACAATCATCTACTGCGCGGCCATAGATCCGATATTGAATGAACACGCGTATATTGTGCCAGGACTTGGTGATGCCGGAGACCTCTGTTTCGGGGAGAAAGAATAATCTTTATGAAGTGAAAGGTGAAACTTTTATCGCTTCCGGATAACAAATTGCCCTGTTCATCTGACCGATGAGCAGGGCAATTTGTGTTGCAAGGGAATATTACAGCTTTGTGCTGTTGTTCTTTATGAAATCGATTATCTCGCTTATGTAGCCGAAGGCCATACCGACAACCGTGTCGGCTGCACCGTAGTAGACTGCAACCTTGTCGCCGTCATTGAGGGCTGCGCAAGGGAACACCACGTTGGGCACGTCGCCTGTAAGCTCATAAGGTGCTGCGGGAGCAAGCAGGTAGGGCTTTGTGCGGTAGAGTACCTTTGACGGGTCATCCTTGTCAAGCAGGGCAGCACCCATCGAATAGCGGAAACCGTTGCAGGTTGTGATGACACCATGATAGAACAGCAACCAGCCCTCGTCTGTGAGGATGGGTACTGAACCGGCACCGATCTTTGTGCACTGCCAAGCGCTCTCGGGGAACGGGGTCACTTTCATCACGCAACGATGCTCGCCCCAATATTTCATATCGGGGCTGTAGCTGATGTAGATGTCGCCGAATGGCGTATGTCCGTTGTCGCTCGGACGGCTTAGCATTGCATATTTACCGTTTATCTTCTGTGGGAAAAGGACGCCGTTGCGGTTGAATGGCAAGAAAGCGTTTTCGCATTGGAAGAACTCCTTGAAATCAAATGTATAACCGATACCGATTGTGGGGCCATGATATCCGTTGCACCAGGTAATCCAGTAACGGTCCTCAATCCATGTCACGCGAGGGTCGTACTTGTACTCCGACTCAATCATCTGGGTATTGCCGGCCTTGAACACGATAGGCTCGTGCTCAATCTCCCAATTGATACCGTCCTTGCTGAAGCCTGCGAAGATATTCATCTGCACGGCCTTGTTGTCGCAACGGAACACACCTGCATAGCCATCCTTGAAAGGAACGACTGCGCTGTTGAATATACTGTTCGATGTGGGTATCGCATAACGGTCAATGACAGGGTTCTTCGAATAACGCCACATCACATCCTTGCATCCTTCGGGGCGGTCTTCCCACGGCATAATAACTTTCTCGTCCATATTTTATGTTGTTAAGTTTATGATTCTGCTTGATTCTTGTCTGCTGTAAGACTGCATCACCTGACAAAGATAACAAACCGTATAAAAAATATCGGCAATTGCCGATATTTTTTTAATGATGATGCAAATTATTTTTTATCCTTTCCTTTTCCTCGCTCCTCAAGCAACTGCATCCATTCGTACCAGTTGGGGACATAAAGCGTGGCTATTACGGTATTTAACAGCATTCCGAACACCACTGCCGCACCCAACGACAGGCGTGCACCGGCACCGGCTCCGCCTGCAAAGAGCAAGGGCATTACTCCGATGACAAAGGCAAGCGAGGTCATGAGGATGGGGCGCAGGCGCACATGCCCTGCCTCGGCGGCACTGTAGCGTATGTCATTGCCGGCAGCACGGTAGTCACGTGCGAACTCAACAATCAGTATTCCGTTCTTTGCACTCAAGGCAATGAGCAATATTATACCAATCTCGGTGTAGATGCTCACCGGGATTCCTGCAATCCAGCAGCCGACAATAGCTCCCAATAGGGCAATAGGCACACCCATTATCGCTGCTACCGGGCTTGTCCAGCTCTCGTACTGCGCAGCAAGGACAAGAAACGCCACAAGCAGCGCGAGCCCGAAGATAAGGGCTGTGTTCTGTCCTGCCGCCTGCTCCTGATATGCTACGCCTGTCCACTCGTATCCGAACTCCTCGCCGAGTTGCTCCCTGAAAAGTCGTGCTACCTCCTCCATCACCTGGCTTGAGCTGTAGCCCGGCGCTGGGTTGCAGGTTACCGTTGCACTGTTATACATGTTGTAACGCACCAGCTGGTCGCTACCCAATATCTCGTCGGCTGTCACAAAACTGCTGAAGGGGACCATTTCGCCCTTGCTGTTGGCAAGGCTCAGCTGCATCACGCTCTCAATGACTTTCTGGTTTCTCTCGCCGGCAGCCATCTTTACCTGCCATATACGTCCGAGCATTACGAAGTCATTCACGTATATTGCTCCCATATAATAACTGAGTGTAGAGAGCACAGATCCCATATCAAGCCCCATGGATATTGCCTTGTCGCGATCAATGTTAAGGAAGTATTGCGGGACGTCGGCTTCGTAGGAGCTGTTCATTGCGGCAATGGCGCTCTCTTTGCCCACGTTGTCAAGCAGTGCTTCCACTGCTTTCTGCATCTCGACCAGTCCAAGCGCCTTGCGGTCCTCCAACTGCATCTGCAGGCCTCCCACATTGCCGATGCCGGGGATTGCCGGCGGTACAAAGGCGAAACATTGAGCTTCGGGGACCTTCATATAAGCCTCTTTGTTGAACCTGTCGACAACTGATGCGGCCGACTCGCTTTTCTCTTTACGCAGGCTCCAGTCCTTTAGTACGACGAACACACTCGCAGCGTTGCTCTGCTTGCCGCTGTTCATTATACTGAATCCGCTGATGCTTATATAGGTCTTCACCTCGGGGTATTGTGCAATAATGGCTTCAATTTCCCTTGCTACGGCCTCGGTACGTGCCAACGAACTTGCCGGCGGCAACTGTACGCTTACAATAAAGTATCCGTCATCCTCGTCAGGAATGAACGTGGTAGGCCACTTGACGAACATATATATCGCAAGGGCTACCATGGCGCAGAAGGTGACAGCCGCAATGAAGGCTTTGCGAAGTAGGAAATTCACGCATCTGTCGAACCCTCTCTGCAAGGCATCATATCCCTTGTTGAACCAGCGGAAGAACCATCCCTGCCGTCTGCCTTTTGTAGGACGAAGCAGCAGGGCGCTAAGGGCCGGTGTCAGCGTGAGTGAGTTGAATCCGCTGAGTAGGGTGGCGGTAGCAATAGTCAATGCGAACTGCTTGTAAAGTTCGCCCGAGATTCCACCTATCATGGTCGTCGGGATAAACACGGCCAGCATAACAAGCACCACTCCGATTATAGGGCCTGTAATCTCGTCCATCGCTTTCTCCGTTGCCTCGCGCGGAGAGAGACCCTCGTCATCAATTATTCGGGTGGCATTCTCCACTACCACAATAGCATCGTCAACCACAATGGCAATGGCAAGTATAAGACCGAAAAGTGTCAGTGTATTTATTGAAAAGCCCATCAACAGCATCACTGCCAGTGTGCCTATCAATGATACAGGGATTGTAAGGCAGGGTATAAGCGTGGCACGCCAGTTCTGCAGGAACAGGAAAATGACCAGTATCACCAGTACGGTCGTCTCGAAGAATGTGTAGAGCACCTCGTGGATTGAACTGCGAACCACGTCAGTGGTGTCGAGTGCAATCTGGTATTCCACTCCTGGTGGAAAAGCTTCGGCAAGCTCCAGCATCTTTGCCTTGACGGCTTTTGATACAGCAAGCGAACTGGAACCTGGCGACTGGTATACGGCGAGTGCTGCTGTAGGCATCCCTTTGAGACGTGACGAGGAGGCATATGTCTCACTGCCTATCTCTATTTCTGCTATGTCGCTCAACCGCAGCATATTGACCCCGTCATTCCGTATCACAATGTTGGCGAACTCCTCGGCGCTCTTCAGACGTCCCTGTACGTTCAATGTGTACTGGAAAGCATTGTCAGCAGAGGCATCAAGCGTCTGGCCTACATATCCGGCCGACACTGCAAGGTTCTGCTCGCTTATGGCCTTGTAGACTTCGGCGGCCGATATTCCGCGTATGCGCATTGCCTCTGGGTCGAGCCACACACGCATAGAGTAGTTGCCTGCTCCCATAATATTGACTCCGCCCACGCCCGGGGTACGTGTCAGCTGGTCCACAAGCTGTAACTCTGCATAGTTCGAGAGGTAGAGCTGGTCGTAATCCTCGTTGCCGGTGAGCGTTATGAAAAGGACAATGTTGGTCGACTGTTTCTGTACCGTCACGCCCTGTTGCGTCACCTCGCCCGGCAGTGAGTTGAGAGCAATGTTCACCCTGTTCTGTACAAGAACCGTTGCCATGTCAATATCTGTTCCCACCTCAAAGGTTACAGTCAGCTGATACGTTCCTGACGAAGAGGATGTTGAACTCATGTAAAGCATTCCGTCAACTCCGTTCACCTGTTGTTCGATAGGGATACCCACGGTCTGGGCTATGGTCTCGGCATTGGCTCCGGGATATACTGCTGTCACCTGCACGGTGGGTGGGGTTATCGACGGGTATTGGTCAATGGGGAGCACTACGAGTGAGACTGCTCCTGCCACCAACAGCAACAGTGACAGCACCGTCGCGAATATCGGGCGTTCTATGAAGAATTTAGAGAATTTCATGGCTGTAGGGTTTATTTGTCCATAATAGGTGTCACAGGCATACCGTTACGCACCTTTAGCAGTGCCTTTGTCACGTAGCGTTCATCCGGTTCAAGCCCGTCCGTTACCAGGCGTAGAGTGTCATCTACTAATGCTCCCACAGTTATCCTGCGGTAGTTGACGATATCCGATTCGTTCACCACATACAGGTACTTTCCCAACTGGTCGGTTCCTATTGATGCATCGTGTACAAGTACGCCCTCTTTTATCTCCTTGTAGGGCATTGTTACGCTTATGTAGCTGCCCGGCTTAAGAATGGCATTGCTATTGTCAAGCTCTGCACGCACCTGCAGTGTGCCGGTGCTGAGGTTAACGGCAGGGGCAAGGAAATCAATCTTTGCATTCCAGCCGAGCCGCCTGCCGCTGCCTACAGTGAAAGTCACGTCGCTCTGGTCCATACTCTCTGTCCCTTGTTGTACCTTATTGAGCCACTGGTTGTCGGTGATGTCAAAATAGGCATACATCACATCGTCCTTGTAGAGCTTACAGAGCATCACTGGGCTCATTTCGCCCGATATGTATCCGCCAACGGGTATTGCCGTCAGTCCCACGGCGCCGCTTGCGGGTGCCTTTATATAGCAATATTCCAGTTTGGTCTTGGCGGTCTTCAGTGCCGCTCGGGCATTATCCAGTGCCGCGGTGCCGCTCTCGACGCGGCTCTTCGCCTGCAACAGTTCAATCTGGCTCACTGCATCGCTGCTTATTGCCTTTTTCATACGTTCATAGCTGTTCTTTGCATACTCCAGTTCTGCTTCGGCGCTCTTTACGGCCGCTTGGGCCTGTTCCACGGCATTCTGGTATAATGTCGGTTCAATCACATACAGCAGATCACCTTTCTTCACCCGTGTACCCTCGGTGAAATTGCGCTTGATGACAGTGCCGTTGACACGTCCCACGATGTCAATGGTGGCATCGGCTTCAAGATGTCCGGGATACTCCCTTGTGAGGGTGATATCTTTTACAATGGGGTTGGCAACCTCTACCGGGAGTGCTGTACTGCCGCTCCTGCTCTCTTCTCTCTTGTGGCATGCTGCTATTGTGAGTATCGCCACTGCAATAATTATCATTCTCATAATCCAATAGTCAAATAATCAGGAAACAAATCTCTTACCATCCGCCGCCGAGGGCTTCGTATAATTGTACAAGGTAGATGAGTGACCCGCCCTGTGCCTGTACCAGGTATCCCTGGTAGGTGAGCAGGGTACGTTGGGCGTCAAGCACGTTCTGGTACTCGCTTAGCCCCTGTTTGTAGAGCTCAAGCGATAGTGCGAGCGTCTCTTCGTTCTGATTGACGGCCTCGCGTAGCGATACAATCTGCTCTATCGAGCTTTTGTATTGTGACATTGCGCTCTCTACCTCCTGCACGGCTGTCAGCAATGTGCTGTTGAAAGAGAGTATGCTCTGGTCGAGCGTGGCACGTGCTTCGCGAGTAGCGTTCAGCCTCTCCCCGCCGCTGAATATATTCCACCTGATTGTCGGTGCAATCTCCCATGTGAGGCTTTTTGAACGGAACAGATGTTTCATCTCACCCGATGCAAAGCCTATGGAACCGGTGAGGAGTACCTGGGGAAACCAGTCGCGCCTGGTAGCGCCGAGCAGGGCCGCGTTAGCCTCTACCTGCCTCTCGGCCGCCCTAATATCGGGACGTCGGCGCAGTAGCATGGCAGGCACTCCGACTTCTATAGGCTCAATGTACGACGGCAGTGCGTGACTTTCGGCGGGCCATCCCGCAAGCATCTGCGGATACACTCCCAGCAGCACTGCCATCTTGTTGCGATAGCTGTCTATTGTTGCCTGCATTGCCGGAATCTGCGCCATGGTACTGTGATAGACACTGCGTGACTGCGCCACATCAAGTTTCGATGCAAGGCCGCTGTTGTAGCGCGATATCACAATGTCCATAATCTCTTTCTGCGACTTTACATTCTCGCGCAGCACCTGCAATTGGGCTATCGACTGGCACAGCGAAAAATATGTGGTTGCCACATTGGCTACAAGTGTCACCATTACAGCCTTGTACTCCTCCTCGGTTGCCATGAAAAGCATTTTCTGTGCCTTGGAACGCATGTAGATGGCACCGAACACGTCGGCCTGCCACTGCATGGATACTGCGGTGCTGAACTCTCCTTCCCATGCCTCGGTGTACATCGTCTGGGCTATGTTGCCGCTTGTCTTTGTACGTTGCCACCCCAGGCTGAGGTCAAAGGAGGGCAACATCTTGCCTCGTGCGGTGTTCCATGCTGCACGTGCTTTCCTGATGTTCTCAATGGCCCCCAATGCCGAGTAGTTGTTCTCCGATGCATACATGATGAGTGAGTCGAGCACCGGGTCGTTGAAGTTTCGCCACCACTCGTCGTCAGGCGGCAGCGTCTGGTCAAAATAGTCACCGTTGTTCCATTCGAACGGCAGCTGGCTCTCAAGAATTTCTTCTCCCCGTTGCGCCACTGCGCTTACGGCGGGAGTCAGAATGAATAGAAGTAAAAAAGAAAACCTCGTCATAAATGTTATACTTTTTAGCAAGGTATAAACACTTTGACAAGGTTTTTGGTTGAACGGGCTTATGCTAATAAAAAAGAAGCCCCCTCGGTGCGAGGGAGCTTCTATGGAAATTCATCCTATCAGTACCACTTTGCAGGGGTATCACTCATTTCAATTGTGAGTGTACCGCCCTTTGCAAGATCTGCATGCTCTATGTAAGGCAATGTGTAAGGCTCGCCGTTGAGCTTGATGCTCTTGATGTAGATGTTCTTGTCGCTGTTGTTCACAGTCTCTATGACGAACTTGCCGCCCTTGACGGTGAGCTCAGCGCGGTCAACGAGCGGTGAACCGAACCAATAACGTGCGCTTGCAGGCTCAACCTGGTAGAATCCCAATGCCGACATTATGTACCATGCTGACATCTGGCCCATATCCTCGTTGCCCGAAAGGCCGTCGAACTCATTGCGGTACTGTGTTGTCATAACCTCGCGTACCCACTCGGCTGTCTTCTGTGGCTCACCCATCATTGCGTATAGGTAGAGGATGTGGTGGCTCGGCTCATTTCCGTGTGCGAACTGTCCGATCATACCTGAAATGTCGGGTGAAGGATCGCCCTCTATTGTAGATGGTGCAAGGAACAGTGAGTCAAGGCGTGCGATGCATGCCTCCTTGCTGCCGAAGAGGTCGATGTAACCGAAGATATCCTGTGGAACAAGCCAGGTGTACTGCCAAGCGTTACCCTCGCAATAGTCGTCGGCGCGGTGAGCCGAGAAGTATGGGTTGAACGGAGTGCGGAAGTTTCCCTTCTCGTCGACGCCGCGTATGAAGCCTGTGCTCTTGTCGAAGTATGTGCGGTAGCTGTGGCTCATCTTTGTGAAGTGCTCAAAGTCTGCATCCTTGCCCAATGCCTTTGCGGCATTTGCCGCTGCACCGTCTGCAATGGCATATTCCATGTCATATGCTACTGCTTCGTTGAAGAGGTCGCAAGGGATATGTCCGTGCTTGTGACGGAACTCCTTGCCACGCTCCTCGGTGGCAGCAGTCTTCTTGATTGCTTCGAATGCCGCCTCGCGGTCAAAGCCTTCGATACCCTTTACTATGGCGTCAGCAACAACGGGGATACCCGGGTCACCCACCATACAGTCGGTCTCGTTGCCCCACAGGTGCCATACGGGCAGGTCGCCCTGCTTGTCGCATATGTCAACCATTGTGGCAACGAACTCTCCTGCCTTTTCGGGCTGGATGATTGTCATAAGCGGCTGCTTTGCACGGTATGTGTCCCACAAAGAGAAACATGTGTAGCGTGGTTTCTCGCTGTTGTATACCTTGTCGTCTGCACCGCGGTAGTCACCGTTCACGTCGCTGAAGAGCATTGGGGCAATCATGGCGTGGTACATTGCAGTGTAGAATATCTCTTTCTGCTGCTTGTCCTTCATCTCAACCTTCACGCGTGCAAGTTCCTTCTCCCATGCTGCCACAGCTGCCTCATGTGTCGCTGCAAAATCCCAACCTGGGAGCTCGGTCTGCATGGCGAGCTTTGCACCCTCGATGCTTACAGGTGAGATGGCAACCTTGAGCATAACCTCCTCGCCGGCTGTTGTGCTGAATGATGCACGTCCGTACATATCCTTGTTGCCTTTCAACTCAAAGCTGTCGAAAGGTTTCGCGAACTCTGCGACGAAATATATGCGCTGGTTTCTTGCCCAGCCCTTTGAGTAACGGTAACCTACAACACGGTTGTTGCCTTCGGCCTCCATGAATGTCTCGGTGGATGCATCCCAGCAACCGCCATTCTCAAGGTCTATCACCAAAGCCGCGTCGGCAGCTTCTGGGAATGTGTAACGGTGCAAACCCACGCGTGCAGTGGCTGTCACCTCGGCCTTGATATTGTAACGTGTGAGTGGCACAGAGTAATATCCGACCTTTGCCACCTCCTGTGTGCGGTCGGCAGGTGACCACAATCCGCTTGTAGTATCCTCGATGACACCGCGTGCATAGTTGACCTCGCCCGTAACAGGCATTACTGTTACGTCAAAGAGGTCGCCGATACCTGTTCCGCTCAAGTGTGTATGTGAGAAACCTATTACCGATGCCTCGTCCTGATGGTAGCCCGAGCACCAGTCCCATGTCTGGTTTACGCTTGTGGGGCCCAACTGTACCATTCCGAACGGAACGCTTGCGCCCACGAACACGTGACCGTGCCCACCGCTGCCAACGAGCGGGTTCACATATTCTGTCAGACACTCCTGCCTGGTGCTGTTCTCTTCACCCTTCTTGGCGGGTGAGCATGATGCCGCAAATATGAGCGACAATGCCAATATGCTGTTTATTGCTTTCATTTAGGGTCCTTTTTAAGTTTCATTCTGATGTTTGCGTTGTCTAGCAACTGCTTGTGTGTCAGGCGGTAGCCGCTCTTCTTGCCGTTGAGGCTTATGCTCTCGATGTAGTGGCAATCCTCGTTGGGGCGCTCACACTCAATAGTGATGTCTCCCTTTGGAGTGGTGATGCTTACCTTGTCGAATACCGGTGTTGTGAGAGTGTAGTATGGCTCGCCCGGGCAGTCTGGGTAGAAGCCCATCATGGAGAATACCGCCCATGCCGACATTGTACCTGTGTCGTCGTTACCCGGTATTCCGTTGGGGGCATTCTTGTAATTGTTGTCGAGAATCTTCTTCACCTCCTTCTGTGTACGCCACTCCTCGCCCTTGAAACGGCTGAAGAGATATGCGTATACAATGTCGGGCTCGTTTGCAGGATCATAGTAGTCGTTGTCGAACACGCCCTGCAGGCTCTTGATGAATCCTTTCTTGCCGCCCATGAGCTTTGTGAGGCCCTTTATGTCATGGGGCACAGCGAATGTGTAGCACCATGCCGAAGCCTCGTGGAAGCCGGGTACATTCTCGAAGTTCTTGCCGGTAGAGGGGTCAAAGTCGCCCAGGAACTCGCCCTCCTTTGTGAGCGGACGCAGTGTACCATGCTCCTTGCAGAAGTAGCGGCGGTAGCTCTGTGAACGTTTTGTGAACTCCTTTACGCGTGTCTTGTCGCCCAGTGAGTCGGCCAGCTGTGCAATGGCGTAGTCGGCCGAGCAGTATTCGAGTGCGTGTGATACGGAGTTGTCACCCGAAAGGTCGTTCGAGAAATACCACAACGGTATGAAACCGTCCTTTATATACGGGTCTATGTCGCGGCGGATAGGGTTGTTCGCACCCTCTGTTGTTGCCGACTTGAGCATCGCCTCGTATGCCTTGTCGATGTCAAAGTCGCGCAGGCCCTTGATCCAGCTGTCGGCAATTACGATAGCCGCAGGGTCACCTTCCATGGTGAATGTCTCGCGGCCGAAGAGCTCCCAACGTGGCAACCAGCCCCAATCCTCGTACATGCCCACCATTGAGCGCAGCATATCTGTCTGACGCTCGGGGTATACAAGCGTGAGCAACTGGTGAAGGTTACGGTAGGTGTCCCAAAGGGAGAATATTGTGTAGCGTGTGTGGTCACTCTTGCCGATGCCTGCATTCTCCATCTTGGGGTACTCGCCATTGACGTCGCTCAATGTGCTCGGGTGTATGAGCGCATGATAAAGGGCTGTGTAGAATATTGTCTGCTGGTCCTTTGTGCCGCCCTCTACACGTATGCGCCCGAGGTCGCTGTTCCAGCGCTCCACAGCCTGTGCATGAATCTTGTCGAAGTCTTTGCCTCTCTGCTCAGCCTCAAGGTTCTCCCAGGCATTCTCCACCGATACGAATGACACACCTATCTGCACTGTTATCTGCTCGCCCTCGGCAAGGTCGTCATAGCAGAAACGGTAACCGATGTTGTCACCGGCAATCTCCTTGTAGTAGTTCTCATAGAGTTTGTATGTACCGTCGTCGGGTGTCCATGCTGCCTCTACACCGCTCAGTTCAGGCTGGAACTTCCAGGGTCCTTCGCTGTTAGGGGCCTTTGACACGCGCATTGCAAAGTAGATTGGGAACACAGCCTGTGTGGTGTAGCAGAATGTACCCAATAGTTTGAATCCCTCAATCTCGGTGTTGCTTATGCGGCGTACCATGGCGCCGCTCTCGTTGGTGAGGCCCTGGCCCAGATTCAGGATGATGTTGCCTTTACCGGCAGGGAAAGTGTAGCGCTCGCACGCACTGCGGGTGGTGGCTGTAACCTCGGTCTTGATGCCGTATTTTGTGAGTATGTTGCTGTAGTAACCCGGTGAGGCAACCTCATCGGTGTACTCCGTGCCATAATTGAAGTAGTTTACGTCGAGTTCTCCGGAAGTAGGCATCACCAATAGTGATGAGGCCTCGGGACAACCCACGCCGCTCAGTGCAACGTGTGCATAGCCTGTGAAGAACTTGTTGTCATATTCGTACGGCGCCGACCACCAACGGCTGTCTTTGTCGAACACGTTGAGGTCCGAGCCCATCACGTTGAAAGGGACTACGGACATCATGCCGTTGGGTGTTACCGCACCGGGGTTTGTAGTGCCGAAGTTTGTGGTGCCGATAAAGGGGTTTACCAGCTCCACAGGCTTCTGCGCGTTGATAGTTGCCGCCGACAGTAATGCGGCAAATAACAGTGTTATCTTTCTCATAATCAATTATCTTTTGTCGAGTTCGCTCAAGGCGAAAGCGTATGCACCTACCGATACGGCCTTGCTTGCACCGAGCTTGGAAATTGCGATACCCACGCGCTTCTGGCTGTCGTAATCGACATATCTCTCCTCACCGTAAACCTTTACCTTCTTTACCTCACCCTTTGCAAAGAGCTTGAACTCCTCGTCATTCTCAAGGTCGTATACCTTCATCTGTACAAGGTTTACCTCGTCGCCGCCCAATGTGTGGAGTTTTGAGCGCATCTCCTCAAGGAGGGCAGGCATAATCCAACGGCTTGCAGCCGATACGCCGCCACCAATTACAACAAGGCCGTCGATGATTGTCACTGCTGTGGATATTGCAGCACCGGCGATTCTTCCGAGTGATGCGAATGCCTCCTTTGCTGCCTCGCGGTCACCCTCACGTGTGCCGTCGGCAATCTCGCATATATCCTTTGGAGTGAGGCCATGGTCGGGGTTACCGCTCTTCTCGCCGTACACTCTCTTCACGGCACGGATGGCTACACCCTCCTCAACGATAATCTCGGGCATCTCCTTGTGGCGAAGACAGAATGTCTCCACACATGAGTTGTCACCGCGGTTAAGACGGCTGTCGATTACTACACCTATACCGAATCCTGTACCCAAAGTGTATCCAATGAGGTTCTTGTACTGCTTTGTAGAGCCCAGTTCCTTGAGGCGGTTGTTGATTTCGGGCAAGGCGCCGCAGAGAGCCTCGCCGTATGCGAAGAGGTCTCCGTCGTTGTTGATGAACACGGGCACACCGAACTGCTTCTCGAGGAAAGCACCCAGTGCCACACCCTCACGGAATGATGGGAAGTTGGGGAGGTAGCCTCCGATGATGCCGTTGGGGTAGTCGGCAGGGCCGGGGAAAGCAAAGCTGATTGCAACTGGCTTCTCCTCCAGCTTGTCGAATACCTGACGGAATCCGTTGACCATATTCTGCAAACAGAGGTCAAGGTCGTGTGACTGTGCAGGAACCGAAACGGGCTCAATAATAAACTCTCCTGCCTTCATCGCGCCGAACACAAAGTTTGTGCCGCCTGCGTCGAGTGTGGCAACAATGCGGTTATCGTTTTTATACATAGTTATAAGTTTTTGTTTATTTGTTTATTTCTTTAGAATATTTCTTGATAGTCTCTATTGTTGTAGTGTCATTGTCAAAGACAGAGTACCAGCCCTGTGGCTCGTGTGGCGGGTCGCACAGATAGTCGTCGCCTGCCTGCCATACAAGGTCGCGTGGACGTCCGCTGCCGCCCCAACCCCAGAAGTTGCAACCTGCGATAGGTCCGCCTGTCTCTACGCTCTTCTTTACCTGCTCAAAGATGAACGCGTAGAATATGTCACGGCTGTCTGTGGGTATGCCTGTGCCGCTTACATTGCCCTGGCGTGAATAACCGAACTCCTCAATAACCAGTGGCTTGTTGATTTTTCCGGCCATTGCAATGTGGTCGTCGATATACTCTCCGCTTCTCTTGCAGGCGTTCTCGATGCCGCTGTCAGGGTTGGAGCGTGGCGCCCAGCCCCAGTTTACAGGCCATATATGTATGGTAAGGTAGTCGATGTTCTTGTCGGCATGTATGCGCTCGCACAGTTCCGGGTCAACCTCGCAGCCGATGTAACCCTCACTACCTGTTGATACAAGGTGGTTGCTGTCAATACTCTTTATCAACGCGGCAGCCTCAAGGTTCCACTTTTCAAAAGCCTCCTTGTTCTCCTTTGAGAAAGCGCGTGGCTCGTTGCAGAGCTGCCATGCCATGATGGCAGGCTCGTCCTTGTAAAGGCGTCCTGTGATGCTGTTCTTGCGTGAAACGATCAGCTTTATGTAATTGTAGTACATTTCAAGAGCCTTAGGCTCGCGTGCGAAGTTCGCGCAGTACTCGACGTAACGGTCGTAGCCGCCATCTTCAAGAGTATTAGGCGAGTCGCCGTATCCGCACTCCTTGAGGTAGAAACCCATACCGCCGCTCCAGTCCCATGCGTTGTTGAGATAAATTACAGCGGTCATGTCTCTCTTCTCAAGTTCGGCCAATACAAAGTCAAGTCCTTGGAGTATGGTGTCGTTGAGCACTCCGGGAGCTGTCTGCAGGTAGGGCTTTGCGGGGTTCGCAAGGTCACTGCCGGCATCTGGTCCCGAGAGGATTCTCAAGTTGTTCACGCCAATGGCCTTGAGGTTGTCGAGCTCCTTGCAGAAACGCTCCCTGTTGCCTCCTTCACCGGTAGATGCAAGCACACTCGCATACCACAGGTTGGTGCCTATGTAATGGTAGGGCTTTCCGTCCTTGATGAATTTTGTCCCGTCGGTTGTTACAAAACTTACTTCCTCCTTTTCGCACTCCTTTGCTTGGCTCTTGTTGCCGGCGCCTGCGCCGCAAGCCAGAAGAATTGTTGTCGCCATTGTAAAGAACAGGCTTTTTATTACATTCATTCTCATTTGAAGATTTTATTATGGTTGTTTATTTCTTCAACTTTATGGTAATGGGTCAAAACTGACGCCGATATCTTGATTGCAAGTGCGCGCGGTTAACGCATACGGCTGCAAGTAGCAAATTTAATCAACTTCTGTAAAAGAACCCAAAATTTATATGTTTTTTTCCTTGACAGCCTGAATTTCTTAATTAATAATGTGACGGATGTCATTTTTTTGAATTGTCGTTGATGTTTTTTGTGAACAATTTATATCTTTGCAACATTATGCCGCCGGAGCAGGCAATTGTGACCGTGCAGCATCCGGTTGAGAGATTTATTAATGCAATACAGATAAATACAATGGAGATTACAAACAAATATATGCGTGTGGCATATACCCTCTATTCACACCGTGACGGTGAGTGCGAAGAAGTTGAGAAGACAACACGTGAGCAGCCTTTCGGCTTCCTCACAGGTGTAGGTTACACTCTTGATTCGTTCGAGGAGAACCTCAAGGACCTTCAGAAAGGCGATGAGTTCGATTTTACAATTCCGTTTGCCGATGCTTACGGAGAGTATGACCCCGACCATGTTCAGGATTTCGACCGTGAGGTGTTCACCATTGACGGCAAGTTCGACTCGGCTCATATCTACGCAGGTAATGTGGTTGAGATGATGCGCGCCGACGGCTCGCCCATCCTCGGCACGGTAAAGGAGGTTACTCCTGTAAAGGTTGTCATGGACTTCAATCATCCTCTTGCAGGTTGCGACCTGCAGTTTGTGGGTAATGTGGTGGAGTCACGCCCGGCCAAGGAATCGGAACTCAAGAAGTTCTATGATTCGTTGAAGGCTTCTTGCAGCGGCGGTTGCAGCGGTGGTTGCAGTGGCGGTTGCAGCGGCTGTGGCGACGGCGGTTGCGAGGGTGGCTGCAACCATTGATTTGAATATGAACAGTTTTGGTCAACTGCTTCGCCTTGCAACCTTCGGTGAGTCACACGGGGTGGCTATCGGAGGTGTTGTCGATGGCTTCCCTGCCGGGGTGGTCATCGATGAGGAATTTATACGCTGCGAGATGCAAAGGCGTCGCCCGGGGCAAAGCCGGATAACTACACAACGCAATGAACAGGACGAGGTGCGTTTCCTTTCAGGCATCTTTGAGGGGCGTTCTACAGGTGCCCCGATAGCCTTCGTTATAGAGAACAGTAACAGCCACAGCGGTGATTACGATAATCTTCGCGAGGCCTTCAGGCCTTCACACGCCGATTATGTATACGACCGTAAATACGGTATTCGTGACCACCGCGGTGGCGGGCGTTCTTCTGCACGTGAGACAGCGGTGCGTGTCTGCGCCGGTGCTCTCGCGAAGTTGGCGCTCAAGCAGTTGGGCATTTCTGTCCAGGCCTACACTTCACAGGTGGGTGGAATTGTGCTCGGCGGTGATTATTCTCAGTATGACCTCTCGCTTGCAGAGTCGAACATAGTGCGTTGTCCCGATGAAGAGAAAGCCCGTGAGATGGAACAGCTTATCCTTGATGTAAAGCGTGACGGAGATACCGTGGGTGGTGTGGTGAGCTGTGTGGTGAAAGGCGTTCCTGTGGGGTTGGGCGAACCTCTTTATGACAAACTCTCGTCTTCATTGGCCCATGCGATGCTGTCGATAAATGCAGCCAAGGGATTCGATTACGGCAATGGCTTTGCCGCAGCCTGCGGACGTGGCTCTCAGCAGAACGACATCTTTTACAACAAAGGAGGTGCTATCGCTACACGTACCAACAACAGCGGTGGAATACAGGGCGGTATCTCCAATGGCAACGACATCTTTTTCCGTGTGGCATTCAAGCCTGTGGCGACGTTGCTCAAGGAGCAGGCTACCGTCACCCGTGACGGCGATGAAACTATGCTGCTTGCGCGCGGGCGTCATGACCCCTGTGTGGTGCCACGTGCGGTTCCTGTCGTTGAAGCCATGGCTGCGCTGGTTGTCCTTGACCACTTTATGCTCGCAAGGGCGAAGGACCGCCTGTTCGTGTAAAAAGTTTCTTAAAACCACAAGAATATAACAGATATGAAAACCACAAAAAAAGTATCCTCTCATGTTGCGGATGCAGCAATGGATGCTTCAAAGAAAGGCAAGGCTTCTTTGTTTGCCCGCTTTTTTGCCGACGATTCCAAATGGCAACCGGCAGTAGCGGTGCTGCTTTTCCTTGTGATATGGGCTCTTCTGGGCTTTTACGAGTCGGCTCTGTTGAGACGTACCGAGTCCTTGTCTCTTTTTGTCTTTGACGCAACGTTCTACAACTCCATGCTATCGGTGCCGGCTGGGGCCTTGTCGCTTGTAGGCAGTTTCCTTGTGCAGTTTTTTCATTACCCCGCTCTGGGTGCTGCAATATATGTGCTGTTGCTGTATGCGGTGTTCCGCATGACACGTAAGGTTTTTGACGTGCCCTCAGAGTATACCCTTCTTGCACTTCTGCCTGTAGTGGCCCTGTTGGCTTCTAATACCCAGTTGGGCTATTGGCTGTTCTATCTCAAGATGCCCGGATATTATTATATGGCACTTCTGGCGACGCTTTCCGCATTGTTGGCAATGTGGGCATGCAAGGGGATTGGCAATGTGGCGCGCACTCTGCTTGTCGCTGTATGGGTGATTGCCGGCTTCCCTCTTATGGGTGTCTATGCGCTTGCATCGGCATTGCTTATAGCGATGTTTTGTGTCGCACTTTCCACGCGGCACAAGGAAAGACTCCTTTTCCCTGCAGTGGCATTTGTGGTGACAGTGCTGCTTGTTCTTTTTGTTCCACGGCTTTATTACAACATTTGCTACAATTCGATAGCGATTGAAGATATATATATGGCCGGTGTACCGGTGACACAGTGGAATGAGACGATGGTCGAAAAAGTGGAGTATCTTACAAGTTCGTTCTGGCATAATATCCATCTTTATTGGATTCCCTTTGTTCTGCTGCTGCTCTTTTTCCTGGGTTTTGTGCTCTCTTATGCGTTCCGTTGTAATGGACGTTGTCCGGTAAAGTTGGCGCGTACGGCTACCGTGGTAGCTCTTTTGCTGTCGATGTGCTTTGGCGTACGTTTCTGGTTCAGTGACAATAATTTCCGTATAGAGAATAAACAGAATATTGCCATATGGGAAGAGGATTGGAGGAGTGTGGCCGACTATGCCAAGGACAGCGATGAGCCTACCCGTCAGATTGTCCTCAACAAGAATTTGGCTTTGCTGAAACTGGGTCGTGCGGGAAACGAGATGTTTGCATATCCCGATGGCGGCGTGCTGCCCGTCTCTCCTTTGGCCGTGCATATGACGCACACCGATGGTTCGCTCATCTATTATAATCTTGGCCGTTTCAACTATTGCTACCGATGGTGTATGGAAAATTCGGTGGAATATGGCTGGAGGTATGAATATCTCAAAAGTGCGGTGCGCTCAATGTTGCTCTCTGGTGAATACAGGCTTGCGGAAAGGTATATAAACATCCTCAAGAATACTATGTTCTATCGTGGGTGGGCCCGCGAAATGGAAACGTATGTAAACGAGCCGGCACTTATACAAAAGAATCCGGCTCTTGCACAGCCTTTGAAATATACCTGCTACAATGACATCTTGAGTGTGGACGATGTGGTTGAGAAATATGTTATGGATGCTATTGATGCCAATATGACAGGTGAACAGTCAAGCAAGGCCTATCTGTCATCTCTTTCAGACGCGTTTGCGGCCAAGGACAGTGTTGCCTTTGGCAATTCGGCGGAGTTGAAGCAGGAGATTACAGCCGAATTCGTTGAGGCGTCTCTTGCCATGGCGCTCGTCAAGAAAGATTCCAAACGTTTTGTAGCGGCTCTTAACCTGTTTATCCAGGATTTTATAAAGGGCGTAGATATGAACGACCCGAAGTCGGTGAAACAACTCCCGAGACATTATCAGGAGGCCCTTCTTCTCTTTTTGACTCTTGACAAGGGGAAGACCGTGCAGGTAGGTGAGGAATTCCTGAATGCGTTCGTCAACAGAGGACCAGGTGGGGTGGAGGCCAACTTCATGAGGTTCCAAAGCAGTGTTGCAAAGGCCCGTGACGAACTCCGCAGGACATATCCGTATATGGCTGAGGAGAGACTTAATGCGGTTGTCGCGGCGCTGTTGAAGAGAGAGTTCGGTAATACTTATTATTACTATTATTTCTTTGTAAAGAAAATAATGACATATTGATAAGAACTATATGAAAAAGTTTATCCATTGTATTTTTGTGTTGCCGTTACTGCTCATGGCGTCGTGCTCGCCTGAAATCCCGGAGCAGTATGCCGATGTTGATACGATGCCGCTGATATTTCCCGACTACACGGGCGTGACTGTTCCATGCAATATCGCGCCCCTTACTTTCCGCATCGACAATGAAGCCGACAAGTATGTGACCCGTATCTCGTCCGGTGATATGGAACTTGTTGTTGGCGGTGATGAGGTGGTGCCTTCATTTGAGGAGTGGCGAGGACTTGTAGAGGTTGCCAAGGGCGGGTCAATGAAAGTCGAAGTGTATGCCTTTGACAATGACTCCTGGAAAAGGTATGCGCCATTTGAAATTTTTGTTTCTCCCGATGAGATTGACCCATATATATCTTACCGTCTGATTCCACCCTCGTACGTGGCTTATGAGAAACTGACGATAAACCAGCGTAACCTCACCAATTACGATGAGGAGGTCATCTACAGCAATATGCTTGTCAGTGCCGAGCCTCAGGGCCAGTGCATCAACTGTCATGCATACAAGAACTACAAGACCGACAATATGCAGTTCCATGTGCGTCAGTTCAAGGGCGGTACTATTTTTATCCACGATGGCGAGGCAAAGAAGGTCAATCTCAAGACCGACTCTACAATCTCTGCAGGAGTGTACCCTGCGTTCAACCCCAAGTACGATGTCGTTGCCTATTCTGTGAATACTACAGGACAGGTGTTCCATACGGCACACCATAACAAGGTGGAGGTTCAGGATACCCTTAGCGATATAATCGTGTATAATCCGGTAAAAGAAACGGTTACGCATGTGGCTTGTGATCCTAACGACCTTGAGGTATTCCCCACCTGGTCGCCCGACGGAAAGAGTCTCTATTATGGTGTTGCAAAGGTGAAGTGTGAGGATCCTGTCAAGAGCCGCGTGCAGCAGCTTATCGAGGGCTACAAAGATATAAAATATGATATTGTGCGCCGCTCTTGGAACCCTGAGACAGGGGTCTTCGGCGAGCCTGAGACTGTGTTCGCAGCCTCTTCGATGGGCAAGAGTGCTACCTTCCCCAGGATATCTCCCTGCGGTAGGTTTTTGCTTGTAGCGCTCGGTGAATATGGCTGTTTCCACATTTGGCACAAGGATGCCGACCTATATGTGGTGGATCTTGAGAGCGGTGACTTCTGGCCGCTCGAAAAGGCTAATTCTCCATTCCCTGAAAGCTATCATGCCTGGAGCAGCAACGGCAGGTGGGTGCTCTTTGCGAGCCGCCGTCTTGACGGAAACTATAGCCGCCTGTTCATAGCCTACATTAACGAGGATGGAACAAGTGAAAAGGCCTTTGCTCTTCCGCAGGAACATGCCGGCCATTACGACTTTTTCGACCGCTCTTATAATGTTCCGGAATTTATGGTCGAGCCTGTGAAATACACTCCGCAGGAGTTTGCCGAGATAGTAAAGGGTGAATCTGTAACTGTTAAATACGCACCAAATATAAAGTAAAAATTAACATTTGATTGTTAAATAACTCAAAAATCACTTTTGCCTCTTTTTTGATTGGAATCAATCGGGAAAGAGGCTTTTTTTGTTCTGAAATGTGAAAAAACGCCTTCGGAGGCGAAAAAAAAAGATGTTTTGTGCAAATATTTATTTAAAAGTCTTATTTTTGCACGTTACCAAAGGGGATATTGTGCCTTTGAGCAAGATGTTTAAAAAAATAAAAAAATAATAATTAATAATTTTTGTACTTATGTTTAAGCACCGTTTAAGTAAATTTGGCAAGGCATCGTTGTTCGCGATGTTCATGCTTCTTGTTGGCGGTTCATTCCAGTCTTGTGAGGATGATTACGATCTTCCAAGGGAAGAACCGAAATGGTTGGGCGCAAGCATTTACGATTTCTTGAAGACCGGTTCTGCCGGCCATTCTTACTCGAACTTCGTCGAGCTCATCGACAGTTTGGGCGAGAAGGAAACGCTTGCTCACACAGGTAGTAAAACTCTCTTTGTGGCCGATGATGCTGCATTCGAGAGATTCTTTGAGGACAACCCCTGGGGTGTAAAGAGTATCAGCGAGATGACAAAGACGCAGATGAAGTATCTGTTCTACAGTTCAATGCTCGACAACGCGCTTCTGCTTGACATGCTTTCAAGCAAGGGCCCGACAGAGAACGAAGAGGGTCAGGTGATCCGTCGTACCACGTCATTCTCTGTGATTGACAGTATTCCTTTGGTTTCTGCTTCAGAGATGCCGGTATTCAACAAGTACTGGGATGCTCTCCGCGGCGTAGAGAGAGATGCAAATCTCCGTATCGCAAAGGATGGCACTGCTCCTATGATGGTTCACTTCCTTAGCGACTACCTCAAGCAGCAGTCAATCAAGGCTTCCGATATTGAGTTCCTCTTCAAGAAGAACGGTGTACAGACAAAGACCTTTACAGATAACGAGGCCCTTATCTTTGATAAGAAACTTGTTGCCAGCGGTATCGCAACAGATGGTTTCTCTGACGATACAATGACAATTACCTGTAAGAACGGTTATATCTATCGTCTTGACGATGTGCTCCTTCCTCCTTCAAACATGGCCGAGGAGTTGCGCAACCGCGAGGATACAAAGGTGTTCAGTCGCCTGCTTGACCGTTTCTGTATTCCTGTATATGATGCAACCCTTACAGCGAATTATCAGGCTTACTACAAGACAAACGACAGTATCTTCCGCCTGCGTTATTTCTGCAGCGAGCAGTTTACAAGTTACAACCTCCTTACAGCCTCAGGCTCTAACCCTAAAGCAGAGGAACTCTTGACATACGATCCGGGATGGAATGCTTATGCAACAGCAATCGGTGCCGAGGGTGATATGGCTGCTTTGTTGGTTCCAAAGGACGAGGCTTTCTATGATTACTTCACAACAGGTACAGGTGCCTTCCTTGTAGAGCAGTTTGCTCCAAGCGTTGAGATTTCTGATATGGAGACTCTTATACAGGCTCTTGATTCAATTCCTGAGACTAACGTGGCTTCATTGCTGAACAACCTTATGCAGCGTTCTTTCAAGGACTGCGTTCCAAGCAAGTTCGACAAGGTTAAGGATGACGCCAACGACGAGATGGGTCTTACAGAGAAGGACGTTGACGAGTGCGTTATCGCAAACAACGGCGTTATATATATATTAAATAATGTATTCGGTCCGGCCGACTACCGTGCAGTGCATGCTCCTTCTTTGGTGTTCGACAACATGCTCATGGTACGTCACTGCGTAACACAGTTGCGTTACGACTACTACCTCAAGGCAATGGATGCTGAGTACAGCTTCATTATTCCCGACGACAATTACTTCGTATACCACGATCCTATCACAGTGAATACAGCTACACCTACAGTGTTTGCATTCCACTATAACAAGGAGCGTCCAAAGGGTAACGGAAAGGTCGATGAGCTCTGGGCAAGCAAGTACAAGTTCAACCCTGCTACATACGAGATTACCGATACTTTGACAGATATGGCACCGGTTTCTGTAGCAGACAAGGGCGGCGGCTTCGCAAACGCATTCATGAAGAACCGTATGACAGATCTCATGGAGTACCTCATTATCGTACATGACGAGGGTGATGGTATTGTCCGTGCCGACGGTACATTGAATCCTAAGAAGTATTATCAGACTAAGGGTTACGGTACAATGAAGGTTGATACCAGCGATCCTAACTCTGTTAAGTTCTACGGCGGTGAGCAGATTGAGAACGGTACAGCCATCACAGTCGGTACACAGCACCAGCAGGAGAACGGTTATGCATTCTGCACCGTTCCTTACGATGTTGAGAGCCTTTCACCTGCACGCAAGGCTTCTGCAATCCCGACACCTCCTACAAAGTCTGTATATACAAACCTTTTGAACAACTCAGAAGAGGAGACAGATATCTATCATGAGTTCTTCAGTCTCTGTATGCCTGATTCACTTGAGGCTACATTGAAGATTATGTTCCCCAAGGCTTCGGACCGTGTGATAAAGAACGACTCTTTACGTCTCTATTCAATCTTCTACTCTTCAACAGATGGAACATTGGTTAACGTGGTACCATTCTTCAATACATACCACTATACAGTATACGTGCCTTCTAACGAGGCTATCCAGGGTGTAGTTGCCGATGGTCTTCCAACATGGGAAATCATTGCAAACGAGTCAAACGTGAATCCGGAAAAGGCCGCTTCACAGATGCGTCTGCTCAACAACTTCCTGCGTTATCACTTCCAGGATAATTCAGTATATGTTGATAACGTGCCATTCTCAATCCCATCTCCTGAGGGTGGCAAGTATACCGAGGCTAACTTCGCTACAGCTGTCATCAATACATCAACCGGACGTTTCTATGAGACTACCGTGAAGAATGCCGATGACAACAGCACTGTAGTTGTTGTTGACCAGTTGGGTAACACTGCAAAGATTCTCAAGAGCGGTGAGGAGGGCAAGACATGGAACGTGATGTCACGTGACATTGAGTACACCGTTACAAGTGCCAAAGTTCCTTCAACAATCGCTACATCTTCTTATTCTGTAATCCAGCCAATCGACCGTGCTCTCCTCAACGAGGGTATGTTCGGTTACGACGGCCGTTTCCGCCGTTATGCTGCCAGCGGTGAACTCGTAGACGTGATGCCGGTTGCCGGTATCGAGGGTTCTGTAACTCTTGAGGACGGTACAAAACCATTCCTCGTTGCCAATGCAGGCGAATACGAGATGGAGGCTCTTGACGGTACAACAAAGATGATGCGTGTAGCTTATCTTATGTCTCCAATAGACGAGTCTGACGAAGCTTGGAGCTCAACGACACGTGAGCAGCTTGTCCTCAACGGAGAGGAGAAGGTCCTTGTAAATGAGGAGGGTATGCTTGTACAGATTGTCAAGGGCGACGACGGCAATACTGCAGAGTACGTTACAGAGACAGCTGAGGATGGCAACAACTATATGATCAAGGTTAACAACAATGGCGACGTTGTAGAGAAAATCCTTGTTGAGACAGAGGATTCTACCGAGTCAGCGAATTAATAGTGATGTCGAATAAACATAATTAGCCATGATAAAAATAAAACATTTATTACTACTCGTGCTTTTCTGCTCTTTGAGCAGTTCAGTATTTGCACAAAAAGGTGCGAGAATTTCGGGTACGATAACCAGTGACGCCGAAGGTCCACTAATTATGGTGAACATCACCGAGCGTAGCAGTGACAATCGTATCATCAACCATTGCGCGACCGACTTTGAGGGTAACTTCTCAATGGTGGTAAAGAACACAAGCAATGAGCTTGAGATTACTTATATCGGTTACAAGACCCAGCGTCTTAAAATCGGTAGCCGTACAGTATTCAATGTAAAGATGGTCGAGGACAACGTGCTCGATGACGTAGTGATTACTGCAAAGCAGGTACAGCGTTCAGGCGGTCTTGACATTCTTGAGCGTGAGATGACCCATGCGACACAGAAGATCAGCATGGAAGACATGGAAGGTCTCTCTTTCTCATCTGTCGACCAGGCTCTTCAGGGTCAGATTGCCGGTCTTGACGTCGTGTTCAACTCTGGTGACGTAGGTTCTGGTACACAGATGCGTCTCCGTGGTAGCGCAACCCTCGAGGGTAACGCACAGCCTCTGATTGTTGTCGATGACAACATTCTTCAGGTCGACGTCAGTTCCTTCGATTTCGAGTCTGCTACAGACGAAAGTTTCGCCGAACTCCTTATGGTCAACACCGAGGATATCGCCGAGATCGAGGTTTTGAAGGATGCAGCTTCTTGCGCCGTTTACGGTTCACAGGGTGCGAACGGTGTCATCAAGATCAAGACAAAACGTGGTAAGCGTGGTCCAACACGTGTGAACTTCTCTTACAAGTTCAAGGACAAGTGGACACCAAGCGGTATTAACCTCTTGAACGGTGACGACTACACAATGCTTATCAAGCAGGCACTCTTCAACCAGAACCAGTCGGCGGTGGTTGTTCCTGAGTTGAACTATGACAAGACATTCCCCGAGTATGAGAACTATAACAACAATACCGATTGGGTTGATGCCGTTTCAAAGCATGGTTACAGCAATGACTACAATATCAACCTTTCCGGTGGTGGTGAGAAGGCTGCTTTCCGCGTTTCCGGCGGTTACAGCAACGAGACAGGTCAGGTGATTGGCCAGTACTTGCAGCGTTTCACAAGCCGTCTTGCTCTTGACTACTATGTTTCATCACGTATCAAGGTTATCGCAGACTTCTCGTTCTCTTATACAAAGCAGAGAAAGAATACCAATAGCCCTCTGTACGATTCACAGTTGATGATGCCTAACATGAGTATCTACAAGCAGGATATCTATGGCAACAACACCGATGAGTACTATGCAATGCTTGACACTGAGAACAAGAACGTTCTTGAGAGCGCTCTCAATGGTCAGAAGAACCCTATCGCGGTTGCAAGGCTTGCCGAGTATCACACTGAGAACTACAGCATCACTCCGCAGATTACGTTGGAGTATAACCTCTTGGGTCTTGAGGATGATGAGACACAGTTGAAGTATCGTGGTATGGTTAACCTTAGTGCCGGTACATCATCTGGTACTGTATATATGCCTTCTGCACTCTCAATGGACAACTGGACCTCTTCTGAGAAGAACAAGTCCCAGGCTGATGACAGCAAGAGTCTTTACTTCACAACTCGTCACCAGTTCATTTTCACTCCTTATCTGGGTCACAAGGACCACTTCCTTACAATGAACGCACAGTTCCAGTTGGAGACAGGTAGCGGTAACTCACAGAACTCTACAGCTGTTGGTCTTCCTACAGGTAACATCAGCAGTTCAACCATCGGTGCTAAGCTCGGTGGCTCAGGAACCACCAAGTGGGAGAGTCGCAAGATTAGCTTCGTTTGGGATGCTCACTACTCATACAAGTCAAAGTACGCTTTGCGTCTTGCAGTGCGTGGTGAGGGTCTTACCGCGATGGGTGATGACAGAAAGTGGATTGCCTTCCCGTCTGTTTCTGCACGTTGGAACATCATCGACGAGGATTGGATGGAGTGGGCACGCCCTGTAGTAAGCATGTTGTCTCTTCGTCCGGGTTGGGGTATGGACGGTGAGGCTCCACAGGAGAACAAGACATTCAACAGCTATTCTACATTTAAGCACGGTAGTACGGACCTCAGTTACCTCGGTATGGCAGCCTTCCAGATGGACGGTATCCGTCTGACCGACCTGAGCTGCTCACGCAAGAGCGAGTGGAACATCGGCTCTGACTTCGGTTTCTTCAACGGCAAGCTCACAGGTGCGTTCAACTACTATAGCGGTACAACAAAAGACCAGATTGTCCGCCAGTACAAGATTCCTTCTCCAACAGGATACTCTTCTTTGGCATACAAGAACTCTGGTTCAATCCGCAACTCAGGTTGGGAACTCAACTTCAACCTCAACAACATAAAGGTTGCTAAGGATTTCTCTATCTCGGCTTACTTCAACGTAGGTAAGAACTACAACGAGATTCTTGAACTCGAGGATGCTTATCTCGAGGAGCGCAACGGTAAGTACGATGCCCCTGAGAACGGAAAATATCTGCCACGTATACAGATCGGTAACCCTGGCGGTTCTATCTACGGCTTCCGTTATAAGGGTGTTTACCGTTACAGCTATAAGAACTGGGAGAAGGCTCTCGCCGAGGAGGCAGCAGGCCGCAACGGTACCTGTCCTATCGTACGCGATGCTGAAGGTAACGTTGTGTTCAATGCCGACGGTACACCAAAGAAGATGGCTCTCTTCTTCGACAACGAGGAGTTGATAACATACAACCGTTATGAGTTCCGCGGTGGTGACGCTATCTATGAGGATATCAACCACGATGGTACAATCAACCAGCTCGATATCGTTTATCTCGGTAACTCTAATCCTAAGGCGCAGGGTGGTTTCGGTTTCACATTCCGTTACAAGAAGTGGACTCTTAGAACCAACTTCACATACCGTTACGACGTAGACGTAGTGAACAACGCACGTATGAACTTTGAGAACATGACTACATTCAACAACCAGAGTAAGGCTGTTAACTGGCGCTGGCGCAAGGAAGGTGATATCACGGAGGTTCCACGTGCCGTATATGGTAGCGGTAACACATACAACTACCTCGGTAGCGATCGTTATGTAGAGGATGCTTCTTATGTACGTCTCTCTTATGTTCAGCTTTCATACTCTTTCGAGCCCGAGTGGCTTAAGAAGGTTGGCTTGTCAAGCCTGAATGTATATGCGTCTGCAGACAACGTCTTGTTCTGGACAAAGTATACAGGTCTTGATCCAGAGGTTGCTTGCGGTGGAGGTGGTATTGCTTATGACAATTCAAAGACTCCACGTTCACGCTCTTATACACTTTCACTTTCAGTCGGTTTCTAATAGTTGATGATTATGAAAAGAATATTGAATTTATATAGAAAACTCGTCGTTGCTGTAGCCGTTATGTGCGGTACACTGATGAGTTCGTGTACAGATTATCTGACAATTATCCCGCCGGAAATCAATACTGAGGAGAATTTCTGGCAGACAAAGGATGACGTTAACGGTATTCTTGCAACAGCTTACCTGAAACTTTTGGGTACCGATGCCATTCAGAAGGCAATCGTATGGGGTGAGTTGCGTGCCGATAACCTCACATTCCCCGCAAACTATGACAGGAACATCAAGTATATCGTCGAGGCAAATATTCTTGATGAGAACCCTTACTGTAACTGGGCAACCTATTACTCGGCAATCCAGACAGCCAACCTTCTGATTGAGCGTGCTCCTCAGGTTGTTGAGCGTGACCCTGACTTTACCGAGGGTGACCTTCAGGTAGTTATGGGCGAGATGTACGCTTTGCGCGCGTTGGCTCACTTTTATCTTGTACGTACTTTCCGTGATATCCCAATGGCACGTGTTGCCGTTATCGGTGACAATGATATGCCGGAGTATCCGCAGGTACATCCATTGCAGGCACTTGATGAGATTATGGAGGACCTTGAGAAGGCCGAGAAACTTGTGATGAAGTCCGGCAACTTCTCTTCACCTGCCGAGAATTATGGCCGTATCACTGAGGATGCCGTTTTGGCAATCAAGGCTGATGTGAACCTTTGGCGTGCTGCCTTTACAACATACTATGAGGGCCAGAGCGAGCTCGCGAATGCAGCGAACATCCAGAAGTACTATGATGATTGTGTTCAGGACTGCCAGAGAATCCTTGATAACAAGGCCCGTCTGCTCGAGGATAAGGGCGGTGATAAGGGTGACAAGACGAAGTATGCTTACAACCTCATTCAGAACCAGGGCGAACTTGAGGATCGCGTTGATTCTAAGATGAGTTCTGTATATGACGAAATCTTCGGTTCAAAGAACTCTCGTGAGTCTATCTTCGAGCTCCAGTGCCAGGGTGACAACATCACTAACGGTTATGTACGTGGTGTAGTCTCTATGTATGGTTCAGAGGGCAACACCGGTGCAGTCATTGTTCCGTCAAGTTTCGCGGCCAAGAATTACGAGACAGATGACTTGCGTGCTTATTCATTTACAAACGTGAGGTCCCTCACAGGTAATTCAGAGACAGGCTCAGGCAGTGACGAGAAAAAAGACATCATCGTCGCAAAGTACACTGCAAAGAGCTCGCCTGCAACAGACTACCGTAAGTCTGATGACTTCGATGCCAACTGGATTGTTTACCGCCAGACAGACGTCATGCTGATGATGGCTGAGGCTATGGTAGCACGTCCTTCGGCTAATGTAGAGGATTTCAACAAGGCATTCGACATTGTGAAGGCTATCAACACACGTTCACGTATGGACACTACTGCTATCAAGAAACCTCTTAACCTTGCAAACTACCAGTCACGTGAGACTGCTCTTGAACTCGTTCTCAAGGAGCGTCTTCTTGAGCTCTCATTCGAGGGAAAACGCTGGTACGACCTTGTCCGCAAGGCATTGCGCGAGAAAACTACAAACAACATCAAGTTTGTTGCCGACAAACTCGAGAGCCAGTCAAGTGTAGTAAAGAGTAAGATGTCAAGCATCGATGCTCTCTTCTTCCCGATTTTCTATGAGGAGATGCGCTTCAACGACAAACTGGTTCAGAACCCGGCATACGAACATGAGGATGAATCAACCGAGATGAACTGATTGTAGTAAAGAATTTTATCAAAAGGTCACTGCAATGTGTGACGACAAGTGGCGGTGATGCTGCAGTGACCCATTAATGAAAGAAAAAAACTTATTTATATGAATACAATTTTTAAGCATAAAATTCTGACCGGCGCAATGTTGTTCGGGGCTCTCTTCTTTGCCTCATCTTGCGACGATTCAGAGGGCTTGAAGGTGACCCCGGAGGTTCCATTTGCCGACAAGACTATGTTCGAGGTCATTACCTCGGATGCCGAATTGACCGAGTTTGTGGATGTACTCAACGCATGTGGCGCTCATTGTGCTGACTCTCTTTTCAACCATTCAAGAGTCTACACTGTATGGGCACCGGCAAACGGTACATTCAACAAGGACTCTCTTATTGCCGAGATTGAGGCCGGTAACCGTGACCAGGTTTTCAGATGCTTCATAGAGGCTCATATCGCAAACCACTTGAAGGCTGCAAACGGCAAACTCGAGGAAGACAACAAGATTCTCCTTCTCAATGACAAGGTGGCACTCTTTACCGGTGACTATGTCAATGGTTATACATTCGACGGTCAGAAGATTGACGATGCCAACATCCGTGTATGGAACGGTATCCTCCACAAGATTGCCGGTCCGGCCGAGTACAAGTACAACATCTGGGAGTTCTTGAAGACCGACGCACGTGTTGACTCTGTTGCAAACTTCCTCTATGCGTTCGACGTTACAGAGTTCTCTGAGAGCCAGAGTATCATCGGTCCCATCAAGGATGGCGAGCAGACATACCTTGACTCTGTGTTCGTGACAACAAACAAGTTCCTCCGTCCATGGAAGGGTGTAGGTATCCTTAACGATGAGGATTCCGTATATACTGTATACGTTCCTACAAACGAAGTATGGAAGGAGATGCTCGCAATCTCTGAGAAGCATTTCAATTATAATACGAAGATTACCAATCCAACATCTCTTACTCCCGAGATGCGTGACTCAATGCGTCATACACACTCACGCTTGAACCTTATCAAGTACATGACCTACAGCAACTATGAGCAGAGATATGTTGAAAGTCCCGATTCTATCATGCCTGCTTGGCAGGGTGACGATTGGGATCGCCCCGAGTTCCTCAAGGCTGATGTCGAGAAGAATGTCATCTTTGAGAAGGAGCTTTCAAACGGTGTCTTCAAGATTATCGACAAGTGCCCATATACAATCTTTGATTTGTGGCATGACACAATCAAGCTTGAGGCCGAGAATGAGAAGATGAGAACTTACATTGCCAGTGGTGTTGATTATATCCACTCTGCTTCAAAATCGCAGATCAACAAGGATTCTGCATTCATCGGTGCTGAAATCTCTGGTAACAGGTACTTTGAGTTGTACTCTGACAAGGCTGCTACAACCGTACGTTACAAGGTGCCGAACCTGCTTTCGGCAAGCTATAACGTAGCGCTCATTGTTGTTCCAAAGCACATCACAAATGCAGACGCTGCAGCAGATCTTAAACCACATGAGATGCAGATCAAGATTACCCAGGCGACAGGTACTACAACAGCAACTATTGCTAACCACAAGGATGTACACAACGATCCTACACGTCTTGACACAATCTTCCTGACCGAGTCATCCGGTGAGCGTTCAGTTGTGACTATCCCTTACTGCGAGTATTACAATACCGGTAATGAGCCCGATTATGGTGTTGTTATTGAGGTCAAGTCTGACGGTAATACAAAGAAGTACGACCGTTCAATCCGCCTCGATGCTATCCTCTTTATCCCGGTTGAAGATCCTGTAGAATAACGATAAAAATGAAATTTACTATGTATATGCGACAATTTATGCAATTAGCGGTGGCTCTCGCAATGTTGATGCCATCGGCAGTCCACGCGTCAGATCTATTTTCTGACGACTACGTAGCAAAGGATTCTGTAAGGGTCGAGGTGGCAGCTCCCGAGGAGGTGCGCACTATTACCGGTACAGTATACGATGCTGCAACAAACACACCAATGGCCGGTGTACGCGTACAGGCTACCGGTCACATGAAGATTACTGCGATGACCGATGCTGAGGGCCGTTACAAACTCAACATCCCATCTTATGTAACCTTGCTGAACTTCTCCACACAGGAGTATCTCCTTGTACAGAAGGCTGTAGGCAATAGAGACATCATAAACGTACGTCTCTATGCTGATGACTTCGCAGAGAACTATAACGAGGATATCGTCCTTACTGCTGAACGCGGTTTTGACGAGGAGGGCTCTTGGGCGCTCTCAGTCGATGACGACATCCAGAATAAGCTCGGTGCCGACGTACGTTCAATCACACGTTCAGGTACTCCCGGTATCGGTAACGTGATGTTTATCCGCGGTATCAACTCTTTGAACGCGAATACACAGCCTTTGTTCGTGGTTGACGGTGTCATCTGGGATATGCAGGAGGGTAACGAGTCTATCCACATGGGTCTTTACAACAATATCCTCAATGCAATTGACGTAAACGATATACGTGACGTAAAGGTTCTCAAGAACGGTACAGCCATCTATGGTGCACGTGCAGCCAATGGTGTAGTCCTCATCAACACAAAACGTGGTGAGAGCATGGCTACCCGCATTACAGCAAACATCTATGCCGATGTAGCTCTTGCTCCGACGACACAGGATATGTTGGGTGCCGAGGCTTATCGCGTGTACACCAATGACCTTATCGGTACAATGGATGTAAATGCCAACCGCAACATTCCTTTCTTGCGTACTGACAAGGACTTCATCTACTACAACAAGTTCCATAACAATACTGATTGGACTGATCTCGTTTATCGTGAGGCTTTTACACAGAACTACAAGGTTAACGTAGAGGGTGGTGATGAAGTGGCTATGTACAACTTCTCATTCGGTTACACTTTGGCCGATTCTCCTCTCAAGGGTAATGATTTCGACCGAATGAACATCCGTTTGAACTCTGATATCTTGCTTGCCGAAAACTTCACAACACGTTTCGATATCTCTTATGCACGTGTCGGCCGTGAGGTTCTCGACGATGGTATGCGTGAGGACGCTACAGCATTCCCTGTATCTTCTACAGGTGTTCTTGCTGCCATCAAGTCTCCATTCTTGAGTCCTTATCGCTATGCTACAACAGGTGAGATAAGCTCTATCCTTGACCTCAGCGATACATTCGCATTCGATGTAGTAAGAGCTGCCGGTGTTGCTTACCCCAACAACTCATACTACAACCCTATGACAATCCTTACAAAAGGTTCCGATGCACAGAAGAACGAGTTGGAGTACACCAACATGGGTATTACTGTGGCTCCCGAACTGGTACTCGGTGACTTCAAGATTACTGAGACATTCAACTACTCTCTGCACCGTGTCAGCGAGAAGTACTATTTGCCTTATCCGACAGGTTCCGACAATACTCTCTACCATTTCTATGTTCCTTCATTGAACGGTAGAATCGGTAACTACATCTCTTCTTCCTTCGGTAAGGAGGCTGCTATCTCAAGTGATACACGCGTTGACTGGAGCAAGGTCTTCGGTGCACACTCATTGGATGTTACAGGTGGTTTTCGCTATACAAACTTTAACTTCGACTCAAGCTCTATTGCCGGTGCGAACTCTGGTAGTGACAACTCATTCAACGTTTCTACCAACCTTGATCACCTGAGCAGCGAGGGTGACAAGAATGTTTGGACAAACATGGCGTGGTACCTCTCTGCAGACTACTCTTACAAGACACGTTATTTCCTGCAGCTTGCTGCTTCTCTGGAGTCTTCTTCACGTTTCGGAAACAAGGCTGACGATGCTCTCAAGATGTGTGGCGTTGCATGGGGCTTTTTCCCATCAGTTCAGGCAGCATGGTTGCTTTCTTCAGAGTCATGGTTCAACCTCAAGCCTGTAAATATGCTCAAGTTGCGTGCCGGTTACGACATTACAGGTAACGATGCAATCGACTATCTTGCTGCACGCAGTTACCTGCAGGCAGTCAAGTTCTACGATCAGTCTATGGGTCTCCAGCTCGGTAACGTTGAGAACGACGGTGTAAAATGGGAGACAACAGCACGCTTCAATGTAGGACTTGATGCTATGCTCTTCGATAACCGCCTTGCTCTTTCTCTCGACTGGTACAAGTCTAAGACAAGTGACCTTCTCGTACAGAAGGATTACCAGTTCGTGACAGGTATGGGTAAGTATTGGGCCAACGGTGGTGAGCTCGAGAATACAGGTATCGAGGCTACAGTAAATGCAAAGCTCATCAATACCAAGAATTGGCAGTGGGAGCTCGGTGCTTCTGTAGGTCACTACAAGAATGAGATTACTGCTCTTGACGAGCCTATTGACCCGGTATCTGTTTACGGTGGTGAGGTCATTACAAAGGTAGGCGAGTCTATCGGCTCATTCTGGGGATACAAGACTGACGGTGTAATAAGCACTTCTGCCCAGGCTGACGAACTCGGTCTCTACCAGTTAGATGCTACCGGTGCAAAGCAGTATTTCAAGGCCGGTGACATGAAGTTCGTTGACGTTAACCCGGGTTCAAATCCAGGTTGCATTGATGAAAATGATAAAGTCATTATCGGTAACCCTAATCCTGACTTCTACGGTAACCTCTTTACACGTCTTTCTTACAAGAACCTCCAGCTGGATATCAACTGTAACTACTCTGTAGGTAACGACGTATATAACTTCTACCGTCAGCAGCTTGAGAATGGTGCAAGTTTCTTCAACCAGACAACAGCCATGGCTAACCGTTGGACTGTAGAGGGACAGAAGACAAGCATCCCTGCTGTAGCTTATGGTGACCCTGTTGGCAACTCACGTTTCTCTGACCGTTGGATCGAGGACGGTTCATACTTCAGAGTAAAGGCAATCAAGCTTTCATACGAAGTTCCTGTTACAGTTAACTGGTTGCAGGGTCTCTCAGTATGGTGTGCTGCCGAGAACGTACTCACTCTTACCGATTATGAGGGTAACGATCCTGAGTTCTCTGTGAATAATAATGTATTGTATAAGGGTGTTGACGCTGGTCTGTTGCCTCAGACACGCAGCTTCCACCTTGGTGTAAAGGTTAACCTCTAAGAAACGACATCCTTTGTGGCACGGGAGGTCTCTCCCGTGCCCCGGGGAATAAACAACAACAACAATGAAAAAGAACTTTATTTATACAGTGACATTCCTTCTTTGCGGAGCTTTCTGTTTCAGCTCTTGTGAGGATATGCTGAATGTTGAGTCAGACCGTGTCGAGTACGAGTTTGACAATTGGACATTGAACGACTCTGTATATTCTGTTTTGGGTATCCTCAAGAGCGTGCAGGAGGTCGGTGACCGTCAGGTTCTTCTTAACGAACTCCGTGCAGACCTTCTCGCAATCAGCGAGACAAAGGCTGTCGTTGATATCCAGGAATTGAGCAAGTCTGTCTTCAATGTCGAGACCAACAAGTACCTTGATGTAAAGGACTACTATGCAATCATCAACAACTGTAACATCTACCTTGCACGCGTTGATACAACTCTTGAGAAGAACAATGTAAAGTTGATGTTGCCTGAGTACGTTGCCGTAAAGAGCGTACGTGCATGGACATACCTGCAGCTGGCAATCAACTACAACCAGGTTCCTTACTACACAACTCCTATCCTCACCCATAGTGAGGCCGAGAAGGTGATGAACCAGCCTATGCTCTCACGCGAGGAGATTATCTCTAATCTTATTGCAGACATCCTTCCATACGAGAATCCGGCTGCTTATCCAATGCCTGCATGGGACGTTGACGGTAAAATCCTGAAGTTCGGTTATGGTGAGAACGGTACAGAAATCGAGACAGCCAAACTGTTTGTGCCTATCCGTCTGTTGCTCGGTGACATGTACCTGTGGAGAGGTGCTGCCGGTGACTACAAGAAGGCTGCGAAGTGTTATTATGACTTCCTTACAGGTGCCGGTACAAATGCAACAGCTCCAAAGTACTCAGAAGGAACTTACCGTTCACAGTATACTTCAGTAGGCGGTAAGAATATGAATACCCGTTTTGCTCATAAGTTCGCTCTCAAGACCTTTGCGACGACAGCAAGTTCAAGTGTCCTTACTATGATTCCTTATGCCGAGAGCTCGCTCGACGGTACAACATCGGACCTTGCTTCTGTATTCTTGCCAAAGGATGACGTGGGTGGTTCTCAGGTGTTTGTTTCACCTGGTATGATAGGTCTCTCTGAACGTCAGATTTACCGTTATGCCGAGGGTGATGACCTTGAGCGTCCCGACCTTTTTGAGTATAGTCACAACTATGAGACTAAGGGTGACCTCCGTCTTCCTTCAACAACATGTATGCAGATTACAGGTGATGAAGTGAAGACTGAATTCAAGAACCTTATCTGCAAGTTCAACCTTGAGGAACCAGTTGGTGGAATGTATATTCCTGCAATCGGTGTTTCTAATATCGTTATTGCTCGTCCTGAGCAGGTTTACCTCCGTTTTGCCGAGGCCATGATGGGTATGGCTCGTGAGGGTTATGCCGGTGCTATGGATGTTGCAATGGTTGTCCTCAAAGAGGGTCTGAAGCGTAATTATATACTGTACCAGAACCCTGTAACCCAGATAGATACAACTTATTTCGATAACTTCGGTAATGAGATCGTTGAGGAGTCTATCATTTCTTACAGTGACTCTGTAGCGTTCGACTTCACCGACCAGACATTTGATGGCAATCTCGGTATCCATTCAAACGGTTCGGGTGACAGCGAGAGAAACGAGTACTTCGCACTTGATGACATCAACGTTGCGCGTTACTTCGGTATACCTACCGAGACTGTTGACGGCAAGGAGGTTGTAACAGAGGAAGTGACAGAGGAGGATTATATGCTCTACGTTTCTGAGCTTATCCTTGATGAGATGGCTCTTGAGCTTGCTTGGGAGGGCTCACGTTTTGGTGACCTCATGCGTGTTTCACGGGCTCTCGGTGATAACGATGTGCTCGCTAAGCGTGTAGCAGGTCGTGCTTTCAAGAATACATGTTCTCATCGTCATCCTGAGTTTGAGTACGATGCGGCTCTCTACAACCAGATGAAGGACGAGAACAATTGGTATCTCCCTCTCCCCGGCGTAGTTGTAGAGCCAGGCAAGGTTGAGGAGACTCCCGAGGATTTCAATCCGTCAGAGATTGAGTGATAAACCGATAATACAGCAAATGAGAGGGCCTCGAGGCCCTCTCATTTGTTATATTGGAGGCATTTTTTTTATTAATAATATTTGACAATGAAAAAGATTGCAATACTAACGGGCGCCGGAATGAGCGCAGAGAGTGGAATAAGCACTTTCCGCGGTGGCGGCGGCCTGTGGGATGAGTATCCCGTGGAGCAGGTAGCCACCCCCGAGGGTTATCGTGCTGATCCGGGCCTTGTACTTGATTTCTACAACAAACGCAGGCAGCAGCTTCTTGAGGTTGTGCCTAACCGTGGTCATGAGCTTGTTGCAGAACTTGAACGAGACTTTGATGTTACTGTTATAACCCAGAATGTAGATAATCTGCACGAGCGTGCCGGCTCAACAAACGTAATCCATCTGCATGGTGAACTCATGAAGGTGTGCTCCTCTCGCGAGCCTTACAACGAGGATTATGTCGAGACGCTGACGGCAGAGAATATCAATGTGAAAATAGGTGATCTTGCAGCAGACGGCTCCCAGAAACGTCCTTTTATCGTGTGGTTCGGTGAGGCTGTCCCTAAGATCGAGGATGCCATACTGGCATTGCGTGACATAGATGCCTTTGTGATTATAGGAACTTCTCTCAATGTTTATCCTGCTGCAGGTCTTCTGAATTATGTACCCGCTAATGTTCCTGTATATCTCATTGACCCGAATGAGGTGAATGTCACTCGGAGTGGAGTTACAATAATTCGTAAAGGGGCCTCGGAAGGCATGCGTATTCTAATTGACGAGTATCTTTCAAAAATAAAATGATTGCAAAATTGTAAATATTTGATATAAATTATTCTTATATTAAAATATTGTATTATATTTGCAGTGGAGATTGATGTCAATGAGTGATGCTTCGTCAGCGGAGTCGTTATTGTAGTCAGCATCCGGGTGCAGAGCCTGAACATTCTGCACCGCCAATTGTTTAACCTTTAAAAATTGTATTATGAAAAAGTATATTTGTACAGTATGTCAGTGGGTCTACGATCCGGAGATCGGTGACCCTGAGCAGGGTATTGAGCCTGGTGTTGCATTTGAGGACCTCCCCGAGGACTATGTATGCCCATTGTGCGGCGTAGGCAAGGATGAGTTCGAGGTTGAAGAGTAATAAAGTACGAAACTTGTAGTAACAAGGACTGCCGTCAGTGTAACAAAAAGAGGATGACTTAAAAGTCACCCTCTTTTTGTTATGTTGCTGCAGGGATGTTGTAATTAATCAGGTTCACCTGCAAACTATAGGGGGAATATCTTTTTAACACAGACAAAACATT
>CALCYA010000108.1 GCA_937906165.1 uncultured Bacteroidales bacterium | reverse complement strand
GGGGACCTCATGATTATGAATCATGCGCTCTAACCAGCTGAGCTATCTCGCCATCGCATTTTTGCGGTGCAAAGATATGTCTATAATTTCAAACAGACAAATTTTTCGGCGTTTTTTCGCAAAAAACTTTTTTAAAACTGTTTTGTTATGATTATATAACGTGTTTTATTGGTAAAAAATGTAAAATCAATGAATTTTGGGCAACATTCCAAATCCAATAATTGCATTTTTGAATTTAAATTTTTAACTTGCGGCTGAGATACAAGAAGTTATAATTCCCAAAACAGTTTTTTAGATGGGTAAAGAGAAAATATATATTGAATATCCTTTGAAAGGTAGCGCATCAATGATTTGGCGCTACATAGGCACCTCGGCAGGTCTTTCGCCCTGGTTTGCCGACAGAGTGGAGAATATTGACAAGACATACAGGTTCTACTGGGGTAAGACCGAATGTAGGGTTGCACACCTTGTGGCTCAGAGGAACGGTGTTTATGTGAAGTTCCGTTGGGAAGACGAGAGCCAAAACACCTATTTCGAGATGAGAATCGCATATAACGAACTCACCAGAGAACACACTCTCGAGGTTACTGACTTTGCCGACAAGGACGAGATTGAGGACCAGAAGGATCTTTGGGATTCACAGATTGAAAACCTTAGAAGGCAGTCGGGAATGTAAGAAGCTGTAACTTCTAATCCGTATTTTATTTGATTACCTAATATTTTTGCTTCAAAAACAAGAAGTAATATCTTATTGTGGCTTATTTTAATTAAATTAAAATACTTTCTTTGCTTACATCACACATTTTATACTAACTTTGTACAGAAAACCATAGTTTGCACAAAAAACAATGGTTTTCTGTATTTTTTAAACAAAAATATAGCTGTTGACCCGCAAGCACCAAGTTGCACAGTCAGTATCATACCGTATGAATGTAAGATATCTCAATTAATTATTTGAGATTCCTCACACAAGGTTGACTTTGGCCCCTACGGGCGTCTATCTTCGATTCGGAATGACAAACAGACTTTGGGTCAATATATTATTATTTTTAAAAGCACACGACAAGTAACTTGTAAAGGAGTTATTAACGCCAACTATGAAATTTCCGGAATTTCACATAATAAAGAAGCTCGACCTTTTCATCATAAAGACATTTGCCACAAACCTGATGGGCACCTTCTTTATTTGTCTTTTTATCTTCATCATGCAGCTGCTGTGGAGATGGATTGACGACTTTGTTGACAAGGGACTCGACTTTTACATTCTTGCCCAGTTCTTTGTACTGAGTTCTATCACACTTGTCTCACAGGCACTTCCTTTTGCCATTCTGCTTGCTTCACTGATGACATTCGGCAACTTCGGCGAGAAACTGGAGCTGCTTGCGATGAAGGCCGCCGGCATTCCGCTCCTGCGAATTATGGCACCGCTCATCGTGTTCTGCACAATGCTGGGATGCGTATCTTTCTACTTCCAGAATGTGGTGAGCCCCTACGCACAGATGAAGCTCTACACGCTTATGTACTCCATAAAGCAGACATCGCCAGAAAGCGAGATACCGGAGGGCACATTCTACGACAGGCTTGAAGGGTACAATATCTACGTCGATAAAAAGAACCCCGAGACAGGTGTTCTGTATGATGTTGTGATATATGATACATCGGGCGGATTCGAGAATACCAATATCCTGCTTGCCGACTCGGCAACAATAGCCAACACTGCCGATGAGGGACATATGATACTCACCATGCACTCGGGTGAGCAGTTCTCGAACCTTCAGGAACAGAAGATACAGAAAAGGAATGTACCTTACCGCCGCGAGACATTCCGCAGAAAAGATGTCATCATTGAAATTGACGGTGGCTTCGAGATGAAGGATGTATCAATAATGAAAGCCAATGCCGACAGCAAGAACATGAAAGAGCTTGAGGTAGCAATTGACACAATAACATACCACAACGACAGTATAGCCCAACACTATTGGAAGAATCTCAAGCGTACCACATACGATGCTTCAACCGAATTCAACAGCAATGACTCGGCAATGATGCAGAAGAACAACATCCGCAATATCAAGTTCGACAGCATCTACTCAACAGCTACCAAGCATTCAAAATTAGTTTGGAAAAAAGCACAACTTAACAAAGTGAAGCAGATGAAGGTTGATTATGAAATCAAGCACAACATACTGCATGCACGCGAAAAAGACCTTAACAAACATAAGATATCATGGTGGAGAAAGTTCACCCTTTCAATAGGTTGCCTCATATTCTTCTTCATCGGTGCGCCGTTGGGTGCTATTGTGAGAAAAGGCGGATTGGGTTATCCGGTGCTAATATCTGTCGCTACATTCATCCTGTATCACATATTCGACACCGCAGGCTACAAGATGTCGCGCGAGGGTGAATGGCACGTGTGGTTCGGAGCATGGTTGAGTACAATGGTGCTGTCACCATTGGGAATGTTCTTCACATTCCAGTCGAACAAGGATTCCGAGATATTCAACAGTGACTCCATCAACAGGTTCTTCAGGATGTTGTTCGCTATACCCGAAAAGAGAAACGTCACACTAAAGGAGGTTATCATTGAAGACCCTGACTATGCCAAGGCAAAGGATGTGATGCTTGAGCTGCATAACGAGGCAAGAGGGTACAGAAAGAGAAACAAACTCAAGAAGATTCCTTCAATAAGCAGTATATTCTTCAACGAAAAGGACCACACACTCGATGACTTCAACGAGAAGATGGAGAACATTATCGAGGAGCTCGGAAACAGCAAGAACAGGAAGGTTGTGATAATGCTCAACGAGTTCCCTATCCTGTCGCCACATGCAACTACATCACCTTTCAAGAGAAGGTCACTCAATATACTCTCGTTGGTATTTTTCCCAATCGGAATAATAATATACCTGAGAGCATTGAAGTTCCGCCGCAGATTGGTAAAGGATCTTGTGAAAGTTGAAAAGAACAGTAAGAAACTTATTGAAATATTTGATAAAGAAAAACTTGTATAAAACATAATATGGATAATTTCAAATTAAATAGTATCGAAGAGGCTCTCGACGATTTCAGAGAGGGTAAATTTGTGATAGTTGTCGATGATGAGGACCGCGAGAATGAAGGAGACTTCATCATTGCAGCCGAGAAGATTACCCCCGAGGCTGTAAACTTCATGCTCAAGAACGGCCGTGGAGTGCTTTGCGCACCTATAACATTATCACGTTGCAAGGAGCTTGAGCTTGCCCCACAGGTAAGCGCCAATACCAGCCTTTTGGGAACACCCTTCACAGTAACCATTGACAAGGTTGAGGGATGCACCACAGGAGTATCGACAGCCGACCGTGCAGCAACAATCAAGGCTCTTGCCGACCCTACAAGTAAACCGGAGACCTTTGCACGTCCGGGACACATCAACCCGCTTTATGCGCAGGACAACGGAGTGTTACGCCGTGCAGGACACACCGAGGCAAGCATTGACCTCGCACGTCTGTCGGGCCTCTACCCTGCTGCCGCACTCATTGAGATTATGAATGAGGACGGCACCATGGCACGTATGCCACAGCTCATTGAGATTGCAAAGAAACATGACCTCAAGATAATATCAATCAAAGACCTTATCGAGTACCGTCTGAAGCAGGAGTCACTCGTTGACAAAGGCGAAGAGGTAGACATGCCCACTGCTCACGGACATTTCCGCCTTATACCGTTCCGTCAGAAATCGAACGGACTGGAGCACATTGCACTCATAAAGGGCGAGTGGAACGAGGATGAGCCAATACTTGTACGTGTACACTCATCGTGCATGACAGGTGACATCTTCGGTTCGCAGCGTTGCGACTGCGGCTCACAGCTACATGAGGCCATGGAGCTAATTGACAAAGCCGGTAAGGGTGTTATAGTATACCTTAACCAGGAGGGCCGCGGCATTGGACTCATGAACAAGATGCGTGCATACAAGCTCCAGGAAGAGGGTATGGACACCGTGGATGCTAACCTTTGTCTGGGATTCAAGGCCGATGAGAGAGACTACGGTGTAGGTGCCGAGATTCTGCGTCAGATTGGTGTACACAAGATGCGCCTCATCACCAACAACCCGGTAAAGCGCATCGGTTTGGAGAGTTACGGACTCACAATAACCGAGAATGTAGGTATTGAGATTGAGCCCAACACATATAACTCACGCTACCTGCATACCAAAGCAGAACGCATGGGGCACACGTTGCATTTTGAAAAAGAATAATACCTGTCATACTGGAGCGCAGTAAGGCATTTTACAAAACAAAGACTATAACTAACTACAAAATAATAAGCTTCTAAAATGAACAAGCTATCAGACCGCGTAAACCGATTGGCACCATCGGCAACACTGGCAATGTCACAGAAGAGCCAGGAGTTGAAAGCACAAGGTGTAGATGTAATCAACATGAGTGTAGGAGAACCCGATTTCAACACTCCCGATGCCATCAAGGCTGCAGCAAAGCAGGCCATTGACGACAACTGGTCACGTTACTCTCCCGTTCCGGGTTACCCCACCCTTCGCAAGGCTATTGTGGAGAAGCTCAAGAACGAGAACGGACTCGAGTTCAAGGAGACACAGATTTCTGTTTCCAACGGTGCAAAGCAGGCAGTATGCAATGCAATCATGGCACTTGTGAACCCCGGTGACGAGGTTATAGTTCCAGCTCCCTACTGGGTAAGCTACCCCGACATGGTAAAGCTTGCCGACGGTACACCAGTCATTGTGAGCGCAGGCATCGAGCAGAACTTCAAGATCACAGGCGCACAGCTTGAGGCAGCCATCACACCAAAGACAAAGATGCTCATCCTCTGCTCTCCGTCAAACCCTACAGGTTCGGTATACACAAGAGAGGAGCTCAAGGATCTTGCCGATGTACTTGCAAAATATCCCGAGGTTTATGTTGTAGCTGACGAGATTTATGAGCACATAAGTTATGTGGGCAAACATGAGAGCATTGCACAATTCCCCGAGATAAGAGAGCGCGTAATCATTATCAACGGTGTTTCAAAGGCATACGCAATGACAGGATGGCGCATCGGTTACCTTGCAGCTGCCGAGTGGATTGTAAAAGGCTGCAACAAGCTCCAGGGACAGTACACCAGCGGACCATGCTCTGTATCACAGATGGCATCCCTTGAAGCTTATACAGGTTCACAGGAGCCCGTTGAGGAGATGCGTAAGGCATTCCAGCGCCGCCGCGACCTCATCGTAAAGCTCGCAAAAGAGATTCCAGGTCTTGAAGTGAATGTTCCCGAGGGTGCATTCTATCTGTTCCCCAAGTGCAGCTCATTCTACGGAAAGAGCTACAACGGTACAGTTATCAACAACAGCGATGATCTTGCAATGTACCTTTTGACCGAGGCACACGTTGCGGCTGTGGGCGGAGCATCATTCGGTGCACCCGAGTGCTTCAGAATGAGTTACGCAACAAGCGATGAGAATATTGTCGAGGCTATACGCCGCATCAAGGAAGCCCTTGCAAAGCTAGCATAATAAATAACTGACAATTTAAACATTATAATATACAGGCCGGTGTTCATAACATCGGCCTGTTACTTTTTATATATAAGGTATTTTGGAGTATTTTTGGGATCAACGTAAAATTCTGAGGGATTTCATTTTTACGCATATAATTTTGCC
>CALCYA010000107.1 GCA_937906165.1 uncultured Bacteroidales bacterium | reverse complement strand
TAGCTAGCGTTCATCCTGAGCCAGGATCAAACTCTTCGTTGTAAATTATATCTGTAATGCCCTTAAAGGACATGACTAATCGAATTTTGTTTGTACTGGCCGGAAACTAATATGTATATCAGATTATTTTTGACGGTTCGTATTTCGTTCCTTACTTTACTTGTAATAACCTCCAACAAAAAAATGTCGAAGGCCACGTTGTACTGCTTGTCTGTATGGAATGTTGTCAAGGATCATCTTGCTTAATCAGTAACGCAACCGTGGTTGCTTCCCGAAAGCGAGTGCAAAGGTAGAGCTTTTTTCTGAACTGACAAACTTTTTGAGAAATAAATTTCAAGAAAATTTAAACATTTTTTAAAGATTGCTAATTCTCAACAAGTTACAGATGAAACTTTTTTTCGCTTTTTTGAAGCCATCCCATTGCGCACTCTTTCCTTTTACATAGGCAATGATTTCATTTTGATGAATAATATATAAAACATCTTAACAGATACACCTTATATATTATATTTTGTGTAATTTTGCGCAAATTTTCAGAGGGGGTCGCAAAACAATGACCACGAAATAACAGAATATGAAAAAAGAACTCATTACATATTTATATATATTGCTGATTCTGCTTGTACCCGCAAGCACTACAGCCCAGGAGGCAAGCAAGGTGCGCATACACGGCAAAATAACCGATGCCGCCACCAAAGAGGTACTACCCTATGCATCGATAAGAATAAACAAGACATCGATAGGCTGCAGTAGCGATAACAGAGGAAACTTCTCGTTCTATGCCCCTGCGTTGCGGGACACGCTCATAATATCAAGCGTGGGCTACACCGACAAGCGCATCCCACTTTCGTCAAAGACACGCATGCCAATAAAGGCGGTTCTGGAACCAGCCGACTATGCATTGTCGGAACTGACGGTAAAACCCAAAAAGGAGAAATACAAGAGGAAGGATAACCCGGCAGTTATCCTTGCAAGAGAAATAATAAAAAGACGCGACGACAATTCGCCAAAGAACAAGGATTTCTACAGCCGCGACAGACACGAGAAATTGAATCTGGCGCTCAACAACTTCAGCACCGACAACAACAAGCACTTTGCCAAGCAGTTCGAGTTTCTTGAACAATACATCGATACCTCGCAGATATCGGGCGAGCCCATCCTGCACATATCGGCACGCGAGCTCATTGCAACCGACTACTACCGTAAGGAGCCCGAGCGAGAGCGCCAACACGTGAAAGGAAGAAAAAGGAACGGTATCGACGACATGTTCTCCACCGGCGAGATTGAAGCACTCTACGAGGAGACTTTCAAGGACGTGGACATATTCCAGGACAACATATCGCTTTTCGGCAACAAGTTCGTGAGCCCCGTCTCAAAACTGGGTCCTACGTTCTACAAGTATTACATAATGGACACCATCGACATCGGAAGCGACAGGTGTATAGACCTTGCATTCTCACCGTTCAACGTAGAATCGTTCGGTTTCACAGGGCACATATACGTAACAACCGATTCCACCTTTTTTATAAGGGCAGTACAGATGAACGTGCCACACGACATAAACATGAACTTCGTGGAGTACATGAACATAAAGCAGGACTACAGCCGCCAGCCCGACGGTACACGTATACTCAACAAAGAGACACTTACTGCCGAGCTGAAACTGGTGAACGCGCTCAACGGATTCTATGCCCACCGCGAGGTAGTGTATGCGAATTACAACTTCGAGAACACCCCTGCGGGCGAAAAGATATTGGAGAGCCCTGCCAAGGTTGTAGAAGAGGACAACTCGATGAAACAGAGTGACGAATTCTGGGCAGCCAACCGCCTGAACGAGGTGACCGAGAAGGAGCAGTCGGTACAGAAGATGATGAAGGAGCTGCGTAACAACCCGCTATACTACTGGCTGGAGAAAGGCGTATCGTTCCTTTTCACAGGCTGGATACCTATCAGGGAGAACGAGCCGCCCATCTTCTACGGCCCGGTGAACACATCGGTGAGCCACAATGAACTTGAGGGTTGGAGACTGCGCACAGGCGCAATGACATCGGCCTACCTGAACCCGCACCTTTTCGGACGTTTCTTCGTTGCATACGGCCTGGGCGACCATCGCTGGAAATACATGGGTGAGGTGGAATACTCTTTCAAGAAGAAAAAGGAACACCCCAACGAGTTCCCCATCCACTCGCTGAAAGCACACTATGAGAGCGACATTTTCCAGTATGGACAGACCTATCTGCACACCAACAAGGACAACATTTTCCTGAGCATCAAGCGCGACAAGGACAACAAGATAGGCTATATGAAGAAAGCAGAATTCACATACACACGCGAGTTCTACAACCACTTCTCCTATAATGTCACCCTGCGCAACAGGATAGACATTGCCACACACCTGATACCGTTCGAGCGCACCGTCACCACCGACGGTGTAACGACAAGCACATTTGTCGATGACGTCAACCGCTCCGAGATTGAGATCGGACTTAGATACGCCCCCAACGAGAAGTTTATCCAGAGCAAGTGGAACAGGAATTCGATACTGCCCGAACATCCCGTGTTCACCCTCAACCACAGGATGGGAATAAAAGGCGTGCTCGGCAGCGACCTCAACTACCACCACACCGAGGCAAGCTTCCAGAAACGATTCTGGTTCTCGGCTTTCGGTTACACCGACTGCATCATAAAGGCCGGCAAGGTATGGAACAAGGTACCGTTCCCGTTGCTCATAATGCCAAACGCCAACCTATCGTACACAATACAGAGCGAATCGTATTCATTGATGAACGCCATGGAGTTCTTCAACGACGAGTACGCTTCGTGGGACCTCACATATTACATGAACGGACTCATATTCAACAGGATTCCGCTCATACGCAAGCTCAACTGGCGCGAGGTGGTGACTTTCAAGGGAATGTTCGGCAACCTTAGCGACAAGAACCGCCCCGACCCGCTGAATACCGGCACACTGTTCAAGTTCCCGTACGAGAACGACGAGTACCATTATATGAACTCCACACCATACATGGAGCTTGCATTCGGAGTAGAAAACATATTCAAGGTACTGCGCATCGATTATGTCCGCAGGCTCACTTATACCGACCTCCCGGGTATTGACAAGTGGGGAATAAGGATAAAGTTCCACATACAATTCTAAGCACACAGCGTTCCGTGCCGGAACGCTGTTTTTTTCAAACATCGTTGCATACAAGCTGCGCCCATTGAAAATAATTGCAAATAAATTTGCGTTACCCTACTTATAATATTCACACACCGTAGCAAAATCTCCCAACACAATCCAGCAACATTCAATCTGCAACTTATTAGCACCACCTCGTCATTTTATGCAAAAAATCCTATATCTTTGCATATAGCAAAATATCTACCTTGATAAAACATAAACAATGAGAAAATTACTGTCCATACTGTTGCTGGCACTGCTGCCTGTCATCTGCACAGGCAACCAGAAAGCCTCTCCCACACACACGGCAGAGAGCAAAAGCACAGCCTGCATTCTAAAGGACAGCAACAAGGAGAACATCTCAGAACTTTCGGACAGGCTCAACGGATGTCGTTTTGAAACTCCGCAGACAAACAATGTAAACATCTCATCGCGCAACCAGCAACAGACGACACAACGTCAATGGCAGGAGAATCCAAGATGCACTCTTGCATCCTCATACACGCCGGCCAGACGTTACAGGGACACACTGCAGAACGTACGCGCAGCGGTTGCCGCATCGCGCCACAGCCGTGGGTATTACATCTATACCCTCAGGCACATCATCATTTAGCGTTTTTACATACCGTAAGCAATAACTGCATCACAAGCGAGACACCACCTCAAAAGGCATGCCCGCCATGTGACGCTATCCCCTATTATACATTTATAAACTTCACGAAGTCTATATAATAAGGTAAAAAGCCTATGTATTGACTCTAACAAAAGAAATAAAAACGCTGAATATCATGAAAAACGAAATAGACAACAAAGTTCTTGAGGAGAACAACATTACAACCAAGAAAAAAACATCTGTAGCTCCAATAGCTATATTGGTTTGCGCCGCGCTTGTATTGGCCGGCGGCCTATGCATAGACAACGCCAGTGACGCGAAGATGCCCGTACTGCTTGTTGCATTTGTTACAGCAGTGTTCGGTGTGGCAAAGATGTTCAACCTGCCCACAGTGCTTGTTTACGAGCCGCATAACGAGATAATGAACGAGGAAGAACTATTCTTCGACATAAAAGAGAAAAACAATGTGATTGAACTGTTACGTACCGGAGAGTTTACAAGACTGCGTTCACAGGCAAAGGACAGCAGCAACTATCCACTTAAAGTGGAACTCTACAGCACACCGTCGGGAAGCATGACAATATACCGCGTATACCATTTTGTTCCATACGCTTTTGAGCCTCTCACCGGTTACGAAGTGTGCAAAAAATAGAACCAGACACAAACAGGAGTTTAATGTTTATAAAAAGTCTCTTGCCAAAAAAGGCAGGAGACTTTTCCTCTTTAGAAAACTGAAAGCCCATTCAAGAACCTCCGGATTTTCCATTTTGTAAAATTTCTAAAATATCTGTCAATATTTAATTTTCAAAACCTGCATATACACAAATCAAAAAAGTACAGCAGAGCGCGCATTTAACACACTTTTACACAAAAAAGTCAAAAAAAGTATATTAAATTTATTAATCTCATTAGTTTGCACTATATTCGCAGTGTCGGTTGGAACCGGATTGACCGACGTCACAATCAAATAATCCGGCAAAACTAAAACAACAAAACTATGAAAAAAGTATTTTTGACACTCGCGTTGATGTTGACAACTATGGTTGCAAGTGCACAGTGGTATGTTGGTGGCGGCATCGGTTTCAGCAAGTCCGAGGCTCTTGAGGAAGAGACAACCAATTTCGCATTCACACCTGAGATCGGTTATACAATCAATGAGAACTGGACAGTCGGTGCTGCAATTGAGGTAGATTGGACAAAGGATGTTTCAACAGCTTATGCAATCAATCCTTATGTACGCTACAGTTTCTTCAAAGCTGGCAACTTCTCATTTTTTGCAGACGGTGTTGTTGAACTTGGTAACATCAAGCCGGAAGAAGGCGATTCACAATTCTGCTGGGGTGTCGGTGTGAAGCCAGGTATCGCTTACAGCTTTACTGAGAATATTGCCATTGCCGGTCATATAGGTTGGTTGGGACACCGCAGTTATGACGACCTTGGTGAGTCTACAGGAATTATCCTTAACGGCAACGAACTTTCATTCAGCATTTATTATAACTTCTGATCAAAATAACAAATCATAAAAAATGAGCGCTTCGGCGCTCATTTTTTATGGTAGACAGCAACAAACCACCTGCTGCAAAAAACAGTTATCTCGCACAAAAAGAAATGCTCAGGTGTTATAAAGACAAAACAGACATCTATGAGAAAACTTTTATTTACAGCAGCTATCATGGCATTCGCAGCTACGACCGATGCCCAGGTGTACATAGGCGGAGGATTGAAGTTCTGGGACAACAACGACGACAAGCGCACCACCATCAGTGTGACGCCCGAAGTGGGATACCGTGTAAGCAAACGTTTTGCCTTTGGAGCCTGCCTGGGGTATGAATACAGCAAAAGCGAAGGTGTACACACCGACAGCTACTCCGTTGAGCCTTACCTGAGGCATTTCATATATTCATTCAACAATTTCGACCTCTTTTGGGAGGGAACCCTTGAGTTCTGCTACGTCGACCCCAACAACGCCGAGTCGGGCTACTGTCTGGGCATAGGAGCAAAGCCGGGCATAAGCTACACCATCAATGACCACTTCTGCATCACTGCATTTGTAGGGTTCTTCGGCTACAGGCACTGCGAAAAAGAATTCAAGCACCCCAAATTCGAGCCAGGATTGGGAATCAGCCTGGTAAATGACCTGTCGTTCAGTTTCCACTACTACTTTTAGCCGCCACTCACCCCCCCGTGGAATAACTTTCATGCAGCATCTTCCTTAATTGAATTTTATTGAGTAATTTTGCCTCGCAAAACACAAAGCGTCAGGCTAAGATGAAATTCATTACCCAATTCGGTATAATACTGGCAATCTCTTTCATTGGAGAGATACTTAACCGCATAATTCCGCTGCCGATACCGGCAAGCATATACGGAATGACAATACTGTTCACCGCACTATGTACAGGTGTCATCAAACTGTCTGCAGTAAAAGAAACAGGCAAGCTGCTCATAACGATGATGCCGCTGATGTTCATACCGCCCGCCGTAGGACTCATCGATTCATGGGATGTGATGCAGGAGTTTATCATTGCCATAATTGTGATTTCCGTCATATCGACGGTGCTTGTAATGGCCGCAACGGGACATATCACACAATTTATAATGAAACATAAGGGAAAGGAGGAGAAGAGATGAAAGAGATAATATCAGAATCGCTCTTCTTTGGAGTGGCGTTGAGCGTAGGAACATACATCCTTGGTACTATAATAAAGAAGAAGTGGGATTTATTCATATTCAACCCGCTGTTGCTTGCAATCACCCTGACCATATCGACATTGCTGGTACTTGGCATCGACTACAGCAGCTACAACGAGGGCGCGAAGTTCCTCACCTACTTGCTGACACCTGGCACCGTGGCACTCGCCATTCCGCTCTACGAGCAGGTGATGCTGCTAAAGAAGAACCTCACAGCTATACTCGTGGGCATAGCGTCGGGAGTGATGTGCAGCGGAATATCCATTTTCGCTATGGCGTTGCTCTTCGGGCTGAACCACACACAATATGTCACCCTTTTGCCGAAATCAATCACCACTGCCATCGGCATTGGACTATCGGCAGAATTGAACGGATATGTAGCGATAACCGTTTCAGCAATCATATTCACCGGACTGATAGGAAACATAGCTGGAGGACTCTTCTGCCGTCTGCTACATATAAAGCACCCGATAGCCAAAGGGGTTGCAATAGGCACGGCATCGCACGTCATGGGAACCTCAAAGGCTATGGAGATTGGAGAGATTGAAGGCGCCATGAGCAGTCTTTCTGTTGCCGTGGCTGGATGTATGACCGTTGGAGCAGCGATATTGCTCGAATGGTGGATATAGTTTTCTCATTTTCTTACAAAAAATTGCAGAAATTGCACTATTATTCATATATTAGCGCAGTAAATCACATAAACCAGAACAAATATGATCATTGCCGTTGACTTTGACGGGACTATCGTCGAGCACAAATACCCCGAGATTGGCAAAGAACGTCCTTTTGCTACTTACACACTCCGCAAACTCACCGAAGAGCGCCACAGACTCATCCTGTGGACAGTGCGCCGCGGCAAAGAGCTTGAGGAGGCTGTCGAATGGTGCAGACAGCGCGGTGTCGAATTCTATGCGGTAAACAGGAACTTCCCCGAGGAGATTGTGGAACCGCACGGCGGCTACAGCAAAATCAATGCAGACATGTTCATCGACGACTGCAACCTTGGCGGCATACCCGACTGGGGACAGATATACACAATGATACACGAGAAAAAAAGTTGGAGCGACATCTACTCATTAGACCAGGAATATGACGAGCCAAAGAGAAAGAAAAAAGGTTGGTTCTGGTAAAGACAAGAAATCGCGATAAAAAAGCAAAAAAACTGCGAAATTTTTCTTGTTAATAATCAACGACTTGAGAATTTTGTCGAAAATTTTTATAAAAAAACTTCCCGAAATGTTTGCAGATATAAAATAAAGTAGTACCTTTGCAACGCGTTAAGGCAATGCGCTGTTAGCTCAGTTGGTAGAGCAATTGACTCTTAATCAATGGGTCCAGGGTTCGAGTCCCTGACGGCGTACAAAAAGGAGGAAGTCATTTCCTCCTTTTTTTGTATTGAGACCTGCCAACAATGGCGGCATCCTATTGCAAAAACAATTCAGAATTGATACTTTTGTACATCAACATATATACAAACCCATAATATTCAAAATATGCCCTATTGCAAGAACTGCGGTGCCGAAATAAACGAGAAAGCCGCAATATGTACCAAATGCGGTGCATGGGTCAACGAGAACCCCCAGAACAGAACAAACAACACAAAAGGCAACAAAGAGTGGCTTGTGGTACTGCTTTTATGCTTTTTCCTCGGAGGCCTTGGAGTACACCGTTTCTATGTAGGCAAGACAGGCACAGGCATAGCACAGCTGCTCACTTGCGGCGGATGCGGCATCTGGGCTCTCATCGACTTCATTATGATCCTTGTAGGAAGCTTCACCGATGCAGACGGCAACCCGATTACTAACGATTAGCAAACTCTTTCTCCTGTTGCTTTTACCGGCGATACTCTATTCGTTACCCACAGACGGCATTTTCAACGGTGAGACAACCTGTCTTTTCAAAAGATTCCTTGGCACAGAGTGTTGGGGATGCGGCATGACGCGCGCGCTGTTCTCACTTCTATACGGCAAGTTTGCCCAAGCATGGGAGTACAACCCGCTCATTGCACCTTTATTCCCACTCCTTCTATGGATATGGTGCAAGGAGATACGGGACACCATAAAAAGGATAAGGACTGTTTAGAGCCACAAACAGCATCCCTACATATAAGAAAGCAGGACAGTACCGACCGGTACTGTCCTGCTTGTTTTATGCAGTAACGATTACTTCGCAATAATCAAGAAATAGTTCTTCTTGCCCTTCTGTACAAGGATATACTTGCCGTTGAGCAAGTTCTCGGCATTGATGACCTGATCAAAGGCTGCAAGCTTCTCCTTGTTTACAGAGACACCACCACCCTGCACCAGCTTACGCATCTCGCCTTTTGAAGCAAAGATTGCTGCAAGGTCGGTTGTAAGGTCAACAGCCTTCACACCCTCGACTATAGCCTCGCGTGAGACCTCGAACTGGGGAACACCGTCGAACACCGCAAGCAGTGTATCTTCGTCAAGTGAACGGAGAGCCTCGGTAGAAGCATTACCGAAGAGAATGTTCGATGCCTCCACAGCCTTGTTATACTCCTCCTCGCCATGTACAAGCACTGTAACCTCCATGGCAAGACGCTTCTGCAAAAGACGCATGTGTGGAGCCTGAGCATGCTCGGCAACAAGAGCCTCAATCTCCTTGCGGCAGATAGATGTGAATATCTTGATATACTTCTCGGCATCCTCGTCGCTCACGTTAAGCCAGAACTGGTAGAAACGGTAAGGCGATGTATATCGCTTGTCAAGCCATATGTTACCCTGCTCGGTCTTACCGAACTTCTTGCCATCGGCCTTTGTGATGAGCGGACATGTGAGCGCGAACACCTCATTGCCCGACATCTTGCGTATCATCTCGGTACCTGTCGTGATGTTACCCCACTGGTCTGCACCGCCCAACTGCAGCTTACAGCCGTGTGTCTCGTTAAGATGAACATAGTCATAACCCTGCAGGAGCTGATAAGTGAACTCGGTGAATGACATACCGTCAGTACCTGCCTCACCCGATAGACGACGCTTTACAGAGTCCTTTGACATCATATAATTAACGGTAATCATCTTACCGATATTGCGGATGAAATCGAGGAAAGTGAATTCCTTCATCCAGTCATAGTTATTCACAAGCACCGCCGCATTAGGAGCGTCGCTGTCAAAATCAAGAAAACGTGCGAGCTGCTTCTTGAGCGCCTCCTGGTTGTGACGCAGCTTCTCTTCATCAATGAGCACACGCTCCTTTGACTTGCCAGAGGGGTCGCCTATCATACCCGTAGCACCTCCGATGAGCGCAATGGGCTTGTGACCGCAAAGCTGGAAGTGACGCAGCATCATAACACCAACAAGGTGACCGATGTGAAGAGAATCGGCCGTGGGGTCAATACCCAAGTAGGCACTTGTCATCTCTTTCTGCAACTGTTCTTCTGTTCCAGGGGTCATATCCTGAATCATGCCCCTCCATTTAAGTTCCTGTACAAAATTCATAGTTATATATTTTAAATCATCATTCTCATTATCAAAGTTTGTATAGCTGAGACGGCGTGGTACGCTTCAGAACATTGAGCTGTACATCCTTGCCAGCGATTATTCCGTAACGCCCGAACTCCATCGTCACAGCCTTGTAGGCAAGCTCGGGATGGTTGTTCTCCTCGCTCAAATGGCACAACCATATATATTTGAGGTGCTCGTTAAAATGCGATGCCAGGTAGCTTGCCGTAGTCTGGTTACTCAAGTGACCGCGAGGACCCGAAACACGCATTTTCAGGAATTCGGGATAGCGCCCCATCATAAGCATCTGCTCCTCGTAATTGGACTCTATGACAAGATAGTTAGCCTGGTCCACATACGAAGATACAACATCCGTTATCTCGCCCAAATCGGTCGCAATACAGAACTTCTTGCCATCCACCTCAATGAAATAACCCACATTGTCGCTACCGTCGTGCGGCACCTCGAACGGTGTTATCTCAAAATCACGGAATATAATCTTTTCCTCCTTCTCGACATAACGCACATACATAGGGTCTATAAGTTTTGTTGTGCAATAGTTGTGTGTTATGCCCTTATGCACCTCACGGGTGGCATATACCGGAATATTGGCCTTTGCCGATATCACACCCAAGGACTTGATGTGGTCGGCATGATCATGGGTAACAAAGATAGCGCATATACTCTCAAAGGGGATGCCCTCCTTCTTCAATGCCATACGTATGGTCTTCGAAGGGATTCCCGCGTCAATGAGGATGCCATAGTCACCCACCCCCAGGTAGTAACTGTTTCCGCAGCTTCCGCTGCCGATACTCATAAAACGAATCTCCATATATATTTATTTTTCTCTTCAAAACAAAGGCAAAGCACATCAGAAAGGATGACCTATCGCAAAGTGCAATGCAAAATCCCTACCGAAATTGGGGTTTATGATAGGGTACTTATCCTTGCCGCTGTAGGCAGGATTCACGGCCTTCATGGCTGCATCAAGACGGAACACGAACATATCGAGTTCCAGCCTCACACCCAGGCCGTAAGAAAACGCCAGTTCCTTATAGAAACGGCCGAAAGCAAATTGACCACCGGGCTGTTCCTTGTATGAGCGCAAAGTCCATATGTTTCCAGCATCGACAAACACCGCCGAATGCAGACGCCAGAACAGGTGCGAGCGGTACTCCACATTGAGATCAAGCTTCATATCACCCGACTGGTTGATGAAATCGATATTGGATCCCTTGCTCCTATAACTTCCAGGTCCCAGAGTACGTACAGTCCAACCACGCATACCATTAGCACCGCCCGAAAAATAGCGTTTCTCGAAAGGCAGGATTCTTGAGTTGCCATAAGGATAGGCAATACCCAATCCCATATGCATGACTATCGAGTTACGGCTATCAATCTTAACACGAGTCGTAAGATCGATATCTCCCTTCACATACTGTGCATATGCAATATTGAGGAAAGTATACTGGCCGTCACTGTTCTTGGGAGCATTTATCGCGCTTGTCGCCAAATACAACAGATTACCAGAGCTCTCCACGTTAGCACGCAACGAGTATGCCACACGGTCAAACCGTCTGTCATCGTCAAGCGATGAGTTGTAAGAGTATGTATAACCCAGCTTCGTTATAAGCAGGTTCTCATAGTTATACTTAAGGATAGAGTTGCGGTTCGAGATACTGTCAAGATACTCACTCTTGAAAGTATCGGATATCCAAGGTACATATATATAGTTAAGATCAAGGATATCAATCTTGTGGTTAGAGCGTTCCCTCTTGCTCCACATATAGCTCCATGCACCCGACAACACCCTACGGTTGAACTCGGGGCGTTCCTGCGTATTGAACTTGAGTGTAAACATTGTCGACGACACGAGCATACGTTTTTCAGCCGGTACGAATCTGGATATCACACCGCCCCTGAAACGAAGGCTCAATTCAGCACCATACTCAAGGAACATCTCACCGGTGTAACCGTGAAGGTTTGATACAGCCTCATATGCACCAAATAGGCGCAAAGAGAGCATTTCAGAACCCTTGAAAAGATTCTTGTCAGAGAATGTGACGGATGCCGCCGCACCAAGGTCTCCGGCTGTATTTGTGCCTTCAACCTCAAAACTGACAGAACTGCGTTTGCTACGCTCATACATTATGTAGCAGTCGAGCAGCGAAGTATCGGGATGTTCACGCATTCTCACCGTGCTGTACTTGAACGCCGGCAACTGTACAAAAGAGTTGTGTGTCCTTTCAGCATCATTCAGCGAATAACGTTTGCCGCATTCCACATAAGTATTATTCGCCAAAAGACTCGGACGTACCACAGGATCACCCTTATAGTATATGTTATAGTTCCCATAGCTCATTGTATCGCACTGTTCAAGAGCCGCATCATCGATATGCAGACCTGCCCCCGACACAAAATTGACCTTGTCAATATGATACTGCTTGTGTTCAACAGGCTCCGCATCAGCTGACGGAGTAAAAAGCGCGATATTCATCGTAAGTTTCACTTTGTTCGAATGGTGTGCTGTGTCGGCCGTATATGTTATATATTCTTTCTGGAAGCGGTAATAGCCGTTATTTCTCAACATTTCAGTGATACGTCGACGCTCATTCTCAAGCCCGTCAACACTGAAAGGCATGCCCACCTTCAATGATGTAGAGACAGAGTCTGCAACAACAAGTTCTTTAAGCCTTTCATCGTCGGTACGAAGATCAAGTTCTGATATATAATATCTTTCACGCTCGTGGAGATAGTATGTTGCGACAGCGCGCTTCTTTTCAATATTCTTCTTGCACTCGAGGTCTACGGTCGCATGCAGATAGCCATCATTGCGCAGCATCTGCTCGATATTTACTCGTGAAGCCTCTGCCAGTTCCTCATCATATATCACAGGAGCCTCGCCCAGACGTTTGAGAGCACGGTTTACCCACTTGGAATCATCGGTACCCGATAAGGCATATGTATAAAGAGGCAATTTGAAAAGGCTGAACCATTTGGAATTGGGTTGCTGACGCAGATAACTGTTGGCCTTGAGTGCATTGGCATCATTCGTAGAGCATACAATGTCGACATCATCAAGCAGGCACTCACCTTCGGCTATGAACTTGTTCACCGAGCAGGAAAGTACCGACATGAGGCACAAAAGCAGAAGCAGAACCTTACTAAACGACATTATTACACCCAATTTTAAAAAATTCTTGCAAATATACGAAATTCTCGGGAGAAATGAAGTAGATTTGCACTACTTTAACCAACAAGAACGGGGCAGGATGTTAAGCAAAAGCATACTAAAACAGATAAAATCACTTGAGCAGAGAAAATACAGAAGGGAGAGCGGTCTATTTGTTGCCGAAGGCGGCAAGACCGTCAATGACCTCATAACCTGCGGACTTGGCGTGGAAAGGATACTTGCCACACGCGAGTGGCTTGACAGCCACATGCTAAACGGCAAATACGGGGTAACAGAGATAACAGAAGAAGAGCTCAGGCGTGCAAGTTTTCTCAGGACCCCACAGGGTATTCTTGCCATATTCAGGCAACCCGAGCACACACTCGACTACGATGCTCCCACAAAACGCCTTTGTCTTGCCCTTGACAACGTACAGGACCCGGGCAACCTCGGAACCATAGTACGCATAGCCGACTGGTTCGGAATCGAAGAGATTTACTGCGCTACAGGCAGCGCCGACATATATAACCCCAAATGCATTCAGGCAACAATGGGAGCTGCCGGCAGAGTAAAGATATTTTACATAAACCTTCCCGACTTCCTATCACAGATAAAAGACAGAGTCCCCATATACGGAACATTCCTCGACGGGGAGAATGTATACAGCAAGCAACTTTGTGCAAACGGAATAATAGTTATGGGAAACGAAGGAAACGGCATAAGCGACGGATGCGCCGGACATATCAACGAGCGTCTTCTCATCCCTAATTACCCCGCAGGACGCGAGACATCGGAATCGCTCAATGTTTCTACTGCTACAGCCATAATCTGCAGCGAGTTCCGCCGCCGTATGAGATAAGGTCACAGCAAACGTGTAAGAATTCCACTATTATCGGCAGAATATGCATATAGAGACCCACCTGCATGGTGGATCTCTATTTTTATATCAGAGACTACAATAGCATTATCACAAGAGGTAACATACACCTCGTCAACAAAAGACACGGCAGGAAGTTCCTTTTCAAAAGAAACTATTGAACGTACTTTCCCTGCACACACGTCAAGCATCTGGGAGTAACGCTCTTCACCCCAGGGCATAAACAAGTGACGGGCAACATAAAGCATAATCCTTATTTTTCGTCTTTATCACTCTTGGGAGGATGAATTCTCGTCAAAGAAATATCATTAAGCAACAATTTGGCTGCAGATGTTGTATCATTGTCAAAATAATATACAAAACCCGATAAAGATTTCAAACGGGAACCGGCATTTCTTTCCGGAGCCAAAATATACTCACCGTTTTCCACGATATCGAGACCCTTGCTATCGGAAGAACCGTCCTCATATTCAAGCGAGAGGGCTGCATGGGCGAGCTGCTTGACATCCTTAACACCCGCCGTTACAAACATTGCATTGAAAGAGAGAGAGAGACTGTCACCTGCAGCAAATGTAGAGTCCTCGGGCACATCAAAACCAAACGATACATGACTGTCAAGCATTGTACAGGCAAGCATCCTGTTGCGTGAACCAGTCCACAGATCAGCAGTGTCAGTAGCCAAATATGCGACCTCCAGATTGACGCCCTCTTCCATTGCGCCACCGACACTGTTCATTTTTTCCACCTCGGCTTCAAGACGTTTCTCGAGGTTGGCATACATCCTATGCAGATGCTTGGGATAACGGTTATACCACTCCATTGATCTCTCGAACTGCTCCTGAGTAACACCATGAAGCGAAAAGAGGTATGTAAAGAAAAGTTTCTCCTTGTAATCGGCCGAAGTATACTCCGACGACATGGACTGCGCCAGATGGTAGTCATAGAGCACAGCCTCCATCTTGCCCTGCGGGATAACATCCTCAGGCATTTTAACCTCACATGAGGTAAACAGCGTTGCAACAAGAAACATAAGGAGAAAATTATTACGGTGCATCATTCTTCAACCTTAAAGATTATATCTCTATAGAATATCAACAGTGCAACGACACTGCAACTGATGCAGGCATCGGCGAAATTGAACACTGGACCGAAAAATATATCTCCACCGATGAGCGGCACCCATTCCGGCCATGTAAAGAGAGGGAAGTAGAACATATCTACCACACGGCCTTCCATAAAAGAGCCGTAGCCTTCACCCCATGGAACAAAGCCTGCCACCTGCCCCCAACTCGATGAGAATATCTCACCATAGAAAAGACAGTCGACAAGATTGCCCAATGCTCCGGCAAGCACCAACGTTACACACACAATGTAGCCGAATGGTTTGGTTGTACTGCGCAATAGGCGCATCAGGTAATAGAAGAGGAAACATACGGCAACCAGACGGAATGATGTCAGGAAAAGTTTTCCGAACAGTTCCATACCGAATGCCATTCCGTTGTTCTCAATGAACCTTATCTGAAACCAGTCACCGAAGACCATTATGCCTTCACCCAACTGCATACTCGTCTTGACCGCAATCTTTATTACCTGGTCGGCAACAATTGCAAGTGTCAAGAGCGACAATACAATCCAATATCGCTTTCTGCCCTCCAAAGCCATTTTTTATCTGTTCTTTTTAGCCTCGATGCTGAGTGTAGCGTGAGGTACAGCCATAAGGCGCTCCTTTGAGATGAGTTTACCAGTCTCACGGCAGATACCATATGTTTTGTTCTCAATGCGTACCAACGCAGCCTGAAGACCCTGAATAAACTTTGCCTGACGGCTTGCTATCTGCATCTGCTCCTCAAGATAAGCTGCATCGCTGCCATCTTCAAGCCCCTTGTATGTAGGTGATGTGTCGGCAACATCATTGCTATCCTCGTGGCGCAACGCTCTCATAATCTCATCATAATCTCTCTTCGCCAGTTCCAGCTTCTTCATAATCACTTCACGGAACTCGGCCAACTCAGCATCTGAGTAACGTAGTTTCTCTGACATGTCTCAAATATTTATTATGGTTAGTTAGTTTGTTTTTCTTATATGCGCTTTACAGTTACCTTTATTGTACAACCTTCAAGCTCAATATCCTCACCCTCGGAAAGAGCAGCATTTACCTCGAGCGAATCGGCAAGGACCTGATTGCAGATATACTCACGGAACTGCTCCACTGCAGCGTCACTCAAGTCGCTGCTTGAAAGTACAACCGAAATACGGTCAGTGATCTCAAAGCCACTCTCCTTACGTATTGCCTGCACCTTCTTCACGATCTCACGCGCAACACCCTCGCGACGGAGTTCATCGGTCACCTCAACGTCAAGCGCAACAGTGAGTGCACCCTCGTTGGCAACGGTCCAGCCCGGAACGTCTTCGCTAAAGATTTCAACATCGGCAAGCTCGATAAGAGCATCAGTGCCTTCAACCTGCAGGGTGATAGAGCCATTCTTCTCAAGCTCGGCAATCTGCTCCTGCGACATCTCTGTAACAGCCACATTCACGCTCTTCATGAGTTTGCCGAACTTCTTTCCGAGAGTACGGAAGTTACACTTGATTTTCTTCACAAGGATACCGTCACCTTCCACGAACTCAAGTTCCTTGACGTTGACCTCGCTGAGGATAAGCTGTTTCACTGCCTCAATGCGTGATTTCATCACCTCGTCGGCAGCAGGGATTGCAATCTTCTGCAATGGCTGACGCACGATGAGTGCCTCCTTCTTGCGTAAAGCAAGCACCATTGAAGATATCTGCTGTGCAAGTTCCATGCGGTACTCGAGTTCGCTGTCAACAGCAGCCTCATCACACTCAGGGAACTTGGCAAGATGTACCGACTTGGCATCGCCACGGCCTGTAACGGATGTAAGATCCTGATACAGACGGTCGGCATAGAACGGAGCAATAGGAGCCATAAGGCGTGCCACCGTCTCAAGGCATGTATAAAGTGTCTGGTAAGCAGACAACTTATCAGTGCTCATATCCGAACCCCAGAAACGCTTGCGGCTGAGGCGTACGAACCAGTTGCTCACATTGTCAATCACGAACTCCTGGATAAGACGTCCGGCCTTTGTAGGCTCATAATCGTTCAGGCAGTTGTTCACATTCTTGACAAGAGTGTTGAGCTCCGAAATTATCCAACGGTCAAGTTCGGGACGTTCACACATAGGCACCTCGGGCTCCTCGAATGTAAATCCGTCAACATTCGCATACATTGTAAAGAAACTGTATGTCTGGTAGAGTTTACCGAAGAACGAACGTGTCACCTCCTTGACACCCTCTTCATTGAAGCGGAGGTTATCCCATGGAGCAGAGTTTGTTATCATATACCAACGCAACGCGTCGCTACCGTAGCTCTCGATAGTATTGAACGGGTCAACAGCATTACCAAGGCGCTTTGACATCTTGTCGCCATTCTTGTCAAGAACGAGACCGTTTGAAATCACAGTCTTGAATGCAACCGTGTCAAACACCATTGTTGCAATCGCGTGCAGAGTATAGAACCAGCCACGTGTCTGGTCAACACCCTCCGCAATGAAATCTGCAGGATATACAGTGCGGCTGTCGAGCAATTCCTTATTCTCGAACGGATAGTGAATCTGCGCATAAGGCATAGCTCCTGAATCGAACCATACATCGATGAGGTCGAGTTCACGCGTCATCACCTTACCTGTAGGAGACACCAGCTTGATGTCATCTACATATGGACGGTGAAGGTCTATCTTGTTATAGTTCTCCTTGCTGTAGTCACCGGGAACAAAACCTTTATCCTTATAAGGGTTGCTTGCCATTACACCGGCAGCAACAGCCTTCTCAATCTCATCGTACAACTCTGCTACCGAACCGATGCAGATAGCCTCGCCATCCTCACTTGTCCAGATGGGCAGCGGTGTACCCCAGTAACGGCTACGGCTGAGGTTCCAGTCATTGAGGTTCTCGAGCCACTTGCCGAAACGGCCTGTACCTGTAGACTCAGGCTTCCAGGTGATGGTCTTGTTGAGTTCACTCATGCGTTCCTTCATCTGTGAAGCGCGTACAAACCAACTGTCAAGCGGATAGTAAAGCACAGGTTTGTCGGTGCGCCAGCAGTGAGGATAATTGTGGACGTGCTTCTCTATCTTGAAAGCGACACCGGCCTGCTTCAACACCATGCAGAGCACAATGTCAAGAGTTTCGGCCTTAGCCGCAGCCTTCTCGTCATATTTGCCGTCAACAGTATACTGAGGGTCATAAGCATTCTTGACGTAAGCACCTGCAAACTTTGAGTAAAGTTCAACATCAACACACTCCTTCACGAAATCCTCGTCAAGTTCGTCTATTGTCCAGAACTTACCAGTAAAGTCAACCATTGGACGTGTCTCACCCTTCTTGTTTATCATGAAGAGCGAAGGAACACCGGCAGCCTTCGCCACGAAAGCGTCATCAGCACCGAAAGTAGGTGCAATGTGTACGATACCTGTACCGTCCTCTGTTGTGACATAGTCACCCGGAATAACGCGGAAAGCGTCTGCCGATGCATCAACCACCTTGTCGCCATCCTTAACCACAGGCTTAACCCATGGATAGAGTTGAGCATAGTGCATACCAACGAGGTCAGTACCTTTATACTCCGCAATCACGCGATAAGGGACAACCTTGTCACCGGCCTTGTACTCCTCAAGTGGAAGCTCGGCACCCGCAGGGTTGAAGTGCGCAGCCAACAGTGGCTTCGCAAGCACCACAGTGATGGGCTCACCACTGTAACTGTTATATGTCTTTACTGCGACATAGTCAATCTTAGGACCAACACAGAGAGCAGTATTTGAAGGCAATGTCCATGGAGTTGTTGTCCATGCAAGGAAGTAAGGTGTACCCCACTCTGTCATCTCGGGTTTTGGGTCGAGCATACGGAACTGTGCCACAGCTGTTGTATCCTTAACGTCACGGTAGCAACCCGGTTGATTGAGCTCGTGCGAGCTGAGTCCTGTACCGGCAGCAGGCGAGTAAGGCTGGATTGTATAGCCTTTGTAGAGCAGGTCTTTGCTATAGAGCTGCTTCAACAGCCACCAAAGAGACTCGATGTAGCTGTTCTCGTATGTAATGTAAGGGTTGTCAAGATCCACCCAATAACCCATCTTACGGGTGAGGTCAGTCCACTCCTTTGTATATTTCATGACCTCCTCGCGACAGTTGCGATTGTAATCATCAACCGAAATCTTCTTACCGATATCCTCTTTTGTTATATTGAGTTTCTTCTCCACACCAAGCTCTACCGGGAGTCCATGGGTATCCCAACCGGCCTTACGCTTCACTTGGAAGCCCTTCATTGTCTTGAAACGGCAGAAAGTATCCTTGATGCTTCGTGCCATAACGTGGTGTATGCCCGGCATACCGTTTGCCGAAGGTGGACCCTCAAAAAAAACAAACGAAGGTGCGCCTTCGCGCTCCGACATACTCTTTGCGAAAAGATCGTTCTCATCCCACTCGTTCAGAACCTCCTTGTTTATCTGCGGCAGGTTAAGCTGGTTATATACAGGAAATTTCTTTTTCATTGTGCCTTACTATAGTATCTTTATATCTGTTTTTCATTTAATCTCGCAAAGATATTCAAAAAAAACGGTAAAAACAAAGAAAGTCCCCGATAATGATTTAACACATAGACAAAAAGAGAGCAAATAGAGACAAGCAACAACCCCAACCAAGACAGCACGTCTATGCAGTAAAAAAAGCAACGGGCTACGTCTTCAACGACATAGCCCGTAAAATTAAAAAAGCAATATTTATCCCAAATAGGATTTCAGCAACTTGCTTCGCTGATTCTGTTTCAAACGGCGAATAGCCTTCTCCTTGATCTGACGCACACGCTCACGTGTAAGACCAAAGCGGTCACCAATCTCCTCAAGAGTCATCTCCTGCATGCCGATTCCGAAGAACATCTGGATAATCTCCTTCTCCCGATCGGTAAGCGTTGAGAGAGCACGATCAATCTCACGCGACAACGATTCGTTCACCAACAAATTGTCGGCCATTGGAGAATCATCGTTCACAAGCACGTCAAGCAGACTATTATCCTCTCCATCGACAAAAGGAGCGTCAACAGAGATATGTCGTCCTGACACCTTCAACGAATCAACAACCTTGTCCACAGGCAAGTCAAGCTGGTCAGCAAGTTCCTCGGCCGATGGGCGACGTTCATTCTCCTGTTCAAATTTTGAGAAGGCCTTACTGATTTTATTGAGCGAACCGACCTGGTTCAAAGGAAGGCGAACAATTCTCGCTTGCTCTGCAAGAGCCTGAAGAATAGATTGTCTAATCCACCAAACGGCGTAACTGATAAACTTGAAACCACGTGTTTCGTCGAACTTTTCGGCAGCTTTAATGAGACCAAGATTACCTTCATTAATCAAGTCAGGTAAACTGAGACCTTGATTTTGGTACTGCTTTGCAACAGAGACTACGAAACGCAGATTTGCCCTCGTCAATTTCTCCAACGCCCTGCGGTCACCTTTTCTGATTCGCTGCGCCAACTCCACCTCTTCCTCTACGGTAATGAGTTCTTCGCGGCCAATCTCCTGAAGATACTTGTCAAGCGATGCACTTTCGCGGTTTGTGATACTTTTTGTAATTTTTAATTGTCTCATTTTCCTTAAGATACAATTTCAATTTGCAAAATTACGTTTTTTCAATCAAAAATACAAGCTTTACACGTTAAAAGTTAGTTCAAAACAGAAAAATTCAGACAAAAAACCACACTTTTAGCAGGAGTTAACAAAAAGCGCCTCGGAACGGCAACCTTCAACCCCTTGAAGGTTCTGCAAAAGCAGAAAACAGCCGTCCCTTAAGGGCACGATCCTGTGGAATAAAAAGCAGAAAAACACAAGACGTCCCGGCGCAATCGTGCAGGACCACAGCAAAAAAAAATCAAATAAAAAACCGAAGCCCTTACACCATTTTAGATAACACATCTATAAAAACCCCACAAGCAGAAAGGTTAATATTTGTTAACAACAAAAAACAAGATATGCCAAAAGAAGAAAACCAAATATCATGAATGATGTTTAACAAATTCCTCGGCAGGCTTCAGCGCATCGAGTTTACCGACATCAATAAACTCAAGATTTTCAGCAACTACGCCATATACAGGATATTTGGCCGCAAGCCACATATAGAAGTTCATTATAGGAAAGCGTACACCTTTGATATCATCAACAGGCAAACCTCTCTCTTCAACATACTCCTGCATGAGTTCAGGCACTTTGTCGCTAAGGATGTGAATACCGGAGAATGCCAACGCACGGCACGCTTTAGGATCAATCTCGGGCGACACTACATGGTAATCGCCACTATCAGTGTTCATCCAGCCCAAAAGGCGCAATGTATCATGATCAAAAAGCAGGAAACGGCTTGTCTTGCGCTCACTGACAAGCAATGTAGCAAGAGCATCATTCTTCACCTGCGACTCAAACCAATGGATATCGCAGTTGGAAAGGATATCGACATTGTGGATAAGGAAACGTCCGCAGCCTTCGAGGAAACTGCGCGCATGCAGCACAGCACCACCGGTTTCAAGCAAAAGCTCACGTTCGTCGCTTATCTCGAACAACATTTTGCCGACACCGGCATCCCCCCTCGAAAGCGAAATCCAATCCTGAGATTCAATCCACTGCTCCACCTTGTCGGCAAAGTAATGGACATTGACAACAACTTCATCAATTCCCGCCGACTGCAATTTACGGGCAACATGTTCAATAAGAGGTTTATCACACACCGGCACCAGAGCCTTGGGAAGAGTATCAGTAAGGGGTTTAAGACGCGTTCCCAAACCTGCAGCAAAAATCATAGCTTTCATAAAACAACATTTTATCCACGAAGATAATACAAAAAGACTGAAAGAGAAATACAAACGGTGCACAATTCACATAAAAACAAAGAACTCTACCCTACAACGCGCTTTAATTGTCAAAAATAGCATTTTCAATCAACTGATAAATATAAATTTATTATCTTTGCGCTAAACTGCAGGAACAGACCGCACTCGCCGCGAAATGCAAAAGTCAACTTTGCTTATCCGGTTCATTTGTTTACGGTCCTTGCAGAAACATGAAAAAAACAAATTCAGATGATTAACAAAAGGAAAATGACTGCAGAAAGTGCAATGCGCGACGGCACAATCCTTGGATGCCTTTGGACAGTGACATTCGCCCTTTCTATCGTGATGCTGAATATGCTTGTCAAAGGACAGGGCATGATACTGACGCTTGCAGTGCTTGCAACGACCTTGATGTCACCATTCGTTGCATACAAGCTTGCCGCCAAGCACCGCGACAACGAAAGGGATGGCGCCATGACATTCGGCGAGGCATGGACATACATCGCAGTCATGTACCTGTGCGCCATACTTCTGTCAGCCATTGCACAGTATGTGTACTACGCATTCATCAACCCGAACGCTTTCAGCGACCTATCGGCACAATTTGCGGCATTTGCCGTCAGCAACGGAATGGACGAGGCAAGCATAAGAATGTTTACAGATGCGTTTGACACAATGGGACGCCAGAGCACCGGAGAGATGCTTTTGTCAACAATCACCGGGCATTTAAGCCGCGACCTGATAATAGCCGCAATACTGGCATTGATAGTAAAGAAAAATCCATAAAACAGACATAAAGAAATGGACATATCAGTCATAGTACCTCTATTCAACGAGGCTGAATCGCTCCCGGAACTGACGGAATGGATTCAGAGAGTAATGAAAAACAACAATTTTTCGTACGAGATAATTTTCATCAACGACGGCAGCACCGACAATTCGTGGAATGTCATCGAGGAGCTCAGCCGCAAGGACAGCAACATCCACGGCATCAAGTTCCGCCGCAACTACGGCAAGTCGCCGGCTCTCTACTGCGGATTCGAGCGTGCAAAAGGAGACGTTGTAATAACCATGGACGCAGACCTTCAGGACAGCCCGGACGAGATTCCCACACTCTACAGAATGGTTACCGAGGAGGGATACGACCTTGTATCGGGCTACAAGAAGAAACGCTACGACCCGTTGAGCAAGACAATCCCCACAAAACTCTTCAATGCCACAGCACGCAAGGTTTCAGGCATCAAGAACCTGCATGACTTCAACTGCGGACTAAAGGCATACCGCAACGAGGTAGTCAAGGACATTGAGGTATACGGCGACATGCACCGCTACATACCATACCTTGCAAAGAATGCAGGCTACACAAAGATTGGCGAACACGTTGTACAGCACCAGGCACGCAAATACGGCAAGAGCAAGTTCGGTATAAGCCGTTTCTTCCACGGCTACCTTGACCTCATGTCACTGTGGTTCCTCTCGAAGTTCAGCCGCCGTCCGATGCACATATTCGGCCTCTGGGGCTCAATGATGTTCTTCATCGGTTTTATAGCCGCAATCATTGTTGGAGCGAACAAGCTCATAGCAATGGCCAACGGCATGCCCTACCGCCTGGTGACCGATTCCCCCTACTTCTACATTGCGTTGGCAATGATGATTATCGGAACACAACTGTTCCTGACCGGTTTCCTGGCCGAGCTTGTAAGCCGCTCGTCGCAGGACAGAAACAGATACAACATCTCCAAAGAGTTTTAATAAGATGAAAGGCAAAATACTAACATTTCTGGCCATAGCAGTAATGACACTCACTGCCTGCGACAACGGATATGACTGCCACCTTGAAAATACAGCATACAACCGCATCGGCTTTTACAGCAGCGCAGACAGCGTGACAGGAAAATACGCCCTGCCCGAGACACTTACCGTATCAATCATGATCAACGGCACCGACTCCATCCTTGTGAACCACATAACAGATGCCGACGGATTACAGTTGCCCATGAGCTACACAAACAGCTGCGACACAGTCATCTTCAACTACAATGACGAGATAACCGACACGCTCTACGTGGCACACGAGAACATACTCTACTACCAGTCGATGGAATGCGGCACGGTAATGTACCACAAGCTCGACAGCATAACCCACACAAGCAGGTTCATCGACTCAGTTTCAATAGTACAGCAATATGTAAAATTCGACCCGAATGAGAATGTTAAGATATATTTTATTGAGTAGTATTATGCTCTTCTCCTGCACACTGTCGCAGGCCCAGAAGAGACACACTGCGCCAAAGGAAGAAGAGAAGAAGTTGGATTTCTCATTCAAGAGCATTGCAGTATCTGCCGATGTGTTCGGCCTTGCATACTCGTTGCTCGAAGAGTTCGCCAGCAGCGAAATTGCCGTTGAAGCAAACTTTGGCAACCGCATATACCCTACAGCCGAGGTGGGCCTCGGATGGTGCAGCACCACTGACGAGACAACAGGCATAAGATACAAGACCAACGCACCATACTACCGCGTAGGTATCAATTACAACTTCAGCACCACCAAGGAGAAGCCCAACCCCAACTATGGAATTTTCGGTATAGCCCGCTTTGCATGGACAAGCTGCGAGTACGACGTCACCACCCCACCCATAATCGACCCCGTCTGGGGAGGCAACGCCGCCCTTGACCTGAGCGGCGTCAAAGGCACTGCCACATGGGCTGAGGTAGGCGTGGGAGTGAGAGTAAAGATAGCCAAGAATTTCCACATGGGCTGGAGCATACGCTACAAGGCCCGCATAAGCCAAGAGAAGGCAAGCCACTCACAGATGTGGTACATACCCGGTTACGGCATAAACCAGAGTACATGCTTCGGAGGGACATACAACCTCATTTACGAAATCCCTATAAGATAATATTGTAACATGAACGGCAAGTTGAGCAAATTCAAGATAGCATTCCTGCTGTTCCTTATAATAGGAACATTCTTTATACTCAGAAACCGCACACCCGAGGTATACACGACCAACAGCGGACACATATTCGGAACACAATACAACATCAAATACAAGAGCGTGGAGGATTTACACAAGGAGGTCAAGGCCACACTGTTGCAAGTAGACAATTCCTTGTCAATGTTCAACAAGAACTCCATAATCAGCGCATTCAACAACAACAGGGACACGACGGCCAACGAAATGTTTACCGAAGTATTCAATCTTGCACAGGAGATTTCGGCAAAGACCGGCGGTGCGTTCGACATAACCGTAGCACCACTCGTTAATGCGTGGGGATTCGGTTTCAAGAAAGGTGAGCTGCCTGATAGCGCTACAGTTGAGGAACTGCGCAGCAAGGTAGGCTACGCTACCGTATCACTGGTTGACGGCAAGCTTACAAAACAGAACCCCGGCACAATGCTTGACTGCAGCGCCATAGCAAAAGGCTATGGATGCGACATGGTGGCACGTTTGCTCGACAGCAGAAACATCACTGACTACATGATTGAGATTGGAGGCGAAGTGGTGACAAAGGGAAAGAACGACAGAGGCACAGCGTGGAATATAAGCATAAGCAAACCGACGGAAAATACTACAGGAAGCCACAACGCCCACCAGAGAATAGTTGCAATAAGCGGCAAGGCTATGGCAACATCGGGCAACTACCGCAACTTCCGCATAGAAAACGGAAAGAAATATGCACACACCATTGACCCGCGCACAGGCTATCCCGTACAGCACTCGCTACTGAGCGCCACGGTTATTGCCGAGAACTGTGCCAAGGCCGATGCCTATGCCACATCGTTCATGGTAATGGGACTCGAAAAGGCCATCGAACAGTGCAAGAGCGACAGCATTGAAGCGTTCTTCATTTACAGTAATGAGGATGGAGCGCTACAGACTTACGCCACAGAAGGATTCTGACAAAGAGACTACAACAAAAAAAACACAACAGCCGCTGTCTGACAGCGGCTGTTGTGTTTTAACTTATGGCGAGACCTTACATCTGTGTCATACTGCTCATAGCATTTATAAAGTGCAACAGGTTGGATGTAAAGAGCTTGACGGAAATTGCAAGAAGTATTATACCGAAGAACTTGCGTGTGAAGTAGATACCTCCCTTGCCAAGCAATCTAATCAGGAATGATGTTGCACTCAACATTGCAAACACAACTACAGCATTCAGCACAAGCGCCAAAAGAATGTTGGTAGGTTCATATTCCGCCTTGAGCGACAACAACGTTGTGAACGAACCCGCACCGGCAAGCAACGGAAAGACAAGCGGAACGATTGTTGCATCATTTGCCGCAATTGACGAGTCCTTGAAAATCTCGATATCGAGCACCATTTCCAGTGACATAAGAAAGATGACTATTGAACCGGCCACTGCAAACGAATTGATATCGACACCAAAGAGGTTCAGAATCCAATCTCCGACAAAGAAGAAAAGAAACATCAGACCGAATGCAAAGAAAACAGCCTTGACAGGGTTTATGATCTTACCCCTATCACGTATCGAAAGGACAATAGGCATAATTCCGATAGGGTCAATTACTGCAAAGAGCACAATGAATGCACTCAAGAACTCAACAGAGCTGAAAGAGGCAAAAAAATCCATATTTCTCCTTATTAATATAATACAATTATTAAATGAGATGTCCCGCAAATGCCCGGCACAACAAGCCGGCAGGCATCCATGGCAACTACGGAAAATCCCCGATACAGCACACATCTGATGTCGTGCTGCATAATCTATGCAAAAATATAAATATTCCACGAAAAAGAAAGTAACGTGGTAAAGTTTAATCATTCAACTGACATTTTTTCACAATTCTTTCTTGACAAGACAACAAGCAAACTCGAAATGCACACTCATTAGAAACCACAGAGACTCTAAAGACCTTTCCTGGCAGTCTACAAAAATTATGCAAAAAATCGCGGCAGAACGCTGTAATTTAAGGAATTTGTTGTATCTTTGCGCCCGAATTCTATCAACATAATGTCTAACTCATTAACTTTTAAAAAATTATGAGCGAAATTTTAACAGGTACACCCGATTTCAATTGGGAGTCGTACGAGAATGGAGAGAACATCTCAGGTCTCTCACACGAGCAGCTTGAGCAGGCTTATGACAAGACCTTGAACAAGGTATCAAGCCGCGAGGTAGTAAACGGTACTGTTATCGGTATCAACAAGCGTGAAGTTATTGTAGACATCAACTACAAGCAGGACGCTATCATCCCAGTAAGCGAGTTCCGCTACAACCCCGATCTCAAGATCGGTGACCAGGTAGAGGTTTATATCGAGAACCTCGAGGACAAGAAGGGTCAGTTGAACCTTTCACACAAGAAAGCACGCGCAAGCCGTTCTTGGGAGCTTGTAAACAAGGCTATGGAAGAGCAGGCAGTTGTACGTGGCTACATCAAGTGCCGCACTAAGGGCGGTATGATCGTTGACGTATTCGGCATTGAGGCATTCTTGCCAGGCTCACAGATCGACGTTAAGCCTATCCGTGACTACGATGCATACGTTGGCCAGACAGAAGACTTCAAGATTGTAAAGATCAATCAGGAATTCAAGAATGTTGTTGTTTCTCACAAGGCTCTCATCGAGGCTGAGCTTGAGGAGCAGAAGAAGAAGATCATCAGCACACTCGAGAAGGGTCAGGTACTCGAGGGTACAGTCAAGAACATCACTTCTTACGGTGTGTTCATCGACCTCGGTGGCGTTGACGGTCTCATCCACATCACAGACCTCTCTTGGGGCCGCGTAAACGATCCTACAGAGGTAGTTGCTCTTGACCAGAAGATCAACGTTGTTATCCTTGACTTCGATGACGAGAAGAAGCGTATCGCTCTCGGCTTGAAGCAGCTCACTCCACACCCATGGGATGCTATCGATGCAGACCTCAAGGTAGGTGATGTTGTTAAGGGCAAGGTTGTCGTTATGGCAGACTACGGTGCGTTCATCGAGATCGCTCCAGGCGTTGAGGGTCTTATCCACGTTTCAGAGATGTCTTGGAACCAGCACTTGCGTTCAGCTCAGGACTTCATGAAGGTTGGCGAAGAGGTTGAGGCAGTTATCCTTACACTCGACCGCGACGAGCGCAAGATGTCTCTCGGTATCAAGCAGCTCAAGGAGGATCCTTGGACAAACATCGAGGAGAAGTATCCAATCGGTTCTAAGCACACAGCGAAGGTTCGCAACTTCACAAACTTCGGTATCTTCGTTGAGATCGAGGAGGGTGTTGACGGTCTTATCCACATCAGCGACCTCTCTTGGACAAAGAAGGTTAAGCACCCATCTGAGTTCACACAGATCGGTGAGGCCATCGATGTTCAGGTTCTTGAGATCGACAAGGAGAACCGTCGCCTGAGCCTTGGTCACAAGCAGCTCGAGGAGAATCCTTGGGATGTATTCGAGACTGTATTCACCGTTGGTTCAATCCACGAGGGTGTTATCACAGAGCTCATCGACAAGGGCGCAGTAGTATCTCTCCCTTACGGTGTTGAGGGCTTTGCTACTCCAAAGCACCTTGTTAAGGAGGACGGCTCACAGGCTGCTGCTGACGAGAAGCTCCAGTTCAAGGTAATCGAGTTCAACAAGGAGGCTAAGAGAATCATCCTTTCTCACAGCCGCATCTTCGAGGATGCCGCTAAGGAGGAGGAGAAGGCAGAGAAGAAGGCTGCTGCAGCTGCTCGCAAGAGCAAGAAGGCTGCTGAGGAGCAGACTCCTGCTATCCAGAATCAGGCAGCTTCTACAACTCTTGGTGACATCGATGCACTCGCTGCACTCAAGAGCAAGCTCGAGGCTGGTGAATAATCAAATTCACACAATATCAATGGTAAAGGCTGCCACACGGCAGCCTTTACTATTTTTTTATATTACATACATACCCACACCATTGTTTCACATTTAACTACAAACATCACCCACCACACATTAAACAATGAAACATTAAACAATAAACCCTCCACACTTGCATTATATCCAAACAATAACTAAATTTGCCACACCATGGAACCGTTCGAAGTACACATATTGGGTTGTGGTTCAGCACTGCCGACCACCCGCCACAATGCAAGTTCACAAGTTATCAGAATTGGCAACAAACTCTTTATGATAGATTGTGGCGAAGGCACACAGTTGCAGTTGCGCAGAGGACACATACATTTCTCGTTCATCAACCACATCTTCATCTCCCATCTTCACGGCGACCACTGTTTCGGGCTCATAGGACTCATCTCCACATTCGGACTCCTCGGGCGCACCGCCCCACTCCACATTTATGCAGATAAAAAGCTTGAAGAGTTGCTACAGCCACAAATCGACTTCTATTGCAAAGGGATGAATTACCCCGTATTCTTCCACCACATTGATGCTACAAGGCACGAAGTGATATTCGAGGACAACACGATTACAGTGGAGACTCTTCCGCAGAACCACCGTATTCCATGCTGCGGCTTCCTGTTCAAGGAGAAGCCGAAGAAAAGGCACCTCATTGGCGATGCGGTAAATTACTACAACATACCCACATATATGCGTCAGGCAATAAAGGACGGTGCCGACTTCACCACCCCCGAAGGCGAGACAATCCCCAACTGCCGTCTGACAAAAGATGCCGATCCTTCGCGCAGCTATGCATATTGCAGCGACACATTACCCTGCCCTGGAAACCGTGAGTACATAAAAGACGTAGACCTGCTGTACCATGAGGCCACATTTGCCGACAGCGAGCAGGCGCGCGCAAAAAGCACGCACCACAGCACTGCGCGCGAAGCGGCAAAAATAGCAAAGGAGGCTGGAGCAAAGAGACTGGCAATAGGCCATTACTCATCGCGCTACGACGACAGCTGCATTTTACAACAGGAAGCCAACGAGGTTTTCCCCGGTACAGAATGTGCCGATGAAGGAATGGTATTCAGCATATGACCCATATATCGGACAAAAAGTAGATTTCAGAATTAAACCATTCTCGCCAAAAACAATCCAAATAGAAATTGGACAGACAATGACAGATAAGGGGTACAACGAAAAAGAAATTGCAGCCAGGCTCAAGGACGAGAGCAGGAGAGCTGCTGCTTTTTCGGTCATTGTCAACAGATACAGCCAACAGATATACTGGAACATACGCCGCATGGTACTCTCACACGACGATGCCAACGACCTTGTACAGAACACCTTTGTCAAAGCATGGACGAATATCGGGAAGTTCCGTGGCGAATCGCAGATATCGACCTGGCTCTACCGCATAGCAATAAACGAGACCCTCAATTTCTTGGCAAAAAATACGGGCAATACCGTTTCACTTGATTCCCCTGAAGGTGCTGTCGCCGAAATGCTTGAGAGCGATACACATTTCAACGGCGACAGGGCCGACGCACTGTTACAGGAGGCAATAAGCCGTCTTCCCGACAAACAACGTCTCGCATTCAACATGAAGTACTACGAGAATATGAAATATGAGGAGATGTCCGAGATACTTGGCACAAGCGTAGGAGCATTGAAGGCATCGTACCACATTGCGGTAAAAAAAATTGAAGAATATTTGAGTGACAAGGATTAAACCTTCGGTATATAATCACATCTAAATTACAGATACAGAAAAGATGAGATTGGAAGACTACAAGAACAGACAACCGTTCAGCACGCCTGACGGATATTTTGAAGAGCTGAACAGGAAGATTATCGGGGCCACGAGCAAAGCCCCGGCAACAGCGGCTACACCCGTCAAAAAGAGCATCAGGTTAGGGATGTATGCAAAATGGCTGAGCGTAGCAGCAATGTTAGTATTCGTTTGCCTCATTGCCTTCAACGGCACTGGCAACAAACAGACTGCAGGCAGCACTATCCTTGCAGCCGGCACGGAGCAAACACCGGCCGACGGCACAGAAAACATCGCTGAAGAGGAGTTTATGGACAACCTTCTCGACAACTACCCCATCGACGACTATACATTCTATTGTTATCTGACTGAATACGAATAAAAAAAAGTAACTGGTATGAAAAGAATAAATATCACATCCGGCAGAATCATAGGCATGGCACTCACTTTGGTCATTATCCTTGCAATGCCTTTCGGTGCAATGGCACAGCAGAACAAGCAGGAGAACAGGAGAAGACATTTCTCACCCGAGGAGTTCCAGAAACACCAGAGAGAGTATATAACATCAAAGGCTGGCCTCACACAGGAGGAAGCCGATGCATTCTTTCCGCTCTTCTTTGAACTTCAGAAAAAGAAGTTCACCCTTGAACACGAAGCGCGCAAGAGCATAAAGAGGGAACGTGGAGAGAAAATGAGCGAGGAGCAGTGCCGCGAATTTGTCAACAAAATGAGTGATGTAAAGATTGATATCGCGAAACTGGAGAAAGAGTACACAACAAAGTATCTCAAGGTCATTCCTGCATGCAAGCTTTTAGGAGTACAGCATGCCGAGATAACATTCCAGCGCGACCTCATGAAACGCATGATGCGTGGTCCCGAACGTAAAACTCAAAAACAAGACAATAAAAGATAACACAAAAAAGATGATGAGCAAACTCATCATCTTTTTTTCATCCTGACGACTGCAAAGAGGAAGGATATCAATCTTTGTTTTGAATCAACCTCCAACAGGCAACCGGTTTCAAGCCTTCTCGCTTTCCTTTGCCTCATTCCAGAGAGCATCCATCTCCTCAAGCGACATATCCTTGAGGTTCAAGCCTTTTGCTTTTGAGTTTTCCTCTACGTGATTGAACCTGCGACGGAATTTTGCATTTGTCAATTCAAGGGCATTGTCAGGATTGATATCATAAAGACGGGCTGCATTCACAAGGCTGAAGATGAGGTCACCGAACTCCTTCTCGCAGTTCACTTTGTCACCCTTCTCCATCTCGGCTTCAACCTCGGCAATCTCCTCACGTACCTTTGCCCATACCTCCTCTTTTTTCTCCCAGTCAAAGCCCACATTCGCAGCCTTCTCCTGTATTCGGTATGCCTTTATGAGCGATGGCATCGAATTGGGCACTCCACTGAGGATGCTCTTGTTGCCGTCTTTCTCCGTCATCTTCAGCTGTTCCCAGTTCTTGCATACCTCACCGGCAGTCTCGGCGACAGCCGTACCGAACACGTGCGGATGACGGTATATAAGTTTATCGCAAAGACGGTCGCACACATCCTTCATATCGAACTGCTGTTTCTCACTCGCAATCTTGGCATAGAAAGCCACGTGCAACAACACGTCCCCCAGTTCCTTACATATATTCTGCGTATCATCGGCAATGAGCGCATCACACAGTTCAAAACACTCCTCTATGGTATTGGGACGCAGGCTGTGGTTTGTCTGCTTCCTGTCCCAAGGACACTTCTCACGCAACTCGTCCAGGACATCCAGAAACCTCCCGAAAGAGGCCATAATCTCTTCTCTGCTATGCATAGTTCAGTTATTTTCTTATTTTTACTTAAACATTTTCCTGTGCGAAGATAAATAATTTAATTCAAAGACAAGTTAATTGACAAATAAGAGTTATCTTTGCAGATAGCATAAATTGCATTAACTGCGTTCAAAACGAAAAAAACATATAATACTATGAGTTTAGCGACAACTTATATTCCCGCAGAGGTAGAAGAGAAGTGGTACAGCTACTGGATGAAGAACAACCTGTTCCATTCAGAGCCGGACGAGAGAGAGCCATATACTATTGTTATCCCGCCACCTAACGTAACAGGTGTGCTTCACATGGGACACATGCTCAACAATACAATCCAGGATATCCTTGTGCGCCACGCGCGTATGCTTGGCAAGAATGCCTGCTGGGTACCCGGTACCGACCACGCCTCTATCGCAACCGAGGCAAAGGTTGTAAAGAAACTATCGGCACAGGGTATCAAGAAGAGCGACCTCACACGCGAGGAGTTCCTCAAGCACGCCTGGGAGTGGACCGACGAGCACGGAGGCATCATCCTTCAGCAGTTGCGCAAATTGGGTGCTTCATGCGACTGGGACCGCACATCGTTCACCATGGACGAGACACGCAGCAAGAGTGTCATCAAGGTATTCTGCGACCTCTATAACAAAGGTCTCATCTACCGTGGCCTCCGCATGGTAAACTGGGACCCCAAGGCACAGACAGCCCTCAGCAACGAGGAGGTTATCTACAAGGAGGAGAAGAGCAAGCTCTACTACCTGAGATATTTTGTTGACGAGGCAGCAGGAAGCACCGACGGTGAGGAAGAGGGCGCAGTGACACTGTCACCTGCAGATGCATTCGACCCCACTGTAAAGCACCAGATTCTGCACCGCGACGCCAACGGCCGCCGTTATGCGGTTGTTGCCACAACACGTCCCGAGACAATCATGGGTGACACTGCAATGTGCATCAATCCCAAGGACCCAAAGAACACATGGCTCAAGGGCAAGAAGGTTATTGTTCCGCTTGTAAACCGTGTGATTCCTGTAATTGAGGACCGCTATGTCGAGATTGAGTTCGGTACAGGTTGCCTCAAGGTGACACCGGCTCACGACACCAACGACTACATGCTTGGCAAGACACACAATCTTGAGACAATCGACATCTTCAATGCCGATGCTACGATAAGCGAGGCAGGCGGACTCTATGTAGGCATGGACCGCATGGATGTGCGCAAGCAGATCGTCAAGGACCTTGATGAGGCAGGCCTCCTTGAGAAGGTCGAGGACTATGACAACAAGGTCGGTTACAGCGAGCGCAACGCCGACACAGCCGTAGAGCCACGTCTCTGTATGCAGTGGTTCCTGCGCATGCAGCATTTTGCAGACATCGCATTGCCACCGGTAATGGAAGACAGACTCAAGTTCTACCCCACAAAATACAAGACAACATACAACAACTGGCTTGCGAACATCCAGGACTGGTGTATCAGCCGTCAGCTGTGGTGGGGTCACCGCATCCCTGCATATTTCCTCCCTACAGCGGAGGGCGCTGACGAGAAGTATGTTGTAGCAGAGAGCCGCGAGGAAGCACTTGCACTTGCAAAGGCTATCCCGGGTTATGAGAACATTACAGCAGAGGAGCTCCGCCACGACGAGGATGCACTCGACACATGGTTCAGTTCATGGTTGTGGCCAATCTCACTGTTCAACGGTATTCTTGACCCGGGCAACAAGGAGATAAGCTACTACTACCCCACCAACGACCTCGTTACAGGTCCGGACATCATCTTCTTCTGGGTAGCACGCATGATTATGGCTGGTTACGAGTATCAGGGCGAAATGCCGTTCAAGAACGTATACTTCACAGGTATCGTACGCGACAACCTCGGCCGCAAGATGAGCAAGTCATTGGGTAACAGCCCCGACCCGCTCGACCTTATCGCACGTTACGGAGCGGACGGTGTACGCATGGGTATCATGCTGTCGGCACCGGCAGGCAACGACATTCTCTTTGACGAGGGACTCTGCGAGCAGGGACGTAACTTCTGTAACAAGATATGGAACGCATTCCGCCTTGTAAAGGGTTGGAACGTAAGCAACGAGATAGAGCAGCCCGAGAGTTCAAAGCTCGCAATCAAGTATTTCGGCGACACACTCGCGAAATCGGCAGAGCTTCTTGAGGACCAGTTCGGCAAGTACCGCCTTAACGAGGCGCTGATGAATGTGTACTCGCTCTTCTGGGACGAGTTCTCGGCTTGGTATCTTGAGATGATCAAGCCCGCATACGGTTCACCCATCGACGCAGCCACATACGAGGCTACACTCGGATTCTTCGACAGCCTCATGCGTCTGCTCCACCCGTTCATGCCGTTCATCACCGAGGAGTTGTGGCAGAACATAATGGAGCGCAAGGATGGCGAGAGCCTTATGGTACAGAGCGTAAAGGAGCTCGCAACATCATACGATGACGCGTTCCTTGCAAAGATTGCGACTTTGAAGGATGTAATAGGCAATGTACGTGCCATCCGCCAGCAGAAGAACCTCTCACCACGTGAGCCGTTGGCATTGCAGATTGTGGGCGAGTCACCTGTTGCAGGCCTTGAGAGCGTACTCACAAAAATGGGTAACCTCACATCTATCGACAACGTTGCTACTCCAGATGACACAGCAGTATCGTTCCGTGTGGGCACTACAGAGTTTGCAGTACCTATGGGCTCGCTTATCGACAAGGATGCCGAGATTGCAAAGATGCAGGAGGAGCTTGCATACCACGAGAAGTTCCTCAAGAGCGTCGAGGCAAAGTTGAACAACCCCAACTTCGTAAGCAAGGCTCCCGAGAAGATCATAGCCATCGAGCGCAAGAAACAGTCCGATGCGACAGAGAAGATTGCCATGCTCAAGGAGAGTATCCTCAAATTGTCAAAGTAACAAACTGTAAATGACGCTTTATGAAAGAGAATAACAACAAACTTGTAAAGACCCTTATTGCGGTATCAGCATGTCTTTTCATTGGAATTGTCATTGCTGTAATCAGCCTTATCAGCAGCAAGAACGAGACTGAAGCCGTGATGCAGGAGAAGCAGGAGATGGAGGAACTTGTAGCCCTTGAGAAAGAGGAGATGATGAATGACCTCACCAGGGCTCAGACCGAATACCAGGAGCTCATCATAAAGATAGACAACGACTCTCTCAAGTTCAAGCTCGAGCGCGAACAGATGCGTACCCAGGCCCTCATCGAGGAGCTGGAGCGCACAAAGGCAACAAGCTACGCAGAGATAACACGCTTGAAGAAGGAGCTCAAGACACTGCGCGAAGTTCTCAAGGACTACACACGCCAGATAGCAGAGCTCAGCCGTGAAAACGAGTCTCTAAAGCAGGAGAACACCGTGGTAAAGGAGAGGTTCAAGAATGCCACAAAGCAGATTGACAACCTCTCGAGCGAGAAAGAGAAACTTACAGAAAAAGTATCACTCGCATCACAGCTCGATGCCACCGGCATCAAGGTTTCTCTCTTGCGCAAGAACGGCCGTGAGACCGAGAAACTGAAAAGAGCAAAACAGATAAAGGTCTCTTTTGGCATTGCAAAGAACATCACATCCTCAACGGGTACAAAGACCGCATACGTGCGCATTCTCCAGCCCGACATGGAGTCACTCCGCAAGAGCGATTCAAATATCTTCAGGTACGAGAACCGCGACATCACCTATTCAATGAAGAGGGAGTTCGAGTTCACCGGCGAGGAGACAAGCCTTGAGATGTACTGGAACATTGAGGAGACTTTGCAGGAGGGAGAATACAATATCTTCATCTTCGTCGACGGCAATATGATAGGTAGCAGCAAGGCCAATTTTGAATAAGAAGAACAAAAGAATTATGAAAAGAATACTTGTTACCGGAGGTGCCGGTTTCATCGGTTCACACCTGTGCGAGCGTCTGCTCAAGGACGGCAACGATGTCATCTGTCTTGACAACTACTTTACAGGCAGCAAGGACAACATACGCCACCTCATAGGCAACGACCACTTCGAGCTCGTGCGCCACGATGTGACACAGCCATACACTGCCGAGGTTGACGAGATATACAACCTTGCCTGCCCTGCATCACCGGTACACTACCAGCACGATCCGGTAAAGACCATACAGACCTGCGTCATTGGCTCAATGAACATGCTGGGCCTGGCCAAACGTGTGGGTGCGAAGATATTGCAGGCCTCTACAAGCGAGGTGTACGGCGACCCGAACATCCATCCACAGGTCGAGGGCTATTGGGGCAACGTGAATCCCATAGGCATACGTTCATGTTATGACGAAGGCAAGCGTTGTGCCGAGACACTCTTCATGGACTACCACCGCCAGAATGCCACACGCATAAAGATTATACGTATCTTCAACACATACGGACCGCGAATGAGCATGAACGACGGCCGCGTGGTATCCAACTTCATTGTCCAGGCACTGAAAGGCGAGAACATTACAATCTATGGCGACGGAAAGCAGACACGCAGTTTCCAGTATGTCGATGACCTTGTTGAAGGCATGGTACGCATGATGGAGACCGACGACAGTTTCACAGGCCCCGTAAACATCGGAAACCCTGGAGAGTTCACAATGCTTGAGCTTGCCCAAAAGGTAATTGAACTCACGGGCTCTTCATCAAAAATCGTCTTCGAGCCCCTGCCGCAGGATGACCCACGCCAGCGTAAACCGGACATTACCCTTGCACATGAAAAGCTTGGCGGCTGGCAGCCCAGCATAAAGCTTGACGAAGGCTTGGGAAAGACAATCGAATATTTCAAGAGACTTGTCTGAAAAGAGGACCCTACACATTATATAAACAGGATAAAAGAACTAATTAAATAATATACAAGATGAATATTCTAGAACTTAGCGAACAGGAGATTGTACGCCGCGAGGCACTTGCCGAACTGCGTAACATGGACATTGAGCCATATCCGGCAGCAGAGTACCCCACAAACGCATTCTCAACTGATATCCTTGCAGAATTCAAGGACGAGGACGAGCCACGTGAGGTATGCATTGCAGGACGTATGATGAGCCGCCGTATCATGGGTAAGGCGTCATTCATTGAACTTCAGGACTCAAAAGGCCGTATCCAGGTATACATTACCCGCGACGACATCTGCCAGGGTGAGAACAAGGACAACTACAACGTACTTTTCAAGAGACTGCTCGACATAGGTGACTTTGTTGGTATCAAGGGTATCGTGTTCCGCACACAGACCGGTGAGATCACCGTTCACGCAAAGGAGCTGACAATCCTTTCAAAGAGCATCCGTCCGCTGCCTATCGTGAAGTACAAGGACGGTGTTGCCTACGACCGTTTCGAGGACCCCGAGCTGCGTTACCGCCAGCGTTATGTCGACCTCGTCGTGAACGATGACGTAAAGGAGATTTTCATCAAGCGCAACAAGATATACAGTTCAATGCGTGAGTTCTTCAACTCAAAGGGATACATGGAGGTTGAGACACCGGTATTGCAGTCAATCCCCGGTGGTGCGGCAGCACGCCCGTTCATCACACACCACAACGCACTCGACATTCCACTTTACTTGCGTATCGCCAACGAGCTTTACCTGAAGCGCCTTATCGTAGGTGGCTTTGAGGGCGTATACGAGTTCTCAAAGAACTTCCGCAACGAAGGTATGGACCGCACACACAACCCGGAGTTCACCTGTATGGAGATTTATGTATCGTACAAGGACTACAACTGGATGATGTGCTTCACAGAGCAGATGCTCGAGAAGATTGCGCTTGACGTCAACGGCACGACAGATGTACAGGTGGGCGAGCACACAATCAGTTTCAAGGCACCATTCCGCCGCGTGACAATGCTCGACTCTATCAAGGAGTTCACCGGATATGACCTCAACGGCAAGAGCGAGGAGGAGATTTTTGCCATCTGCAAGGAGCTCAAGATGGAGGTTGACGACACCATGGGCAAGGGCAAGCTCATCGACGAGATTTTCGGCGAGTTCTGTGAGGGCAACTACATACAGCCTACATTCATAACAGACTACCCCATCGAGATGTCACCCCTCTGCAAGCGTCACCGCAACAATCCGGACCTCACAGAGCGCTTCGAGCTTATGGTCAACGGAAAGGAGCTGTGTAACGCATACAGCGAGCTCAATGACCCCATTGACCAGGCAGAACGTTTCCAGGAGCAGCTGCGCCTGAGCGAGAAGGGCGACGACGAGGCTATGTTCATCGACAAGGACTTTGTACGTGCCCTTGAGTACGGTATGCCTCCAACATCAGGTATGGGTATCGGTATGGACCGTCTTGCAATGCTCATGACAGGCCAGACAACAATCCAGGAGGTTCTCTTCTTCCCGCAGATGCGTCCCGAGAAGAAGGTTCCCAAGGACAACGCCGCAGCCTTTGCTGAAATCGGTGTTCCCGAGGAGTGGGTTCCGGTGCTTCACAAGGCAGGCTATAACCTCGTGAACGATCTAAAGGGTGGCAACGCACAGAAGATACAGATGGAGATCGGCGGCATCAACAAGAAGTTCAAGCTCGGCTACACAAACCCATCGGTAAACGATGTTGCCGCGTGGATTGAGAAACTGGGATAAGCATAGAGAAACCGATACATTTATAATAATGCCGCAAGGGAGTGGCCTTACAAGGGAATGATTCCCGAGCGGCATATAAAACACTATATTATGGAACTATCGAACAAACAGGTTGCCATTATGGGCGGCGGCAGTTGGGCGACAGCTATTGCCAAGATTATTCTGAACAACGTCGACACCATAAACTGGTACATCAGACGCGATGACCGCATCGAGGACTTCAAGCGTCTGGGTCACAACCCGGCTTACCTCTCGGCGGTGAAGTTCGACACCAACAGAATCAATTTCTCGTCGGACATCAACAAAATTGTCAAAGAGAGTGACATTCTGGTATTCGTTACCCCGTCGCCCTACCTCAAGAACCACCTGAAGAAGCTGAAGGCCGACCTCGAGGACAAATTTATCGTGAATGCCATAAAAGGTATTGTTCCCGATGAGAACCTGATTATCTCGGAGTATTTCAACAAAGTGTACAAAGTTCCTTACGAGAACATCGCGGCCATAGCCGGTCCATGTCACGCCGAGGAGGTTGCCCTTGAGCGCCTCTCTTACCTGACTGTGGGCTGTTCAAGCATCGACCATGCAAAGCAGTTTGCAAAGAAGCTGGGCAACAGTTTCATCAAGACCTCTGTCAGCGACGACGTTGTGGGCATCGAGTACGGTTCAGTTCTCAAGAACATATACGCCATTGCAGCAGGTATATGCAGCGGACTCAAGTACGGTGACAATTTCCAGGCAGTACTGATGTCGAATGCAGCCATAGAGATGAACCGTTTCCTGAATGTGGTGCACCCAATCGAGCGCACAATCAACGACTCGGTATATATGGGCGACCTGCTTGTTACAGGATACTCAAAGTTCAGCCGTAACCGTGTGTTTGGCAGCATGATCGGTAAGGGTTACTCTGTAAAGAACGCGCAGATTGAGATGGAGATGATTGCCGAGGGTTACTATGCAGCAAAGTGTATCAAGGAAATCAACGAGCACTACCGCATCAACACCCCAATCATCGATGCTGTCTACAACATTCTGTACGAGGGTATCTCACCGGTAATAGAAATCAAGTTGTTGACCGACTCGTTCAAGTAAAAAAAGAAGAGAAACAAATAACATTTATCCCCCTCGCCCTACGGGCACTCCCTCTTGTAAAGTGGGAGAGTTATAATGCTCCTCCACTCTGCCATCAGAGGGGAGGTGGTCGAAGACCGGAGGGGAGCAATAAAAAACAAAACAATAACAATGAAGAACATTTCATTAAACATCGACAAGGTAACAGGTTTTGTTACCCGCGAGCAGATTTTGGCCCTTGAGCCACAGGTAAAGAGAGCACAGCAGGCTCTTGAAGAGGGTACACTCCCAGGCAATGACTTCCTCGGATGGTTGCACTTGCCATCTTCTATAACACAGGAGCACCTTGATGACCTCAAGGCTACAGCAAAGACTCTCCGTGAGAATTGCGAGGTAGTGGTTGTTGCAGGTATCGGCGGTAGCTACCTTGGTGCACGTGCTGTCATCGAGGCACTCAGCAACAACTTTGCTGCACTGCTCAACAACAATGGCCCACGCGTAATCTTCGCAGGACACAACATCAGCGAGGACTACCTCTATGAGCTCACAGAGTACCTCAAGGACAAGAAGTTCGGTGTCATCAACATCTCCAAATCAGGTACAACAACCGAGACTGCCCTTGCATTCCGTCTCTTGAAGAAGCAGTGTGAGGACCAGCGCGGCAAGGAGACTGCAAGCAAGGTAATCGTTGCCATCACTGACGCTGTTAAGGGCGCTGCACGCATCACAGCAGACAAGGAGGGTTACAAGAGCTTCATCATCCCCGACAACGTAGGCGGACGTTTCTCTGTACTCACTCCGGTCGGTTTGCTCCCTATCGCTGTTGCAGGCTTCGACATCGAGGCACTCGTAAACGGTGCACGTGACATGGAGAAGAGCTGCGCTCCCGAGGTTCCATTCGAGGAGAACATAGCAGCAATGTACGCAGCTACACGTAACGCCCTTTATGCTGACGGCAAGAAGATTGAGATTCTCGTGAACTACCAGCCAAAGCTCCACTTTACATCCGAGTGGTGGAAACAGCTCTACGGCGAGAGCGAAGGTAAGGAGAACAAGGGTATCTTCCCCGCATCGGTAGACTTCACAACAGACCTCCACTCTATGGGCCAGTGGATTCAGGAGGGCGAGCGCACTATCTTCGAGACAGTACTCTCTATCGAGAAGCCAAACAGCTCACTCACCGTTCCAAGCGATGAGGAGAACCTCGACGGTCTCAACTTCCTCGCAGGCAAGCACGTTGACGAGGTGAACAAGATGGCAGAGCTCGGCACACAGCTCGCACACGTTGACGGCGGTGTACCCAACATGCGCATCTCAATCCCAGAGCTCAACGCATACTATGTAGGCCAGTTGCTCTACTTCTTCGAGATAGCTTGCGGTATCAGCGGTTATATCCTTGGCGTGAACCCATTCAACCAGCCTGGTGTAGAGGCATACAAGAAGAACATGTTCGCACTCCTTGACAAGCCTGGCTACGAGGAGGAGAGCAAGGCTATCCGCGCAAGACTGTAAAAAGTTGTCATCCCGAACGCAAAGCGGACGAAACTCAAAACAAGCACGCAAAACTCTCCCTCTGTTTATAGAGGGAGTACCCGAAGGGGGAGGGAGTTTTGTCTGCGGAAAACTTGTCATCCCGAACGCAAAGCTGAGGGATCTCAAGACAAGCGTACTTGTCATTCTGAGCGAAGCGAACCAACGGTCGACGCCCGAGGCGTCAGCCGAAGGGGCTAAAGTCAAGAATCTCAATGCAACACTATTGGAAAGAGATGTTTCGCTGCGCTCAACATGACAGCAATGTCATCCCGAACGCAAAGCGGAGGGATCTCAAAAAAACGACATTGAGATATCTCACGTTCGTTCGATATGACACAATACGCGAACCTGTCATTATGAGCGAAGCGAACCAACGGTCGACGCCCGAGGCGTCAGCCGAAGGGGCTAAAGTCAAGAATCTCAATGCAACACTATTGGAAAGAGATGTTTCGCTGCGCTCAACATGACAGCAATGTCATCCCGAACGCAAAGCGGAGGGATCTCAAAAAAACGACATTGAGATATCTCACTTTCGTTCGATATGACACAATACGCGAACCTGTCATTCTGAGCGAAGCAAAGAATCTCAATGCAACACCAATGGAAAGAGATGTTTCGCTGCGCTCAACATAACAGCAATGTCATCCCGAACGCAAAGCGGAGGGATCTCTTAATAGACAAACAAAACAAAATTCAGACAGTCTTTAATGGATTACACAAAAGCAATAAATGACTATAAGCAACTGCAGGGCCACAGCGCCTTGCAGTTGCGTGCTGTATTGTTCGACATGGACGGCGTGCTGTTCGACTCAATGCCATACCACGCCGACGCATGGTCCAAGGTGATGACCCGGGCAGGTTTCAACTTCACCCCCGAGGATGTGTACATGAACGAGGGACGCACCGGTGCCGACACCATCAACACCGCAAGCATGGCACAATTCGGTAAGCCCGCCACACAGGAGCTCATCGACTCGCTATGCAAGGCAAAGTGCGAAGTGTTCGACACCTACCCCCCTACGCCACGCATGCAGGGAGCATTAGAACTGGTACAGAAGGTAAAGGCTTGTGGCCTCACCCCCATGATTGTCACCGGCAGCGGCACTCCCGCACTGCTCTCACGTGTACAGGGCAACTTCCCAGAGCTCTTCAACGAGAACCACATCATAAGCAGCTTCAACGTGAAGCGCGGCAAGCCCTACCCCGACCCCTACCTGTTGGCACTGGAGCGCGGAGGGCTCAGGCCCAATGAGGCTATCGTTGTAGAGAACGCTCCGCTGGGCGTTACGGCAGGCGTTGCAGCCGGACTCTTCACCATAGCAGCCAACACAGGCCCACTGAAAGAAGAGGTGCTCACAAAAGCCGGAGCAAACCTCGTATTCCCATCGATGCAGGCATTGTGTGACGAATGGGAGAAACTGTTTGAAGCATTGAAGTAATTCTTTAGAAGCGACTATAGACAAATCCCCCGAAAGTTTCAGCTGAAACTTTCGGGGGATTTGTCTTACATTCACATACTACCCGACATTCATATAAAACATAAAAACACCCGAACAAAACTCTGAAACAAACATCCATTTGACAAATATCAAATAATTCAGCTAAAATCTGTTTTTTAGCACAAATGTTGCTGTGAACAAGAAAGAACCGATATACATTTGCACCAGAAAAACAAAACAGAATAACATAAAACAAAGAAAAAGCCATGACAGATGACTACAAAACGACGATTTGAATAAATAAATATTGGTGATTGCTGTGATAATAATATCAAATTGTCAAATAAGAAAAATGAGTATAAACCCCTCTTCGGAGGAACTAAATTTGGAAAGGTATGAAAAAGATTGAAATGTTTTTAAGTACTGTATTTGCTAATAATAGTGCAAATTCCAATAAGTGTAACAATATCAACTTTTGGTGTCCAACCGGGATGAATCCGATATTCCACAATCGGATCAAGAATTAACCAGACTAATGGAACAATAAAACTTAAAGCAATCACCAATTACAATTAGTATTAACCAACTCTTTACATTAAAGAGCTAAACAACTTAAGGTATGAAAAAGATTGCAAAAAAGACCAATATGGTTAACAACAACAGTTTGAGAATAAATTACTTGTGCCCCACCGGTATGATCCCCGTATTTTATAATTTTAAGTCAAGCAAGAAAAGAAAGTAAATAGGTTTTGGTTTATGCATAGTAAATGTAAGATTTACTTGCAATAGGTAAAAGATTATTAAGGTTAATTATTGTTTGTGGCTTACTAAAAAGTGATTATTATATGAGATTTGAATATACATAGTTGCTTTAACTTACACCAAATATCCAACATCCATATGGTATATACTCACTTTTTAGTTTGCCTTGATTATCGAGATTAAACAAGTCACCTACATTGTAAAATTGCAAGAACAAATAAAATTATGAAAAAAATCATCTCATGTAGACCCTACATTTATGGCTTTAGGAACAATCTCTCGAATGCGGTATATATTTCTGATAACTGCTTTGATGAAAGAGATGCGGTTGATTATGACGATAATGATGACTTTGATGAATACGATTATGATGAAGACTAAAAAATTATATATCCATAGCTTTTAGAATTAGTAGACGAAACAGGTCAGGACTCCATATCCTGACCTGTTTTGATGTTAGTCCTAATAGTCAATTTGCTCTCTGCATTAGCTATTGACGCACGCACTCTGCTTAACGTTTCCAATGTCATCTGAAGATACGAAGCAATCAATGTCAAAGGTGCTCTTTTAGTAATTTCAGGAAAATGTTGCTGCAATCTGACATATCTGTCATTTGCCGACTCGAAACGTAAAATATCAGCCTTTAATTGTGATAACATTAAGGAATTTTCAAAAAATCTGCGATAAAGATAAGCGATATCACCATTAGTATCAGAAAGTTCCTCCATTATATCACGAGGGATTTCCCATAGAACACTTTTCTCCACAGCATCCATCATAAGATGTGTCGGCTCACGGTTAAAATAGCTGTCGATACACCAAACAACATCTCTCTCACATGCTAAATGTTCAATCACATCCTTATCGTGCTTCAGATAATGTTGTCTAACAAGTCCCTTCTCGATATAATACAGGCAATTACAAATATCACCGTCATTTAGGATAACATCGCCTTTCTGATATTTTTTAGGTTGAATAATCTCTGCAAAGAGGCGAATATTCTCCAGCTTTAGTTTGCGATTGGGACAGACTTCCTCTATTATCTGTTTTGCAACATCAAATTGAATACTCATAGGCTCAATTTATTTATATCCAATGTTTTGTTTCAATTTCGGATTCAAATCTATGCTTTTTTGCGGAATAGGAAAATGTAGTATGACCACTCTTTTCATCTGACAGTTGAGCTCGCCGGTCGAACGATTTGTGATAAAGTCCAAAATAGAGAAATTACGACCAAATCCATATTTTAGTATATTCACATAGTAACAGTGCAAATGTAGTCATTTAATCACATAAACAAAAATTATATAAACAGATTCGCGTTGGAAGTCGTAAGATTCAGCACACGACTAATGCCACGTGGAATATCGTTTCTCACATATAACCGATGGAACCTGAATATATTTAAAAAGGAGTTTTCATTGTTTTACAATTTAAAGCCCTATCTTTGTGGAGATAAATTGTGTAATAAACAAAAATTGTATCCTAATGGTTTTACAAAACAAATTCACCCGATGATAACCATTGCAAACAGGATAAAAGGAGGACTCACCGACAGTTATCCTGTCGGGGAAATCACTGCGCTCACACGCATCATCGCAACCGAGATACTCGGCATTCCGCAGATGACATTCTTTCTAAAAGACAATATTGAACTCACCCACGAGCAGGAAGCCACTCTTGCAGACGCCATCAAGCGCCTGCAGAAGTATGAGCCCATCCAGTACATACAAGGCTACAGCGATTTTTGCGGACTGAGGTTCAAGGTAACCCCAGCAACCCTTATCCCGCGCCCCGAGACAAGCGAGCTTGTGGAATGGGTAGCAAGTGAAGCCACCGGCAATGAGAGAATCCTGGACATAGGCACCGGCAGCGGATGCATAGCTGTGAGCCTTGCAAACAAGATGCCACAGAGCAAAGTGACAGCGTGGGACATATCAAACGAAGCCCTCGCCGTTGCCACAGAGAACAGCCGTAGCAATGGTACAGAAGTTCTCTTTGAGCAGGTAGACATCCTCGCATACCGGCCACAAGAAAAACAGTTCGACATTATCGTGAGCAACCCGCCCTACATAAAAGAGAACGAGAAGAGCGCAATGCACTCCAACGTGCTTGACTGGGAGCCGCACACAGCCCTCTTTGTGCCCGACAGCGACCCGTTGCTATTCTACCGCACGATAGCAAATAAAGGCTTGACACTTTTGAAGCCCGGCGGAACCCTCTATTTTGAAATAAACCGCGCCCACGGAGCAGAAACGGTGGAGATGCTCGCCGGCTTAGGTTACACCGGCATTGAACTGCGTAAGGATTTTGCAGAAAACGACAGGATGATTAAAGCCACGAGAAAAAAACCTTCAGTCTGTAAACAGACAGCTCCCCTAAGATAAGGGCACAATATAAAAAACATGAAAGAACTTACCCCAGGAGAAGCGCTGAACAAGGCCGCGGCGTACTGTACGCTGTGCGAGCGTTGTGTGAGTGAGGTTACAGCAAAACTCACTGCATGGGGTGTGCCACAAGGAGAGCACCGCTCTATCATCGAGAGACTCACAAGCGAGGGGTTCATCAACGAGGCACGTTACTGCCGCGCTTTTGTCAATGACAAAGTGCGCTTCAACCGTTGGGGACGCATCAAGATAAGGGCAGCATTGAGCGAGAAGCGGTTGCCACGCGAACTGGTAAACGAGGCTATTGACAACATCGACGATGAGCAGTACACGACAAGCCTCGCCGAGGTCATTGCAGCCAAGCGCAAGGAACTCAAAGGCAAGGATGACCGCGATGCAAAGCAGAAGATAATACGCCATGCGGCAAGCCGTGGCTACGAACCGTCCCTCATTTTCAAAGCATTGAACTACATCGGCGATGAAATGGATTTCTGACCTCATAGACCTGATATTCCCGCGCTACTGCGTTGTATGCGGTGAGCTCCTCTCCCCACAGGAGAAGGATATCTGCGTCAACTGCCTCAATTCACTGCCCAAGATTGAGAAGATACATCTTGAGGAGATTGAAAAGACTTTCTGGGGTAAGATAGAGATTGAGCGTGCAACCTCGTTCATATATTACCATAAGCAATCGCCTTACAACAACATCATCCACCGGCTGAAGTACAAGAACCACCCCGAGGTGGGAGAACGATTTGCCTACCTTGCAGCAAAGGAGATTGCCGTGAGCGGTTTCTTTGACGGCATAGATGCCATAGTGCCGTTACCGCTCTCAAAAAAGAAGGAGAGGAAACGCGGATATAACCAGTGCGACTACATTGCGGCAGGACTCTCGCGTGCAACAGGAATACCTGTAATAAAAGGTGCTGTTATGCGTGCCACATCAAACGAAACACAGACACACAAGAACCGCGACGAAAGGTGGAAGAACGTAGAAGGTATCTTTGCATTGGCTGATGCCTCACTCATTGAGGGCAAGCATATTCTGCTCATTGACGACATCCTCACAACAGGAGCCACACTTGCCAACTGTGCATCGGCAATACAGCAGGGTTGCAGCTGCAGGACAAGCATCTTTACCCTTGCGTATACCTATAACGGTATCTAAGAAGCTGTTTAAGATTATCGCCTTTCGCCCATTTTGTCTTTTCAGCCAAGGCCTTTTTACAAAAAGACATTTTTCTCCCCTTTTTACACAATCACTTGACTTTTTCTTCCTTTCGTTGAACAAAACAGACTTTTTTCTTGTTATTTCAAAAAAACGCTTACATTTCTTTATTTTTTAAAACTATATTGCTATTTTTGCGACGCCAAAAAGAAATATAACACATAATCATATGAAAGTAGCGACTACACTTGAGAATCTGAAGAAAAAGTTTCCACATGAGCCTGAGTATTTCCAGGCTGTTGAAGAGGTGCTGAACTCTATTGAGGAGGAGTACAACAAGCACCCCGAGTTCGAGGCAAACAACCTCATCGAGAGGCTCTGTATCCCCGACCGTATATTCACATTCCGCGTCACATGGGTTGACGACAATGGCAAGGTCCAGGTTAACACCGGTTACCGTGTACAGCACAACAACGCCATTGGCCCCTACAAGGGCGGTATCCGTTTCCATCCATCGGTAAACGTAGGTATTCTCAAGTACCTCGCTTTCGAACAGACATTCAAGAACTCCCTCACTACTCTTCCTATGGGAGGTGCAAAGGGTGGTTCGGACTTTGACCCGAAGGGAAAGAGCGACAACGAGGTCATGCGTTTCTGTCAGGCGTTCATTACAGAGTTGTGGCGTAACATAGGCCCTGAGATGGACGTACCTGCAGGTGATATCGGTGTTGGCGGCCGCGAGGTCGGTTATATGTTCGGAATGTACAAGAAACTGACACGTGAGTTCAACGGAGTATTCACCGGTAAGGGTCTTGAGTTCGGAGGTTCACTTATCCGCCCCGAGGCAACAGGCTATGGCAACATCTACTTCCTGCAGGAGATGTTGGGCACACGCGGTGACAGCATCGTAGGCAAGACTTGCCTTGTATCAGGTTCCGGCAATGTGGCACAGTACACTGTTGAGAAGATTATCCAGTTGGGCGGAAAGGTTGTTACAATGAGTGACTCCAACGGCTACATATATGACCCGGAGGGTATTGACCGCGAGAAGCTCGACTTCATTATGGAGCTGAAGAACGTGCGTCGTGGCCGTATCAAGGAGTATGCCGACAAATACGGCTGCAAGTATGTGGAGAATGCCCGTCCATGGTGCGAGAAGGGAGACATTGCACTGCCTTCGGCTACACAGAACGAGATTAACGGCGACGAGGCAAGAGCACTTGTAGCAAACGGAGTGATTGCCGTTTCCGAGGGCGCAAACATGCCTTCTACTCCAGAGGCAATCCACGTATTCCAGGAGGCCAGGATCCTTTATGCTCCGGGCAAGGCATCGAATGCCGGCGGTGTATCGGTATCAGGCCTTGAGATGAGCCAGAACTCAGGAAAGCTCAACTGGAGCAGCACAAAGGTAGACCAGATGCTCCACGAGATCATGCATAACATCCACAGTGCCTGTGTAAAATACGGCACACGCGAGGATGGCTACATCGACTATGTAAAGGGCGCGAACGTTGCAGGCTTCCTCAAAGTCGCCAAAGCAATGATGGCACAGGGAATCGTCTGATTCGACTTAGGGAGCTTTTGCAGCAATAGTCACGCGAAGCAACGCCGAAGGTGGTGCCGCGTGGGGTGCGGAAAGCAAAAGTGACTCAAAGTCACCAAGGCCATGATGGCACAGGGAATCGTCTGATTCGACTTAGGGAGCTTTTGCAGCAATAGTC
>CALCYA010000106.1 GCA_937906165.1 uncultured Bacteroidales bacterium | reverse complement strand
AGAACTATATGAAAACAGAAAGAGAAATTTATCTCAAGCCACTGACCCTGAGGGAGCAGGTGGCTATGGAACAGGGAATATGCTCTGCGTCCATCTATGCCGACAAACAAATCAAGACTATGGGCCACGAGGTGGGCAATGAGTATTCTTTTGAAATTGGCGTTGGCACCGATGATATGTTCGGCAAAGATGATACCAACGGCAGTACCATTACTTGGGAATAATAAACGGCTAAAAAGAACAGGATTATGAAGAAAAATATTTTCAGTATATTTACTATTGGTGCTGTGCTGCTCTTTTCAGGCTGTACAGACAAGTTGGAAAATGAGTTCGTTCCAAAGAACTCGGGTGACGAGATTGTCTTTGGTGCCCGTGCAACTTATGAGCTGAACGAGGATAGAAACAAGGCTCCCGAGACACGTACCGTATACACAGGTGAGTTCCTGAACAGCGACGGTGAAACATGGAAAAACGGTGATGGAGCAAAATATGAGGGTGTAAAATGGATTGCTGGCGACCAGGTACGCATTTTTTGCCCTGACGCAGCTGGCAGAAAGACAGCTGACTACACTGTCACTTTGAGTGGCACTCAGCAGGAGCATGTGGCATCCCTTACACGCAATGCCAACTACGACGGCGCGCTGCAGTGGGGTGATACAAATTCTACCCACCATTTCTATGCAGTGTATCCTGCACCTAGCCAGTATACCGATGGCCCTGTTGCTGGTAACGTACTGAACAATGACACAAAACTCAAAGGTACAATCCCCGCAGTGCAGCCTCATTTGGGCTCTTCTTTTATGAAAACGGCTAGTATCACAACTTCGATACCGGCGCATGATGGTCTCCAAGAAAGAACCGTAACAGGAACAAATCATATTGTAGCGCCAAACATGGAGTATGCATATATGGTTGCACGTAGAGATGTTGTTCCTAATGAAACCACTGACGAGATATATTTGAATTTCGTTCCTGTTGCAACAGCTGTCGAGATTACGATTCAGAATGTTGCGCGCAATTCACAATACCAGAATGGTGAAGTCTTGTACCTTACTAATGTACTCGTAAGTTCATCAAGCACTCCTATTTACGGCGATTTCAGCGTAGACCTTGCCGCCCTCAACGAGGATGGTTCTGCTATTGACAGCGCTAAGGAACCGTTTGAGACAGGTACTTCAACCGGAAACCAGATTTCAGTTCCTATGTTCCAGGATGGTATCTATGGCGACCCCATCCAGTTGCCTTTCGGTGATGCCATCACATTCACGGTATTCATGTTGCCAACAGTCGGTGATCTTGCCAGTCTTGATATTGTTGTCCAGGCTCTTGGAGGTACAAAATCTGGTCATTTGAATGGTATTCAGATCACACAAAAGAAGAAGACCTATATCAAGAATCTTCCTTTTGTAGGAAAGAACCTGCTTCCTTTTACACAATCGGAGTGGTTGAGATTCATTGAGAACGAAGTAGCCGTCAAGGACCTCTCTATCCCCGGCGCCGGTGGTGCTGCCAGCGGAGACCTTAACGGTGACGGTTCATACGCTTTGGCCGATATCAACCGCCAGCAGAATCTCAGCATCGAAGGTCTTTGGAACAAGGGTGTACGTTGCTTTGAGTTCGCTACTGATATTCCTTCAGATGGAACATCGAGCCTTGGTTACCAACAGGTTATATGCAACGGTTTGGAGTGTGGTGTAACATTGGACGCGGCTATTGACGATGTTGTAGAGCAGTTGAATGCTCACCCGCAGGAGTTTGCAATGGTAATCCTTACCTATCAGACTCTTGGTGGTTGGAGCGCGCGCAAGCCTGCAACATACATGAATCTGCTGAACACATACTGGCCTACAGTAAAAAGCAAATTGAGTTCTGCATGTTCGTTCGGCGAGTACAGCACAGATAGCAAGGTTGGTGACAGCCGCGGCAAATTGTTCTGTATTGCACGTCCTACATCAATACACCAGGATTATGGTCCGGCAGTTGTTACTCCGCAATCAAGCTGGTGGGGACTTGTACAGCAATTCAACCCTTCAAATGTATCATACGAGAGTTTGGCTATTGCCGATCCCGTTGATGGCATTGTTGTAATCAACGGCTGGGGTGCACTCAAAGACAAGTGGCAGCAGCGTGGATATATCGAAGGCTCTTATCGCCAGAACAACAATCTTCCAGCTGGTGCAACAAAGCCTGGTAGACCTTTTGACGTTAGTACCATTTACAACGGTTCTCATTCAAGTTTACCCTCAAACACTATTGATGGTGAGACATGGAGGGGTAACCTTCCCGACGAATCATATTCGCCAGGAACTTTAACACCTGATTTCTCTTATACAACAAGTACAGGGGTTGATGCTTGGGTGCAAGAGTGGGCAAGAGTTTCTGATATGAATACTTATTTTATCACTGATAGACAGAACTGTTCTCAAACTTTACATTTTACTCACGATGAAGCTAAAGTCTTGTGTTGGAATAATACTTATGCTGAGAAAGTCTCTAACATTAAAGATGCTTTGACTAAGGCAGTCAACAAGGAAGGTGGTTACTCAATATATGTCAATTCACTTTGTGGATATTTTGTTGACAAAACAATTGAGCAGAGTTATATTCCTTGTGTGTTGACCGACTATAATGCCAACAACAACAATCAGACTTTGTCTAAAGCAAGCCAGACAGCCGGTCTGCAGGGTAATATCCAGCGTTTTGCTTACACCATCAACCAGATGTTCTACGATTATTTGCAGGAGGAGACCGATGGTACAGGCTACACACCGGGTTCAATGGGTATCATCCTTATGGACCGTGTAGGTGAGAGCGTGACAGTTGACGGAAAGACCTATGATGCTGGTAACAAAATTCCTGGTATCATTGTTGCCAACAACTTCCAGCACAAGGCAACAACAACCGGTTACACCCTCCGCAAAGACCAGACTTTGGAGGAAGGTGACAAATTTGCGGCTCCTGCACAGCGTGGCGTAAAGGGCGCTGATGAAGGTGTTTCAATCGTTTGGGAATAATTCACTCCAATGTGAACAAACTGATAAAATAATTGCGTGCGTCAAGGATGAACCTTGACGCACGCAATGTTATATGGGGTTATTGATTGAGCAAGATTTTAAATTGCCCCTTGGTGCGTTTTCCCATAAAATTCACCCATAAAAAGGTGCGTTTTCCTTAGTTGGGTGTAGCACCTTGAAAAAGAGCCTGATTGACAACTACACGAAGCAATTTGTCAATATCCACCAAATTTGCGTATGAACTAATTGGACATAAAAACCTCTCCGCATTGACATTGCTGTCAGTGCGGAGAGGTAAGATATTTGTCTCTGCGGTTAGGAACTGCCCCTATTTTTCACCCGACAGGCTTCACAATTTCAATCCTCATGCCCAATGCATCAATAATGCGATAGAACATACCTGCCGTAGGATTTATAAGACCGTGCTCTACCCTAGAGATATAAGACTTTGTAACATTAATCTTTTTTGCCAACTCACTTTGGGTCATCT
>CALCYA010000105.1 GCA_937906165.1 uncultured Bacteroidales bacterium | reverse complement strand
AATGACAAAATACGCTAAATTTTAGTATAAATTCTTATATCGAACTCACGTTAAAGTAACACAAATAGTCAACCTATAAATTTATCGGGTACGCTTCCAATATGAAGCGTACCCGATTTGTATAACAGGATATCAAAATCAGCACTAACGTCTATCCTTGAAATAAGCGGCAATCCTTTTGCGGTACACGACAGCCACAAACAATGCCGATGCCAATGCAGCTGTGACAATGAAAGCCCACACATTCACGACACGTGAAACGACCCTTATCTCGTAGTCCTTCAAGAGGAAGCGTCCTGCATCAACCGTGAATGTAACAACACCATCCTTGTATATTCCGCCACCGGCGTCAATGATCCTACCCGGCATGACAACGCTTTCATTGTAATAGAAAAGAAACAAGTAATCAAAAGCTGTAGCAGACAATTTCTCATCTTTTTTCCACTCATCTTCATTAATGAATGGAGAATAGGCGTCGCTACCGAAGTGTGAACTGACGATAGAACGGGCAGTACTGTACTCCAATTTATACGTATCGCATGAAGCGAGCTGCTTCACAACATCTCCGAGTTGAGCAATAAACTCATCTTTTGACACAGGCGGATCCACAACCATATCATATCTGTCGGCAATGCCGGAGAGGAGATAGTAATAGATATTTGCAAAAACCCATCTATCCGCTTTCTCCTTCAAATCTTCGAGCATTTCATAATACCTCCATGTAGGTTTCCCGGCATAAAGGTCAGGGGTTCCTGAGAACCAGTATAGTGCCTCTTCCTCGCTCATGAAATCCGTGACAGGCACTTTGAAATAATCCGCTACAGAAGAGAACTTTTCCGTAAAGACATAGTCGGTATAAAACCAACGGAACTCTTTTTCAAGCGAGCCATCGACACCGGCCTGCTCATCAACAAAAAACATCGGCGAGCCTGCACACATATCCTCGACAGAGGCATACCTCTTGCGTGCATATACACACACGGTATCCTTCACAGCCCTTGACGGGCCCACTTCCCTTGAAATGGAGTCGTACCTTTCTGTAGACATCGGGATAGGGAAACGCTTGTTGCTGCCCTTGTAACCCCAGTACAGTTCCCAACCATCTTCAATGCGAGCCACGCGCGGGTCATCATTGTCATACTTTCCTGTTGTAAGCAACGAACGGTCCGCATCTACCATAATCTCACGCATACAGCTACCGTCCTCATTAACTATTGTCAGCATCTCAATATCCCCTTGACAGGAGGAAAGGAGTGCCGCCATAAAGGCTATCATTACAAATAATTTACTTGGCTTTTTCATAATACATGTTTTTTATCATTGCGAAATTGATATTGAACGCCGATTGCGACTTTTTACGCTCGGAATAGAGCGCATACACATCCGCGGCAGTGCGGCACTCCTTTATCCTGTCATAGACGCCGTTATCGGTCATATTATATGCAACTTTATTCTCTTGTGGGACGGCAGCATCGTGCATAACGATAAAGAGCCCCACGACCACTGCTGCGGCAGCAGAGAATGTACCTCCGAGCAGTGCCCTCCACAACGGGACGGATTCCACTGCACCGCTCTCTTGCACAGCCCCCTCCTCAATACGCGCCATGATGGCATCGGCAAGTTCCTCGGCACCGTCAAGCACCGGCTGCTGCCCTTGCAGGCGTTCCAACAATCTATCGGCCTTATTCATATCCCAATTGTTTTAAACGTTCACGAATGGTCTGTCTGGCGACATAAAGATTCTTCTTCACCTTGTCAGCCGACATTCCTGTTATCTGTTCCACCTCTGCCGCTTCAAGCCCCTCAAAATGGCAGAGGGTAAACACAAGCCTCTGCTTTGCACTCAACCTGTCGGCAAGAAGCCTTGCAATCCTCACCCATTCACAGCTCTCAAGGGAGCGTTGCGGGTCGGTGTCATCGGCATAGTCACGCAGAGTATCCTCATCACCGGGTAGCGGCAACAGATTCTTCGCGCTCCTCAGGCGGTCGAGACACACACGGGAAGCTATGGTATATACCCAAGTAGAGAAACTGCAACGTCCGTCAAAAGAGGAGATGTTCTGCCACACCTTCAGGAAAGTATCCTGCAATGCATCCTTTGCATCCTCCTCGTGGCATAGCATCTTCAGTGACAACGAATACAGCATAGGCTGATAGGCGAGCACCAGTGTACGGAACGCACTCCTGTCACCTGACTTGCATTTTTCTATTATGTCATTGTCAACCTTTATCATCTTTATTCGCTTACACCCATTATACGGACAGGAAGCGGAAAAGTCTAAAAAAAAGATTATTTTTTTAAGAAAGCCTCAATACACCACAGGAATCATAGTACCCTCGCGTGGCCACTCTGGGAGATAGAACAGAGGGAGCTCCACGCCACCGGCGCCGTCCCAGTCGACGGACCTCACACGCTCAATGGCCGGCGCCCCGAAATTGAACGAACGTCCGAAAAGCAGGAGCACTCCACGCGACTCGTCAAGATTCCAGAAGCCACCGCCATTGCTGCACTCCTCGCCCCACTCCAGCAGGTCCCTATGCTGCGCCACGCGCCCGAAGCGCAACACCCCATCGTCGGTTATGATAAATTTACGATACATTCCACCTCAATTAAGAAGCCATTCGAATTTCTAAAGAAGTTTTCTTATCTTTGAGGCCAACCTCAAAGATTGAATCAAAAAAAGGATATTATGGAACTGCCCAATGACCCTATGATGCTGTTCAGCACAGTAAACATGTACCTTCGCGACCGTTACCAGTCGCTCGACGAGCTATGCACCGACCTTGACATAGACCGCAAAGAGCTTGAAAACAAACTGCTGCAGGCAGGATTCGAGTACAGCGAGAAGTATAACAAGTTCTGGTAAAGAAGAACATTGTGTTCTATCATCCCCGAGGCAGTCATTTTGAGCAAAGCGAAAATTCCCGTTAATCACCGGCAATCCATTCCCTGTTCATGCAACAACTCACGGATTCAGCTCCGCAAAAATCCTTAGCCCGTCCATAGTACTGCCGAAACAGATTGCTCCACCCGAAGCACGGAAAATCTTGTCGGTAGACATCGACAGGTTACGCTCATGGTTAGGATAACGCTCATAATCAGGGTGCAACAGAGGCCCCGACTGCAAGCCTACCAGCATCTCACAATAACAGCATGCAGTCTCATATGTATCCATAGTACACCCCGCACCATAGTTGTAGACACCACCTGCCAGGTTAAAGGTTGCGGGTAGATACTCAACAATATCACGCACCCATGTTATCCCGCGATACTCGCGTACAGGCAGCACAAGAGGAGTACGTTCCTTGATTGCCTTTGCAATGTTCAGCACAAAGTTCGCATGTACCGGCATTCCCTCGCGCTCCACATCATACATCCATGTCACACGCAGAGCCACCGCCGTAGGGCACAGCTCAAGCGCACGCTGCTCAGCCTCCAGTTTATGCCTGCCGTAGACCGTCTCAGGAGCAACAGGCACCTCCTCGCTCAGTGGCCCACTCTCACAGTTTCCGTTGTAGACCTGGTCACTTGAGAAGAATACGAACTTGACTCCGTTGCGTGCTGCCGCAGCCGCAAGGTTGCATACACCCTCCACATTCACGCGGTAGCTCTCGTCCGGATGCTGCTCGCAGTACCAAGTGTTGGACAACGCCGCAAGATGCAGAACCACCTGCGGTGCATGCTCTATGATATAACGCTCTACCGAGACAGCATCAGTGATATCAAGCTCTGCATGCGACGGAGCAAGAATCTCAAACTCATTCCTCCAACGCTCCACAAAACGGCTGCCTACAAAGCCGTTGGCTCCTGTTATCAGTATTTTTTGCATAGTGTTATTGGTTATCGTGTCAGTTAAAACATTTATCTTTGTTCAATTTGAGATCTACCAGCAAAACAGCATGTTCCTTCTCATCTTTTGGAGCATCTTTGGGACGCCATGCAACAATAAAACGAATAAAGGCAGCCGATACAGAGTATCCCTTTTCTCCCCATGACAATAGTTCGCCCTGCATTTTCTGAGATAATTGACAGACAGGCATATTATTGCGTATATCATATAAATAGTTATTGTCAAAACGAAGTTCTTGTCCTGCACGCATTGCCAACACCTCTCTTTTGCGTGATTTAAAATAACCAAGATTTACATCTTTATGAGAAAGTTGGAGTACAACTTCTTCTGGCATCTCGTGTATTTCCTTTTCAAAACTCTTATGGTCAACTTTGAATGTATCAAATAAAGAACAATTGGCATGTATAAATAATCGTTTCTTCGCACGCGTAATAGCTACATAATAACGACGTAGAAGCTCATCTGTAATGTACAGTGGTTCAGTAACCAGCATATACACGTCATCAAACTCCATACCTTTAGATTTATGGATTGTAGACACTACTACATCAGCACTTTGCAAATCACAGAAATCCTCTACAGAAGACTCAAAGAGATACTCTTTAAAATCTGTCAGATATTTAGCCTTATTTGTATCTTCAAACAATTGTATGCATTTCTGCAAATAGCATAGACTTGCCGACTCCTTAAATACAGTATATGTTTTTAACTTTGACTCTTCCCATACCTTATCCGCTATCAAAGGTGTATGTGTATTTGTCTCCAGGTATTTTAAAAATAGACGCACCTCTGCCATATTACAGAATCGGAAACCATCCAAACTTTGAATAAGCTTACACCTCAAGCCATACTTTCTAAGAAGTGCTACTATTATCGCAGCTTCTTCATTAGTTTGAGTAAGGACACAAATAGAACCTCGCCCACGATTATTCACCAAATTGTCTACAAGAGGCTTATACATTACAGCTGATGTATGGTGAACCATGCTAACCATTCCTTTTTCTTGACTCTTAGAAACAATTGGAATAGTTTTCATTCTGCCCTTTATCTTTCTTACAAATGTATTTGCAAACTCTACAACATGTTGCGTACTTCGATAATTCTCGGTCATCTCAATAAGTCTGCTATCTGGTTCCTTGAGCAACCGACCCATATAAGCAGAGTCAGAGCCACGGAATTCAAAGATATTCTGATCATCATCACCAACCGCAATAACACGCATTTCTTCGTTTGCATGCATCAAGGCGCGTACTAATGCATATTCCTCGCAACTCATATCCTGCGCTTCATCAATAACCAGAACAGTCTTTGCAATACGGTTCGGTTCAACCTCCCCATCGTTAATCATTTTCGCAGCGCGTGATACTACGTCTTTTGCATCATCCAGATTTCCGATTCTACCAAGCAGGTCAAAACAATAGGAATGGAATGTCTTTATTTCAACAAAATGTGCGGCATTACCAATTATCCCCATCAAGCGTTGCTTGAACTCAGTTGCAGATGCTCGAGAGAAAGTAAGCATCAACAACTGTTCGTGTTTAACATCCTCAAGTAAAAGCAAAGACGCCAGTTTATGTACAAGAACTCTTGTTTTTCCACTACCCGGACCTGCAGCAACCACAATACATCGCGATTCTTTATCAGAGATGATATCCATCTGCTTATTTGAGAGTGTCCCAAAAAGTTGCTGGAATTTTTCGGGTGTTATATTACGCTCTATCTCATGCACACGGTCTCCTTTAAAATATTTCGACACGAACCGTTTATAATCCATTTGGAAATAATCCTGCACATATTGCAAAGCCTTATAGTAATCCTCAACCATCAGATTGGCATATTCACCTACTATGTGAACTTGCTGAATCTTATGCTTATAGAATTCATCAAGCATACGGTAATCTTCCTGCTTATAACGCAATCTATTGTCCTTTACACGACGGATATCCATGGCATTATAAAGAACGAGAAAGCCTCCTTCGAGCTTCAAAGCGCCTATTTTGGACAGATAAAGCAGTGCTTCTTCCACATCCTCCAGTTGTACATCCCGTAAGGTTCCGAACAAGCTGGCGGCATTGGATTTCAAATCATTCAACAACTCAACGATTGAAAACTGCACACCTTTTCTCTTCAGTTCTTCTTCACTAATTTTCTGAGTCAGTTTGAAGAGCCATTCCACTGCAAAGCGACATATCTCAAGACGTTTCTCGAAACGCCTTATCGTAGCTTCCATGTCAGCCTTACGAACCACCTCAATATTATGCGCAGCATCCTCTTTCTTTAAGGTGTACCCTTTTATTGTATGGAAATAAAGTAATGTACGTATATCTTTTTCAGTTGCAGTTGCGATACCTTCATTCAACGCATTATCGTTCAGTTGCTTACAAGAGATTCTTAATACATCATCTGGTATCGTTTTAAGAATATAACGTTCGAGCTTTGTAAATTTCTCCAATAGGCGCTTAGACCTATTTTCAGACTCTCCCACATCATTCAGATATGCAGAGATATCCTTACTGTCGGCCAATATACCTTCTTGACGCATACGCAGAACCACAGATACAACCTCATTCTTATTTAAACCAAGAATGTCGGCCAAATAGTCAACACGCGATTCCGCCATATCATCTTGTGCTTTTGCTATATTTTTTTGCGATATCAATGATTTGATAATGCGTACAGCCTTTTCAATCTCTTCATTTTCAAACAAAACAGATTCTGTAATGCGTTTGCGAGCCTCATTGACATTTTTCACAGTTATGCCTGTAGCATATACATGAGGTACGTTATTACCACGCTCTAAGTAACCAGCCTGTTCGAGAGCAGCCAACGCAGTTCGTACACGCGTTTCGATATCATAAACAGAATCATCCCAACCAGCTTTTCTTGCTATTTCCAAAGCAGAGCAACAAATACGCATACGCTGCTTTGTCATATCCTTCACAGCTTTCCAAACTTGATTAATTTCGCTTATACTAAGCTTTGTCTGATTTAGAAGAATAAAATGTTTATCAAGATCCGAATCGCTATACAAGACATAACAGCGTGCATCAAGATTCGGATCACGACCTGCACGTCCAGCCTCTTGTACGTAGTTCTCCAAAGAATCCGAAATATCATAGTGTATGACCAGTCCCACATCCTTTTTATCAACTCCCATTCCGAAAGCAGATGTCGCAACAATTATGCGTATCTTATCAGTCATAAAAGCATCCTGATTGGCAACTTTGTCATCAGCACCCATTCGCCCATTAAATGGCAATGCCTTATATCCATCACGGGATAATTTCTCAGCCAATAACTCCGTTCGCTTCGTCCTGGACACATACACAATTACGGGACATGTCGATTCTGAAATCAGCGAACGAAGTTTCATATATTTATCATCGTCTGAATCTGCATGAATTACTGAATACCGCAGGTTTGTCCTAGAAGCAGTAGACGCAAAAAGTTGCAGTTCAAGCCCCAACGTTTTCTTGAAATAATCACATATATCCTGTATGACCTTTTGTTTGGCAGTAGCTGTAAAACACGAAACGGGAATAGTTCCTTTATATCCTTTTTTTCTTTGATATTCGCTGATAAACTTACCGATATAAAGATAATCAACACGAAAATCCTGTCCCCATGATGAGAAACAATGGGCCTCATCAATTACAAAACGTACCACATGACGCGCAAGAAGAATCTTTTCAATCGTTTTAGAGCGCAACATCTCGGGAGCGATATACAGTAACGATGCATCACCATCCAATACACGCTGAATAGCAAGAGAACGGCTTATTGGATCAAGCAAGCCATTAATGGTGACAGCATCTGAAATACCTCTTTCGGCAAGATTGTCCACTTGGTCTTTCATCAATGACTGTAAGGGAGAAATAACGACTGTTAAGCCATGCACAGTTCGACCTTCCATCAATGCCGGCAACTGAAATGTCAGTGACTTTCCTCCACCTGTTGGAAATATTGCCAACAGAGACTTACCGTCAATTGCCGCCTGCGTGGCATTCTCTTGAAGCGGTTCGCCTTCATATGTACGAAAACCATCATAGCCAAAGAACTGCTTTAGGGCATAATTAGCATCTAGAAATCTATTACAATAATCACAATCATAATCGCATCTTGTTTGCCGAAGAAGCTTCACTACATGTTCAACCTTAGGATAATTGAATAGCACCCAAGCAGGAGTTACCGAACGATAATCTGTAGTATCTATCAGAGCAAGAACATAAGCCAACTCACACGGGTAATCGGCAATGACACTTTCAATATCAGCATGTGCACAAATTTTACTATGATATACAGAACGTATCAGACTTGCCAAATGATATTTCTTTTCAGTTTTGGCATCAACAAATTCAAAAAAGCCTTTAAACTCAGGAACATCATATAGGAGCGTAGCAAAAATCAGTTTCTTTTCTTCAGCCAACAAACTCCAACGGGCCACCTCATCCATCAATAAATCAAGTGCCTTTTCACAATCATTGACAGGGTTATTCATCTGTTCACTCATCAACTTATCATCTTTCAATAGCCGATGATAAGGTCTTTCCGGAAACAGAATAGGCGAGACATAAAGTGTATCTACCAAAGCCCATTGTGGGGAATTATCTTCAAAAAGATACTTTGCATCATGATGAACAACATTGTGTCCACAAACGAAATCTACTCCCTTTAAAAAATCGAGCAGATCGTATTTGCTGGCAGAATGGAAAATACTTCTGTCCCATCTCAAAGCACCGATATCATGGATTTTCTTATCCTTAACACCCACCTCTATATCTACAAAGGCATAACGGGACGCATCACGAGACACCTCTTTGGAAGTAACCGTATGGTTATCAACTCCACTTATTGATTCTATGAATTTTCCCCAAAAAGACATATATCAATTTAATTGTCATTCATAAATATTCTTTTATGCAACAAAATGTTGCATATATTGCAAATATAACAAAATAATACATATAACTATACAAGCACAAAATCATTTGATGAACAATGAATCATCGCAAAAGGCTGATAAATTAAAATTTAAACCTTTCTGCGACTTTGTGATAATTCCTTTGATCACAAACAAAGGGGCATATGCAAGCCACAAGATTATTGGTTCGTTCGGTGAAAGCGCCCAAATTATCATTGAAAAATATTATCACGCAAGAAAAGTATATTATATTCGCAACTGAAATAAAAGTGCACGAGTAATCTTGACAGAACAGAACAATTTGATATGAAAACAAAATACGAGAAGTTCATTAACGCAGTCTCGCACGCAATGGAGGACCATTCGTATGATATCGTCTGGTTTTATGATTTTGACGAGCAAGATACCGTTCCCCTCATTGAAGATACCGGATGTTACCCCGAAGATGGGCACCGTGTACTCTGGATTGAACCTTTGCCATCAAGGGTTTTATTCTGCATAATGGAAGATTTTGCAAACTCGCTTCCCGATGGCCAAGAGAAAGAAAAATTGCAGATGTCACTGCGGTACCGCAAACCATTCTCGTCATTCAAGCAGACGCTGTCCTACACAAGCCAACGTGAGAACTGGTTTGCTTTCAAGGAAAAACAGATGCAAGAAATGATTGAAGAATGGATGAGCGACGAAGGAATTGTTTACAAGAATGGGGTATTCAGTTGCAATGGTCCCGGTGTCATTGAATACCATAAAGATTGATACAAACAAGCAAAGAAAAAGACCCTTCCGTTGCTCCGCTCTGTCAGAACGACAAGCCCACCAAGGGTATCCCTACTGCGTGCGGGATATTTTCACTGTCCTCCTTTAAGAAAGACAAGAAATCGTAAAAATCGGCACTATCCATAATTTTGTGTAAATAGTCAAAACACGACAGAACCCGTCAGCATCCAGTAAGAACTGCTGGCGGGTCACTTTTTACCGTAATTCTAAATCAAAATACATCATTGATTGTAGAGCTGTAAAAGTATATTTTTATATTAAAGTGGCAAATACCCATTTTGGGCTGTCGCCATTATTGAACTTATTGCAAAAGTACGATTATCAATGCCGATACAAGAAGAACGATAGCAATAGTATTGATTGTCACACCCCACACTTTGCCCTTCGAACTCTTCTCTCTTAATGCTCTTGCGAGGTTGGTTATTGCAATTACAAGCAGTACTAATTGCACAATGTAAAATTTATACATAACGAGAATATTTTAATTATTTATCAGCGGTAAATAAAATGTGTCTTACTTGTAAAATGTTACAGTTATTTAAATCCGGAGGGAGTTCCAGTGCTGCTGGTTACAAGATTCTTCACTACGTTCAGAATGACAAAACTTTAGTTTTGTTATCGGCGAGTTCATTAGCGGTTAGTCGCACGCAACATGGGTTTAAACTCATGCCGTGCGGACAGTTTCATGCTTCAAGCACTCCTTTCTCCCTCATATATTCAGTAAGGTCTTCCATTAAGTAACGGGAACTGAATGTATGAAGTACATCGTATGAGGGTATGATGTACTCATCCAAGATTCCGGAAACCTTGAGACGCCTATATACTTCTTGCTGTGGCAGTTTCAGCAACAAAGAAAGTTTCCCAATGCAGAATGTTACAAATTCAAGTATTTTCTTATCCATAAATATCCTGAATTAGACTCATGTATCGACTAAGGATTCACAACTTAATCATTTTTTTTACAAATGAACCTATTTCATATTTTATCGCAAATATAGTGACAAACGAGCGAGATTAGCAAAGTTTACTTTGACATTTCACTGCGAGTGCAGGCTATGTTCGCGGTTTACCGCAAATATAGTGAAAGGCGAGTGGAGAATAAAACAAGTTTACTCGTTTTTTATTCCGAGCCGCATCCTATTTTCGCAGTTTACCGCAAACATAGTGAAAGGCAAGTGGAGAATAAAACAAGTTTACTCGTTTATTATTCCAAGCCATATCCTATATTCGCAGTTTACTGCAAATATAACAACAAACGCGCAAATGTTGTGCAAGCGAATGGGTAAAAATTTATTTTTACACGCAATGAGCGCAGCT